>NZ_AP014879.1:1800000-2100000 GCF_002355735.1 Sulfuricaulis limicola | reverse complement strand
CTTCCATGAGGTTGTGAATCTGCACGCAGCCGGTGCCGGCCAGCCACGCGCCCAGGTATTCGATGCCGACCTCGATGTTGAGGCGCAGCCCGGCCTCCGTGATCGGTGCCTTCGGGGCGAAGGCGAGCAGGTCGGAAGCGGGCACCAGCACGTCGTGGCGCTTGCGATGAATCTGGTTCGGCGTGGGCATGAGCCGGTCGAAGACGTCTTTCGCCAGCGGTACCAGCCCCGGATGCGCCACCCAGGTGCCGTCATGTCCGTCCTTGGCCTCGCGCTCCTTGTCGGCGCGCACCTTGGCCAGCGCGGCCTCGTTCGCCGCCGGGTTGGACTTGATCGGAATCTGCGCCGCCATCCCGCCCATGGCGTGGGCGTTGCGCCGGTGGCAGGTTTGTATCAGCAGCAGCGAATACGCCAGCATGAACGGCGCCGTCATGCTGACCTGCCCGCGGTCGGCGAGGATGAAATCCGGGTCGTTGTGGAACTTCTTGATGGTGCTGAAAAGATAATCCCAGCGGCCGCAATTGAGGCCGGCCGAATGTTCGCGCAGTTCGTACAGGATTTCGTCCATGTCGAAAGCCGCGAGGATGGTTTCGATCAGCACCGTGGCCTTGATGGTGCCGCGCGGAATGCCCAGGCGCTCCTGCGCCCACAGGAACACCTCGTTCCATAACCGGGCTTCGAGATAGCTTTCCAGCTTGGGCAGGTAGAAGTAGGGCGCGGTGCCGCGTTCGAGCAGCGCCCTGGCGTTGTGAAAGAAATACAAGCCAAAATCGAACAGGCTGGCCGACACCGGCTTGCCATCCACCAGCACATGCTTTTCGGTCAGGTGCCAGCCGCGCGGGCGCACGAACAGGATCGCCGTTTTGGTGTTCAGCGTGTAATGCTTGCCTTCCGGGCTGTCGTAACTGATCGAGCGCCGCACGGCGTCGCGCAGGTTCACTTGCCCCCGGATGACGTTGTCCCAGGTGGGCGCGAGCGAGTCTTCGAGATCGGCGAGGAAGACATTGGCCCCGGAATTGAGCGCGTTGATGATCATCTTGCGTTCCACCGGCCCGGTGATCTCGACGCGGCGGTCCTGTATCTCCGCCGGCACCGGCGCCACGGTCCAGTCGGCCTCGCGCACCGCGCGGGTCTCGAACGGGAACTCCGGTTTGATGCCGCGGTCCAGCTGCGCCTGACGCTCCGCTCGCCGCGCCAGCAGTTGTTCCCGCCCGGGCCCGAAACGCCGCGCCAGGTCCGCAACGAAATCGAGCGCTTCCGGGGTCAGGATACCGGCATATTCCTCGGGCGCCTCGGCCCGGAGGACCATGCCCGCGGGCATCGCTAAGGGTTTGTTCATGTTGCCCCCCTCGGTCGGAAACGGGTTGGTCATTAAGTTATCTGCCCGCCACGGCTGGTTTGCAAGCCTTTTTTGACGCGCAGACGCGTTCAGGCCCGGTTTCCGGGGATAATGGCAAAACCCCCGCCCGGGAAACCTTGATCCGGCTCAGACTGTTGAATAACAGCGGGTTTTTCGGCCGTGCCCCTTCATTTCCCGCGGTATCGAGGGTAAAATCGCGCCCTTTCTCGAAGCTTGTACGGGCCCTGTCCGGCCGGGCGGGGCTTTCTAACGGAGTGAGGTAGATCGAATGGTAACCATACGTCTGGCACGTGGCGGCGCGAACAAGCGGCCCTATTACCGCATCATTGTCGCTGACCGGCGTCGTGCGCTGAACGGCAACAACATCGAGCGCATCGGATTTTACAATCCGCTCGCGAGCGCAAAAGAAATCAAGCTGAAGGTGGACATGGAGCGCGTGCAGTACTGGCTGAGCAAAGGCGCCAAGCCGACCGAGCGCGTGGCTGATCTGCTGAAGCAGGCCGCCAAAGCCGCTTGATTCGTTCGTTATGACCGACCCGTCACGCCCTGACGGCTTGGTGCATTTCGGCCGGATCACCGGCCTGTTCGGGGTGCAGGGCTGGGTCAAGGTTTTTTCCCACGCCCGCCCGCGCGAAACGATCATCGATTACTCGCCCTGGCTCGTGAAAACCGCCGAAGGCTGGCGCGAGATGGTTGTCGAAGACGGGCGCGCGCAAGGCAAGGGTGTGGTGGTGAAGCTCGCCGGCGTGGATGACCGCGATCAGGCGAGCCAGTTGATCGGCGCGGACATCGAGATAAAGTTTTCGCAGTTGCCGCCGCCGTCGAAAGGCGAATATTACTGGGCGCAGCTGGTGGGGCTCGAAGTCGTCACGCTCGCCGGGCAAAGTCTCGGCAAGGTGGACCACCTGGTCGAGACCGGCGCCAACGACGTGCTGGTGGTACGTAACGGAAAGGAGCGGTGGCTGCCGGCGACGGCCAGCGTCATCCGCCAGGTGGATCTGGAAGCGGGCGTGATCCGGGTGGATTGGGACGCGGACTTCTGACCCATGCGCATTGACGTGATCAGTCTGTTTCCGCCGATGTTCGAGGCCATCAGCGCCCACGGCATCACCGGAAGGGCGGTCAAGAACGGATTGCTGACGCTGCGGGTGTGGAACCCGCGCGATTACACGGAAGACAAGCACCGCAGCGTGGACGACCGGCCTTATGGCGGCGGCCCGGGCATGGTGATGATGATCGAGCCGCTGCAGCGCGCGATCCGCGCGGCTCGCGGCGAGCAGGGCAAAGCGGTGAAGGTGATGTACCTGTCGCCCCAGGGCCGCCAGCTGGATCATGCCGCGGTGCTGGAGCTGTCGAAGCGGGAAGGGATGATACTTCTCGCCGGGCGCTACGAAGGCATCGACGAGCGCCTGCTCCAGGCGGAAGTGGACGAGGAGTGGTCGATCGGCGACTACGTCCTCTCCGGTGGTGAACTGGCGGCGATGGTGCTGATCGACGCCGTGACGCGCCAGCTTCCCGGCGCGCTGGGCGACGAGGATTCGGCGCAGCAGGATTCCTTCGTGGAAGGCCTGCTGGATTGCGAGCATTACACGCGCCCGGAGGAGTACGCCGGGCGGAAAGTGCCGGAAGTATTGCTGTCGGGCGATCATGAAAAGATCCGCCGCTGGCGCCTCAAGCGCTCGCTGGGACGGACCTGGTTGCGCCGGCCGGATTTGCTGGAAAGATTGACGTTGAACCAAGAGCAGAAACAGCTGCTGGAAGAATTCCAGCGGGAATATCTCAAAGAGTCAGGAGTCGAAAAATGAGCAAGATCATGCAGGAACTGGAAACGCGAATGATGGCGGACAAAAAAGTCCCCGAATTCTCCCCGGGTGACACCGTTACCGTGCACGTGAAGGTGCAGGAAGGCGAGCGCGAACGTCTCCAGGCCTTCGAAGGCATGGTCGTCGCGCGCCGCAACAGCGGTTACAACTCTTCGTTCACGGTACGCAAGACCTCCTATGGAGAAGGCGTGGAGCGCGTGTTCCCGCTGTACAGCTCGGCCATCGCCAAGATCGAGGTAAGCCGCCGGGGCGACGTGCGCCGCGCCAAGCTTTATTACCTGCGCGATCTGGCTGGTAAGGCGGCCCGCGTTCGGGAGAAGGTTTAATTGCCGTCATTCCCGCGTAAGCGGGAATCCAGGGTTTGAATAAAAAAGCCGCCCGAAAGGGCGGCTTTTTATTTTGTTGTCACCCCGGCGAAAGCCGGGGTCCAGGTCTTGAATGGTTCGCGCGCTCCGCGCGCGACTCAAAACCCTAATTGCGGTTTCCGCACCGCGGGCGAGGTACTTTTCTTTGCTCGCGCAAAGAAAAGTACCCAAAAGAAAGCGCGCCCGGATGGCGCGAATACCCCCTTGCGCTTCTCGCCGGCCTCGGCGCGCGCCCCAACTCGCCAGCCGCCAACAACGCGGCTTGGGCTCGAACACGGGGCGCGCGAATACCCCGATGCCGGCTGCGATGCTCGGGCGCGCCATACGGGGAGGTGAGCTACCCATCTCACCGGATTCTTGGGAGTTTCTACGAGTAGGTTTTTTAGGCCCCGTAGCGCGTGCCGAGTACCGCAGCCCCACCGGGGGCTTTTAAGCGAGCCCCTGTTTGAGTCGAGCCGCGTTGTTTGCGGCCGACGAGTTGGCGAGCGCCCGGTGGGGCTAGGAACGGAGGAAGCTTTCGCGTGCTCCGGGGCCACGTGTTTCTTTGGTGACTTTCTTTGCACGAGCAAAGAAAGTCACCCTGGGTCGGGGGCGGAGCATCCCAGATTCAAATAACGCGGGCGAAGCCCGCTCGACAAAAGCTTACCCTAGCGCCAAACATCCCTCCCATGGATAATGAAACCATGCGTCACGGAAAAAGGATCAGGGATTTCGATGCGGTGATTACCGCCCCCTTTGGACGTGTCGGTTTCATGCTGGAAGGCGATGCGATCATTGACATCAGCTTTCTGGACAAAAACACGCCGCTGTCGCCGCCACGCAGCACGCAAGCCCGCAAAGTCTCTCGTGCCCTGAAGATCTATTTCAGCAATCCCGGCATGACCTTCCGCCTGCCGCTCAAGCTCGACGGCACGCCATTCCAGCAGCGCGTATGGCGCGCGTTGCGGCGGATTCCCGCGGGCAGGACGCTCAGCTACGGCGTGCTGGCGAAAAAACTCGACACCTCCGCGCGCGCCGTGGGCAATGCCTGCCGCGCCAATCCCGTTCCCATCATCGTGCCTTGCCACCGCGTGGTGGCTTCGGGTTACGGCGATGTACAGGGACGTACAAGTGTCGCGGGAAGCAGGAAGCTGAGAGCGACGATGGGCGGTTTCATGGGTAAGCGTTCGGGCTCGCCGCTGGATTTGAAGCACTGGCTGCTGGCGCATGAACGCAAAGAATAAGGAACTCATAGAGCGCTTTTGCGACGCCCTGTGGTTGCAGGAAGGGCTGAGCGCCAACACGCTCGAAGCCTACCGGCGCGACCTGGAGGGGCTGGAGCGCTGGATTTCGAAGCGCGGCACGCCACTGATCTTGGCCTCGCGCGCGGACCTGCTGGATTATCTCTCGGGCAGTGTCGGCAAGGGCGCGCGCCCGCGCACCACGGCGCGGCTGCTTTCCAGCCTGCGGCGGTTTTACGGTTATCTGGTGCGCGAGGGAAAAATCAAAACCGACCCCACGGCGCTGATCGACTCGCCCAAGCTCGGCCGGCCGCTGCCGAAATCGCTGAGCGAAGAGCAGGTGGAAAAACTGCTGGAATCGCCGGATGTCGCGAAGCCTCTCGGCCTGCGCGACCGTGCCATGCTGGAAACCCTTTACGCCACCGGCCTGCGCGTGTCGGAGCTGGTGGGGCTGACGCTGTCGCAGGTGAGCCTGACGCAGGGCGTCGTGCGCGTCATCGGCAAGGGCGACAAGGAACGGCTGGTGCCGCTCGGCGAGGAGGCCATTTCGTGGATCAGCCGTTATCTGGCCGAAGGCCGGTCCAAGCTCGTCAAAAGCCGCTCGACCGACGCGCTCTTCACCACCGCCCGCGGCGGCCCCATGACCCGCCAGGCCTTCTGGCATAACCTCAAGGGCCACACCCGCCAGGCCGGCATCGACGTCAAAAAGCTGTCACCCCACACCCTGCGCCATGCCTTCGCCACGCACCTGCTCAACCACGGCGCCGACCTGCGCGTGGTCCAGATGCTCCTCGGTCACGCTGACTTATCTACCACGCAGATTTATACGCATGTTGCGCAGGCAAGATTGAAGACCTTGCATGAGCAACATCATCCGAGAGGATAGGGTGTATCGCCTGCGGCGATAACTGTATAAAAAAGCGCGGGTGGCTCCCGCCCCTGCACCCTGGGATCCATTTCTTTTGTTCGGCCAAAAGAAATGGACGAAAGAAAAGGCCGCCCGGATGGCGCGCTCTCCTGTGCTTCGCGCCTCGGTCATGGCGGTCGCCCGACAGGACATCCCTGTCCTGGCGAGCGATCAGGGTGATCCCTCACGCTGCCCTTCGGGCGCTTGGCCCCGAGGCTAGCGATGCTCGGGCGCGCCATACGGGGAAGTTTTAGCTAACGCCCCGGTTCATGCGCCGGCGTAGCCGGTCGCCTGGAACCGATTGTTATGTGGTTCTTTACCTCCTTCGGTGAAGCCGCTAACAATTACTGCATTTTTTGCGGCTTGCCATGCCGATTAGGCTCAATAAACCTGTGCCAAATAACCAAACTGCAGCGGGCACGGGGACAGCAGATAACGCAACGTTTCCATTTTCAAGAACTATAAGTTCTTGTGATACGCCATAAAGGTGCCATTGGATGAATTGGTTGGTATAACCAGCATAAATATTCGACTCTGTATTGTAAGGAAATGCGTAACTGGAAAACCCCGTTGATGAACCAAGAGCAAGATTAGGATATGCATTCCCACTTGGTGTTGTACCAGTCCATACATTTCCATAATTTGGAGTGCCATCTTCTTCGTATAGAATGTTGTTAGTAGAACCATTAACCCAAAGGTCCGTTAGGCTATTAGCAACAATATTGTTAAAAATTCCATTTAACGGATCAACGAGCGTTGGACTCGGATCTATATTGTAAATTGGAACATTCGTCTGATTATTGAATATTGAAGCTAAATTATCCGCGGCATTGACGGTCGGTGTGCTTCCTAAAACGCGCCAATCAGTGAGCCCGATAGCACTTCCTATTCCTGCCGCATCAGCAGTTGCCTGCACAAATGCGTTATACGTTGCAATATCCGCTGAATAGGCATCGGTAGTTCCGGATGTTACAAATATTAGATGAAACTTGTCACCAGTATTTAGGCCAGCGGGCGCAATAAGCGCAGCGTGACTGACACCTGAAATAAACAGCAACAATACTCCAGCCCATATTCTTTTTAAGAATCGAATTGTCATTTCTTTTCTCCTCGTGGCTTGCACTCATTGTGGATATTCACACATAACAGTTGCGTATACGGATCATGCGGCAATATTCTGCTGCACTGTCCAGTATATTGGGAATGATATGAAAGGAAAATTTTCTGGTATATGAGCAATTCCTTATAGTGATATACAGCACGTGCGGGTATGCACATTTATACCGACCTTGCAGGGCAAGGTGTTTTCAGTCCCCGTATGGCGCACCCGACACCGCAAGGCTTTGGGCGTGCGCCCCGAAGGGGTCGCCAACAGGAGGTTGGCGACTGGCCCACGCGACAGGGATGGCGCGTTGGACCAGCGCCGGGAACTCAAAGCCGCGAATGCGAGGATCAGTGCGCCATCCGGGCGGCCTTTTCTTTCGCCCATTTCTTTTGTTCGGCCAAAAGAAATGGGCCTGCCCGCGGTGCGGAAACGCCCTTAGCCGTTCATCATCGCCGAAGGCGATTCAATAATAACTGGATACCGGCTTCCGCCGAAATGACGAAAAAGAAAAAGCCGCCAGAGGCGGCTTTTGGTCATTTAAGACCTGGATGCCCGCCTACGCGGGCATGACGACGAAGAGGGCTTTCGCGCAGACGAGGCCTAATGATAAGCCGACCGATTAATCTGCTCGTGATCAATATCCACATCAAAGACCTCGACTCCCGCTACACGCTTGTAGCCGAGCACGAGGGCGAGCTTGTGGATCAGGGTCTTCCAGTTGAGGGAGTTGACGCGGCGGCGCAGCACGTCGTTGACGCCTTGCGTCAGCTTGTCATGTTCCTTGTCCAGCGCCGGCAGCTTGTGGAAATAGCGCAGCGAGAACCAGCAGTATAGCGCCGGCAGCAGTTTGACGATCAGGTGCGCGCTCGGCGTGGCCAGCCAGATGACGATGAAGCTGACGCCGGCGAAAATGAAGAACAGCCCGTAGCGCACAGCCTTGGCGTAGTCTTCGCGGTTGCGTTCCATGCCTTCGCGCAGTTGCCGCTCGGCATCGCGCGAGGCAATCGAGTGCGCGTAATGGATGTCGCGGAACATGCTCAGTATCCTGAGCATGCGCTCGCTGTGGCGCTGGTTGTCGATGCCGAAGGAATCCAGCGCCGATTGCAGGCTGTCGCGGAACTGGCGATACGTCGGCGTGGGCGACGGTTCTTTGTAATGGTCAACGGCGTGGTTGATGAGGTAGCGCAGTTCCAGCACATGCGCGATCTTCATCGGGAAGCGCAGGTTGATGAACTTGGTGTAGAACGTGTGGAAGCCGTCCGGCGTCAGGCTCACGCCGGAAAAGTCCTGTGCCAGCTCGCGCTGGCGGGCCCTTTCCTTCCTGCGTTTGCTTATTTTTTTTGTCATGGATGGAAAAAACCCTTCAATATCCCGCCCCAATCTCACGATACTGAACCATCCTTGAGTTCTAATGGGGGCAAGGATAACGGATAAAGCAGGGGTTTTCTACCCGCCGGGACGGGGTCCCGGGAAGGGGTTGGTACAGACACTCACAGGTAGGGTGCGCAAAAGCGCAGCGTTGCGCACCGTTAGGCTTCTATCGGTGCGCTTCGCTGACGCTCAGCACACCCTACTCTCGTTTTTTCTTGGTTGCCGGAGACTGCCCGGATCACCTACGAGTTATTACCCAGCATGTTCCGCAGGTTGGCGAGATAGACATCGGCGCGGCCGAGCATGGCCTGGGGGTCGGGCTCCCGATCCGGTTCTTCCCATTTGAGGTCGTCCGCCGGCATTTCCTTGAGGAAACGGCTGGGTTCACAGATGATGACCTCGCCGCCGCGCTTGCGCCGGTCAGCGAAGGAGAAGGTCAGCGTCTGGCGCGCACGCGTCATGGCGACGTAGGCGAGGCGGCGCTCTTCCGCCACGCCCGCGTCCGACTGGTTCTGGTGATGCGGCAGCAGGCCTTCCTCCATGCCGACGAGGAAGACATGCTGGAACTCCAGCCCCTTGGCGGCGTGCACCGTCATGAGCGACACCAGGTCGCCGGGGTTTTCCTGGTCGCCCTTGTCCAGGATGCCGGAGAGAGTCAGGCGCGCCACCAGGTCGCTCAGCGTCATGTCCTCTTCCTGACGCGCCAGGCGCTGGATCCAACCCACCAGTTCCAGCACGTTTTCCATGCGGCGTTGCGCGATCTTGTGATCGTTGCAGGTGTCCTTGAGCCAGTCCTCGTAATGCAGGTCGGCCAGCATGTCGCACACCAGCTTGGCCGGCTCCTCGTCCTCCGACTTGGTGATCATTTCCATCAGCCAGTGGGTGAAGCCGCGCAGCGATGTTTCCTGGCGCGCGGTGAGCTTGGTGTCGATGCCGGGGTCCATGGACGCCTGTAACAGGCTGGTGCCGATCTCGGCGGCGTGCGCGGCCAGCAGCTCCAGCGTGGCCGGGCCGATCTCGCGCCGCGGCGTGTTGATCACGCGCAGGAAGGCGTTGTCGTCGCCCGGGTTGCACAGCAGGCGCAGGTAGGCCATGACGTCCTTGATTTCGGTCTTGTCGAAGAACGAGGTCCCGCCGCTCAGGAAGTACGGTATGCGCCGCTCGCGCAGCACGCGCTCGAGCACGCGCGACTGGTTGTTCTCGCGGTACAGGACGGCGTAATCCCGGAAATCCGTGTTGTTCTTGAATTTGTGGTACAGCAGCTCGGAGACCACGCGCTCGGCCTCGTGCTCGTCGCCGCGCGCACGCAGCACGCGCAGGGGCGCGCCGTAATCGCGGTCGCACCACAGCGACTTTTCGAAGATATGCGGGTTGTTGGCGATCAGGGCGTTGGCGGCCTTGAGGATGCGCCCGCTGGAACGGTAGTTCTGTTCGAGCTTGACGACTTTGAGCTGCGGGAAATCCTGTTGCAGCTGTTTCAGGTTCTCGGGGTGCGCGCCGCGCCAGGTGTAGATGGACTGGTCGTCGTCGCCCACCACGGTCAGCATGCCGCGGTGACCGGCAAGCAGCTTGACCAGCTCGTACTGGCACAGGTTGGTGTCCTGGTATTCGTCCACCAGCAGGTAGCGCACGCGGCGGCGCCATTCCTCCAGGATTTCCGGCTGGTTCTGGAACAGGCGCACCGGCTTGAGGATGAGATCGTCGAGATCCATGGCGTTGTAGGCCTGGAGATGGCGCTCGTATTCGCCGTAGACCCGTGCCGCCACGTCCTGGATCGACTCACCGCCGGCCGCGAGCGGTGCCTCGGCCGGCGAGACCAGGTTGTTTTTCCACATGGATATCTGGTAACGCACGGCCTCGGCGGGGTTGTTCTTGCCGGCATACTGCCCGCGCAGCAGTTTGCTCAGCAGCGCCTGGCTGTCCTCGCCGTCGTACAGCGAGAAGCCCGGCCGGTAGCCGATCTGCTCCAGGTGCTCACGCAGGATTTTCAGGCCGAAGCTGTGAAAAGTGGAGATCAGCAGTTCCTTGCTGTGCTGCCCGTCCATCAGGTCGGCGACGCGGGTTTTCATTTCGCGCGCGGCCTTGTTGGTGAAGGTGACGGCGACGATATTGCGCGGCGGGATGCCGTAGTCGCGGATGAGCCAGGCGATCTTGCGGGTGATGACGGAGGTCTTGCCGCTGCCCGCGCCTGCCAGTACCAGCAGGGGGCCATTGATGTACTGCGCCGCCGCTTTCTGTTGCGGGTTCAGTTTGGGCAATTCCGCTGGATCATGTTGGGAAATGTCATAACTGGACGGGCATTCTAACCTTATTTCACGCCGGTTTGAAAGATGAATTTCCGAAAAAATTTTTGTTCACGCCAGCTGTTCCAGAAAGTTTTTCATCAGCTCGCGCGCCGCTTCGGGCCGGTCAAGCAGCCGTCCGGCGAGATCGAACAGGGGATGCGGGCGCGGATCGAACAGCCGGTGGGCGCGCACCATCTTCAGCGTGTGCACGCCTTCGCCTTCGAGCGCGCCGGTTGCGCCGCGCGCCAGCAGGCGACCCAGTTCGTGATGATGCGAGCCCTTGCTGGTGGCGGTGGTAATCAGGTCGCCGAGGCCGGCGAGCCGGTGCGCCGCGCCCGCCGATCCGCCCAGGCCGGCGACGATGCGCTCCAGCTCATGCATGGCTGCCGTGGCGAGATAGCCGCGCATGTTGTCGCCCAGTTCCAGCCCGTCGGCCACGCCGAACAGGATGGCGTAGACGTTCTTGAGCACGGCCGCCCAGGAAATGCCCTCGATATCGGTGCTGTGTTCGAGGTACAGCGGCGTGCCGGCGAACAGCCCGCGCAGCCGGGCGAAACTCTCGGCCCGTGCCGTGCCCGCCTGCGCGAAGGCCGGGCGGCCGGCGCGGATTTCCTCCGAGATCATCGGTCCGTACAGCACGGCGATGGCGGCCTGTGGTCCCAGCGCCTGGGTCAGTGCCCGGACGGCGGTACGGCCCTCGTCGTCGAGCCCCTTGGCGATACTGACACACAGGCTATCCGGGCGCAGGCCGGCCCGTATCCGGCCGGCCAGCTCGAAATGGGGCTGGGCCGGCAGACAGAAGAGGACGATGTCCTGCCGTGCGGCGGCGGATTCAAGCGCCACCGGCGGTACATTGGGCACGGGATGGCGATCCCAGATCGTGAGCGTGTGGCGCGCATGCAGCAGGTATTCCATCGCCCGGCCCATTTCGCCGTGGCCGAGGATGAGGACTTGATATTTATTTTTCACCGCCAAGTCGCCAAGCCGCCAGGAATCCGGAAAGTCTAACGAATCCCCGGGTTAAAATCCTGAATTTCATTGGCGTCCTTGGCGCCCCGGCGCCCGAGCGCATATAGTTTCTGAGCATGATCAATCGCATCATTTTCGTTCCCGGCAAGAATCCCAAACCACCGTCGGAAGAGCACCGGCGCCAGCTGCTGCGCAGCCTGCAGCGGGGTGTCGAACGCGCCGATCCCGCGGTGGCCGCGGAAATCGAGGCCGACCCCGGGGCCTTTCTGCTGATCCCGTGGAATCCGCTTTATTACCAGAGCTACAAGCCGCTGGACGAGGACCTGCCCTGGATCGACGCGCTGCTGAAGCAGGATGGCCCCACGCGGGAAGACGTGCGCGAGGCCTTGTCGTGGCGCCGCCGGTTCGCCTGGCTGATGGTTACGGCCGCGGACCTGTTTCAATTTCTCATCCCGCTGCTGCCGGACCCGGCGGTGAAGAACACGATCCGGGAAACCCAGCGCTATTTCAGTGACGATGGCGGCATCGGCGAGCAGGTGCGCGAGCTGCTCAAGGCGCCGCTGCGCCGGATGCTCGCGGACGGCGACCGCATCCTTATTATTGCGCACAGCATGGGCAGCGTGATCGCTTACGATGCCCTGTGGGAACTGACGCACATCGAGAAAAATCCGGGCCAGGTCGACCTGTTCCTGACCCTCGGCAGCCCGCTGGGCATGCGCTTTACCCAGAGACGCCTGCGCGGCGCGCGCGAAAGGGGGACCCAGCGCTATCCTCACATTATCCGGCACTGGGCCAACCTGACTGCGCAGGGCGATCTCACGGCGCTGGACCCGACGCTGCGTGACGATTACCAGGCCATGCTGAAGCTGGGCCTGATCCAGTCCATCACCGACGTGAACGGGGGCATTTTCAACTATTTCCGCAACGAACAAGGGCTGAACGTGCATCGGTCCTACGGTTACCTGGCCAATCCCCGGGTGGGCGAGGTGATCGCACGCTGGTGGAAGGAGGCCGCATGAAGCCCGTGCCACCGTGGAAATACGCGCTGCTGCTGGTGCTGGGCCTTGGCTGGCTGGCGCCGGTTTGCGCCGCCGGCGCGGGGCCGGACCCGCTGCCCGAGCCCGTGGCGCAGGCGCTCAGGAATCACGGTTTCCCGGCGCGCGGGCTGAGCTTGTACGTGCACGAAATCGGCCGGGACGAACCGGTGCTGTCCGTGGAAGCCAACCGGCCGCGCCAGCCGGCTTCGGTCATGAAGCTGCTGACCACGCTGGCGGCGCTGGAAGCGCTGAGCCCGGCCTGGCGCTGGAAAACCGAGGCCTATGTCACGCAACCCGTGCGTGACGGGCGCCTGGCCGGCGATCTCTATATAAAAGGTTACGGCGATCCCTATCTCGTCATCGAGCATTTCTGGCGCTTGCTGCGCGCGCTGCGCGCCGCGGGGCTGGAAACCATCGAAGGCGACCTGGTGCTCGACCAGAGCCAGTTTGTGCGCGAGGCGGGCGATCCGGCCGATTTCGACAACCAGCCGCTGCGCGCCTACAACGTGCTGCCGAACGCCCTGCTGGTGAATTTCCAGGCGGTGAATTTCCGTTTCATCCCGCAGCCGCCGGACAAGCGCGTGCAGATTGTCGCCGACCCGCTGCCGGCCAACGTCGAAATCGAGAATCGCGTGACACTGGCCGATGGCGCTTGCCGTGGCTGGACGCGCCGGCTGGACATGAAAGTACGCCACGAGCAGGACCGCACGCGCGTGATCTTCAGCGGCGCTTACGATGCCGATTGCGGCAGCAACGAACTGTTCCGCGTGGTGTCCGAACCCGCGCCGTACGTTCTCGGCCTGTTCCGCGCGCTGTGGGCCGAGCTCGGCGGGCGTTTCACGGGCGGTGTGCGCGAGGCGGCGGTTCCGTCCGAGGCAACGCTGTTCCACACCGCCTGGTCGCCGCCGCTGGCCGATATCATTCGTTCCATCAACAAATACAGCAACAACGTCATGACGCGCCAGTTGCTGCTTACGCTGGGAGCGGAACGGGCCGGCGCGCCCGGCACCACCGACAAGGGCATCGAAGCCGTGCGCGCGTGGCTGCGGCAGAAGAACCTCGCGTTTCCGGAACTGGTGCTGGAAAACGGCGCCGGGCTGTCGCGCGAGGAAACCATTTCCGCGCGCCATCTGGGCCAGGTGCTGCTGGCCGGCTGGCAGAGCCCGTATATGCCGGAATTCGTTTCCTCGCTCCCCATTGCCGCCATGGACGGGACCCTGCGCCGGCGCTTCAACGGTGCCGCGCTGGAGGGACAGATGCATCTCAAAACCGGCCTGTTGCGCGACGTGCGCAGCGTGGCCGGCTACGTGCTGGACCGCGCCGGCCGGCGCATGGCGGTGGTGTGCCTGCATAATCACGCCCGGGCCGACTCCGCCGCCGGCGAGGCGGTGCAGGAGGCGCTGCTCCAGTGGGTTTACGAGCGGCCCTGAGTTCCGGGCTGGACACCCGTTATGATATGGTCAATCCTTGGATTTCCGGCTGTCTGAAAGGGCGCACGACATGACGACCAAATACGTTAACGCGGTAATTTCGGAAGCGAACAACGACGGCAGCCTGCCGGTGCTGGACGGCGCGCTCGGCCCCAGCGCCGTGGACATCCAGTCGCTGTATTCGCGTCACGGCCTGCTCGCCTTCGATCCCGGTTTCCGCTCCACCGCCGCGTGCAAGAGCGCCATCACCTTCGTGGACGGTGACAAGGGCATCCTGCTTTATCGCGGGTATCCGATCGAGGAACTGGCCGAGCACAGCGATTTCATCGAGGTGGCCTACCTGCTGATGAACGGCGAACTGCCCACGGTGATGCAGCGCACCCAGCTTGACCTGGCCCTCGGTAGCCACAATCTGCTGCATGAGCAGGTGCTGTCGTTCTATCGCGGCTTCCGCCGTGACGCCCATCCGATGGCGGTCATGGTGGGCGTGGTCGGCGCGTTGTCGGCCTTCTATCACGACGTCATGAACATCCGCGACGCCAACGACCGCCAGCTCGCCGCCACGCGCCTGATTGCCAAGATGCCGATGCTGGCCGCCGCCAGCTACACCTATTCCATCGGCCGGCCGATGCGCTATCCGAACAACAAGCTCGACTACGCCTCGAACTTTCTGCAGATGATGTTCGGTTCCCCGGTTGCCGAATATGTCGTGGACCCGGTGCTGGCCCGGGCGCTGGACGTGATCTTCACCCTGCACGCCGACCACGAGCAGAACGCTTCGACCTCGACCGTGCGGCTGGCCGCGTCGAGCGGCGCCAATCCTTTTGCCTGCATCGCCGCCGGTATCGCCAGCCTGTGGGGTCCGGCGCACGGCGGGGCCAACGAGGCCGTGCTCAAGATGCTGATGGAAATCGGCTCGGTCGAGAATATTCCCAAGGCCATCGCCCGTGCCAAGGACAAGGACGATTCCTTCCGCCTCATGGGTTTCGGGCACCGCATCTACAAGAACTTCGACCCGCGTTCGCGCGTCATCCAGGCGCAGGCGAAAAAGGTGCTGACGCATCTCGGCAAGGACGATCCGCTGCTCGAGATCGCCATGCGCCTTGAAGAGATCGCGCTCAAGGACGAATACTTCATCGGGCGCAAGCTGTACCCAAACGTGGATTTCTACTCCGGCATCCTGCTGCGGGCGATGGGCTTCCCGATGAACATGTTCACCGCCGTGTTCGCCGTGGCGCGCACCGCCGGCTGGGTCAGCCACTGGCTCGAGTTGCAGGGCGAATCCCACGGCATCGACCGCCCGCGCCAGCTCTACGTCGGCAAGGCCCTGCGGCATTATTCGAAGGCGAAATAACGCCGTCCATGCCGCTCGGGCGGGTTATCGGTTATCTGGATTTTCCGGAGCAAAAAGGACCATTGCCATGAACAAATATGCCTTGCTCGTGCTGGCGGCAATCCTGCTGGGCGGCTGCGCGTCGTATACATCAACGTCCGGCCGGGTGGTGATCAAGGACGACACCGGCGGTGTGGTCGACGTCCGCATCAACGACCGCGACCGCGAGTACATTCACGATTACTACCGCGGCGGAAAAGGCCTGCCGCCGGGGCTGGCCAAGCGCGGCGGCCATCTCCCGCCGGGACTCGCCAAGCGCGACCGGCTGCCGCCCGGACTCGAGGGTGATGCCCTGCCGCATGAACTGGAGCGCAAGCTGTCGCGATTGCCGTCGTCCTATGTGCGCGTGCGCATCGGTCAGGACATCGTGCTGATGGACCGCAATACGCGCGTGGTCCTTGACGTGGTTTACGGCATCGGGCGCTGGTAGTTTTGCCCTGGTCTCCCGGCACCCCGGCGCCGGGCTGTTATTTTTTCAGGAAACGCCGCGTCAATTCGCGGCGTTTTTCGTAGGCCTCGCGCGCGATGGCGATGTCTTCGAGGAAGTAGGGCAGCTCCTCCAGCAGCAGCGCCTGCGGGCCGTCCACCAGCGCCTTGGTCGGCACCGGGTGAAAATCCACCAGCACCATGTTGGCGCCGGCGATCACGCCCTGCGCGGTCACGTGTGAAATATCCAGCATGCCGTCGGGCGCGCGGTCGCGCGAGCCGACGGAATGCGAGGGATCGATGCACACCGGCATGCGCGTCAGGCGCTTGACCACCGGCACGTGCGCGAAGTCGACGAAGTTGCGGTGCGGGTCGCCCATGTTGGTTTTCATGCCGCGCAGGCCGAAGACGATATTGCGGTTGCCTTCGCTCGCCAGATACTCGGCCGCGTTCAGCGATTCCTCCAGCGTGATGCCGAAGCCGCGCTTGAGCAGCACCGGCAGCTCCCGCTGGCGTCCGACGATTTTCAGCAGTTCGAAATTCTGCGTGTTGCGCGTGCCGATCTGCAGCATCACGCCGGTGGGATTGCCGGTCTGGCGCAGCGCCTCCTGGATTTCGACCAGGTGCGAATCGTGGGTGATCTCCATGGCGATCACCTTGATGCCGTAGCGGCCGGCCAGCTCGAACACCCACGGCAGGCAGGATTTGCCATGCCCCTGGAACGAATACGGGTTGGTGCGCGGCTTGTAGGCGCCCATGCGCGTGCACACCTGGCCGTTGTCGCGCAGCGCCTTCAGCATCATCTCGACATGCTCGGGATTGTCCACGGCGCACAGGCCGGCGAAGACATTGAGATTGTCCTGGTTGAACTTGACGCCGTTGTATTCGAAGCCCGTGGCCCGGCGGTCGTCGCGATGGCGTCCGAGTATGCGGTATTCCTCCGAGATGCGCACCACGCGCTCCACGCCCGGCAGGCTCTCGATCTCGGTCTTGTCGAGCGCGGCGGTGTCGCCGATGAGGTAGATTTCCGTGAGCGTCTGCTGCGCGCCGATTTCCTGGTGCACACGCGTCTTGATGTTCGGTTTGTGCGCCAGAAAATCGAGAATCTGCCGGTATTCCGGGTTCTTCTCACCCATGTCGGGTTTGAGGATAACGATCATGCGACTTTTCCTTTATTATTCGGTGCAGCTGAAGGGCGCGTATTTTATCAACTAGGCCGCGAAAAACACGTTTTGAACCGATCCTGACACCGCATGCAGCCGAAAGCCGCCAAATCCCCACCCTACGCCCTGGATCGCGCCACCCTGGAACGGGAAGTGCGCGTGGATACCTATCGCGCCTCCGGTCCCGGCGGGCAGCACGTCAACCGCACCGAATCGGCAGTACGCCTGACCCATGCGCCCTCGGGGGTGGTGGTGACGGCCACGGAGAACCGCTCCCAGATCCGCAATCGCGAAGTGGCGTTCGAGCGCCTGGCGCACAGATTGCGCGCCCTGAACCGCGTGCCCAAGCCGCGCAAGGCCACCCGTGTCAGCCGGGCCATGAAGGAGCGCCGGCTGGCCGCCAAGAAGCATCGTGCTTCCCTCAAGCGCGGGCGTTCCGGCGGCCGCGAGGAGTATTAAATCAAGGAATATTAGAGTTTGCTCAAACGTCCCCCGCCATAGAGTTCGTCTAAACAGAGTTGTGTTCCTGTCTTCCCGGGCAGAATTGTTTTGTCGGGCCAGTTGACGTAGGATGTTTTCGCGCCAGCCCCGACCGCAGGGCGGGCGGTTTCAGGTTCCATATAAGAAAGGGGGATGTATGCAGACCGGTACCGTGAAGTGGTTCAACAACGCGAAGGGCTATGGCTTTATCACCCCGAGCGACGGCAGTGAAGATGTATTCGTGCATTTTTCCACCATTGAAGGCGATGGATACAAGAGTCTGAACGAGGGGCAAAAGGTCGAGTTTGAGCACACTCAGGGACCGAAGGGCAAACAGGCCACGCGCGTCATTCCCCGCTGAACATACGAACAGACACGACAAGTAACTTGTTTTCCGGCCCCGTCCTTGTACGGGGCTTTTTATTGCAACCCGTCATCGAACTGATTTTCGCCGCCGCACATGTCGCATGAGCTCTTGAGCGAGCTGATCAGGAATTATGGCTATCTGGCCATTCTGATCGGAACCTTTCTGGAAGGTGAGACGATTCTCATCCTGGGCGGGTTGGCCGCGCACATGGGGTTTCTGGAGTTGCCGTGGGTTATGGCCGCGGCCCTGACCGGCAGCTTCACCGGCGACCAGTTGTATTATTACCTCGGCCGGCATTACGGGCCGAAAATCATCGCCCGGCGCCTTTCGTGGCAGGAAAGCGCCGCGAAAGTTTACCGGCACCTGCACCGCCACCAGAATCTTCTTATTCTTTCCTTCCGGTTTTTCTATGGCCTGCGCAATGTCACGCCGTTTGCCGTCGGCGCGGCCCATATTTCACGTACACGATTCTTCGTTCTCAACCTGATCGGCGCCGTGGTCTGGGCGGTTGCGTTCGCCACTGCGGGCTATCTTTCCGGCGAAGCCTTCCGCCTCATCCTGGACGATTTCAAACATTACCAGTTGTACATATTGCTGGGCTTGCTGGTGGCGGGCATTCTGTTCTGGTTGATCATGTTGATCCACCGCCGCCGGCGCGCGCTGGCACAAAAAAGCTAGCCCTGTTTCGCCAGGCTCGTTCGTCTTGCCGACAAGGTAGCCCAAGTCGCTGCGCTCCTTCGTCTTGTCATATTATTTATAACTACTGCTTTCTTTCCAGGGTAACGGCGTAGAAACCATCGGTCTGATGGAGGTGAGGCAGGAGCCGGAGGGCGTCACCCGTCATGGACAGCGGTACGTGACGCCGCACCAGAATTTCGCTTGCCGGAACCACATGAAATTCCGGGTGTGTCGCCAGGAATTTTTCCACGATGTCCTCGTTTTCTTCCTTCAGCAGGCTGCACGTCGCATACACCAGCCGCCCGCCGGGCTTGAGCAGTCCGGCCGCGGCCGCCAGGATGCGTTGCTGGGTGTCCGTCAGCTCGGCCAGGTTGATGTCGCGCCACTTGATGTCGGGATTGCGCCGCAGGGTGCCGGTGCCGGAGCAGGGCGCGTCCACCAGCACGCGGTCGATTTTTCCCTCCAGTCGCTGCACCCGCGCGTCGCGCTCGTGACTGATCGTGACCATGCGGACGTTGTTCAGACCGGCGCGCCGCAGCCGCGGCTTGAGTTTTTCCAGGCGCTTGGCCAGCACATCGAAGGCATATACCGTGCCGGTATTGGCCATGAGCGCGCCGATGTGCAGGGTCTTGCCGCCGGCGCCGGCGCAGAAGTCCACGACCATCTCCTGCCGCCGGGGTTCCAGCATCAGTGCCAGCAACTGGCTGCCTTCGTCCTGCACCTCGAATAATCCTTCCTTGAAACAATGCGTTTTGAAAACCGGCGCGCGGTCACGGCGTCGCAGACCGGAAGGCGACCAGGGCGTGACCTCGCACGGAAATCCTTCCTGCGCGAGACGTGCCTGGGCTTCGTCGCGTTTGGCCTTGAGCGTGTTGACGCGCATGTCCACCGGCGCCGGCTGATTCAGCGCCAGGGCCAGGGCCAGCGCTTCCGCGTCGCCGAATTGGGCGCGCAGTCGCTCCGCCAGCCAGTCCGGCAGGTTCGCCTGAATCGCAAACGGCAGCGTGGTTTTGTCGAGCGTGCGCGCGCGTTCCACCATCCCGCGCGCATCGCCGCGAAAGCCGGTTTCTTCGAGCGCGCGGGCGCTGTAGCCGTGCGTAAGCAGGTAAGCGGCCACCACGTCGAGCAGCAGCGCGCTGCCGGCGATGTGTTCCAGCCAGCGTCTTTCGCGCAGGCAACCGTAGACGGTCTCCGCCACGAAGCCGCGGTCGCGCACGCCCATGTCGCGGTGCGTCCGGAAATAGCCTTCCATCTGCCGGTCGGCGGGTATTTTTTCGCCGAGAATGCGCTGGAGCAGCTCGGCAGCGGAATGGAGGAGGATAGGTTTGGCCATAAATAATTTTGTGAAACCGCAGATAAACGCAGATTAACGCAGATCACGAAAGTGGAAAGCAGATATCCAGTCCACATCCGCGTTCATCTGCGGTTGCTTTGTTATTTCCCGTAGCGTTTAAGTAAATCCTGGTACGCGTCGATGCGCCGGTCGCGGAAAAAGGGCCAGATGCGGCGCACGTCTTCGGTCCGCTGGCGGCTGATTTCGGCCACCAGCACTTCGGTCTTGTCGGTCGTGGCCTGGACCAGAAATTCCCCTTGCGGCCCGGCAATGAAGCTCGACCCCCAGAACTGAATGCCCGGCGTGCGCCTGGAAGGGTCGGGTTCGGTACCGATGCGGTTGCAGGCCACCAGCGGCAGGCCGTTGGCGATCGCGTGCGCGCGCTGGATGGTGACCCAGGCCTCGCGCTGGCGGGTCTTTTCCGCCTCATCATCGCGCGGGTCCCAGCCGATGGCAGTGGGGTAGAGCAGGATTTCCGCGCCGTGCATCGCCATCAGGCGCGCCGCCTCCGGATACCACTGGTCCCAGCAGACCAGCACGCCGAGCGTGCCGACCGAGGTGGCGATGGGCGTGAAACCCTGATCGCCCGGCGTGAAATAGAATTTTTCGGAGAATCCCGGATCGTCCGGGATGTGCATCTTGCGGTACTGGCCGACGAGGCGGCCGTCCGACTCCAGCACCACGGCGGTGTTGTGATGCACGCCGGGCGCACGTCGCTCGAACAGCGAGCCGACGATGACGACGCCCAACTCCTTCGCGAGCTTGCCCAGCTCCTGCGTACTCGGGCCCGGGATCGGCTCGGCCTGGTCGAAGCGTTTGGTGTCTTCGGTCTGGCAGAAATAAACCCCGGTGTGCAGCTCCTGCAACAGCACCAGTCGGGCGCCGCGCGCGGCGGCCTCGCGTATGCCGCTGATCGAAGCGGCGAGATTGCTGTTCCGATCCTCGGTGCAGGCATGCTGCACCAGACCAACCTTGAGCGTGCTGTTCATGGCGCCAATGTTAGCATGTTCCGGCGCGGCATTTGGTCAGGCGCTTGACAGCTAGAGGCCGTATTTCTATCTTGCGCATCCCAACTATAAAAGGAGCAATACATGAAACGGACAATGATCATGGCAGTGGCCTTGATGCTGGCCAGTCCGCTGGCGATGGCCTATCAGGTAACCGGGCCAGTGGTGGAAGTGACGGACAGCAAGATCGTCGTCAAGAAAGGCAAGGAAAACTGGGAACTGGCCCGCGATGCCGGCACCAAAATGACGGGTGACGTCAAGGTGGGCGACAAGGTGACGGTCGAGTACAAGATGACCGCCACCAGTATCGAGGCCAAGGGCGGGGGCAAAGCCAAAGGCAAGAAGTAACAACCGCCAGAACAAACTCAGTCAATTCAGAACGGGAAGGTTTTTACAGCCTTCCCGTTTTTTATTTGGGCCGTCTCAGCCGACCCTGCCTAAAGCACACTCTCCGGCAGCTGCATGGTTACACAGTGCAGGCTGCCGAACTGGTATATGAGCGGCAGGCAGTCGACGGCGACCATCTCGCGGTCCGGAAAACATTCCTGCACGCGCGCCAGTGCTTCGCTGTCCGCGGGGTCCTGATAGGTTGGCACCAGCACCGCGCCGTTGATGATGAGAAAATTGGCGTAGGTGGCGGGCAGGCGGTTGCCGTCTTCGTCGAATTTCGCGCGTGGCCAGGGCAGCGGCACGAGACGGTAGGGCCGGCCGTCCGCGGCACGCAAGGCTTTCAGTTCTTCCTCCATGGCCTTCAGTTCCGCGTAATGTTCATCGTCCGCATCGTCGCAGCGTACGTAGGCAATCGTGCGGCTGTCGCAAAGACGCGCCAGCGTATCGATGTGGCTGTCGGTGTCGTCGCCGGCGAGATAGCCGTGTTGCAGCCACAGGATACGATTGATGCCAAGGAATTCCATGAGCCGCTTTTCAATCTGCTGCTTCGAGAGTTTCGGATTGCGCGTCGGCGCCAGCAGGCAGCGTGCGGTGGTGAGCAGGGTGCCGGAACCGTCGGCCTCGATGGAGCCACCCTCGAGAACCATGTCCACGGTCTGCATCGGGGTCTGGCCGAAGGCATCCGCGGCGTAGAGCCGGCGGTTGATCTGGTTGTCGAGCTCATATCCGTATTTTCCACCCCAGCCGTTGAACCCGAAATCGAGCAACACGGGCTCGCCGCTGCACACGACCGTGAGCGGCCCGTGATCGCGCGCCCAGGTGTCGTTGGAGGGCACGGTGCGCAGCATGACTCGCCCCATGTCCACGCCGGCCGCGGTCAGCAGTTCGCCGACATATTCGCGGTGGGCGCGGTCATAGCAGGAGATCAGCACCTTTTCGCGCCGGGCCACCTGCCGCGCGATGTCGGTGAACACCGGCTCGACCTGTTTCAGGCGCCTGGCCCAGTCGCCGTGCACGTGCGGCCAGGTGAGCATGACGCCGCTCTGCGGCGCCCATTCGGGTGGAAGATATTTGCGGCAGGTCTCGGCCATCGGTTTTGTCGTGCAGGATCGGAAACGCCGCGTATGCTAGCCCAGCCATGAGGCCGCGCCAAGCGCGCCCATGCGGTTTGATTTCTGCCGGCAAGTGGTTTTGAATGTGCGCTCTTTTTTGTCTTCCGCGGAGCTGAAATGTCCCTGATTCGTCCTTTCACCGGTCTGCGTCCGGCACCCCGCCTCGCCGCGGAGGTCATCGCGCCGCCCTACGATGTGCTCAACACGGAAGAAGCGCGTGCGCGCGCACAGGGCAGGCCCTGGAGTTTCCTGCATATCTCCAAGCCCGAGATCGATCTGCCCGCGGGCACCGATCCGCACAGCGCGGCGGTGTACGCCAAGGGCCGGGAAAATTTTGAAAAGATGCTCAAAGCGAACGTGCTCGGGCGCGACCCGGAGCCCTGTTATTACGTCTACCGCCTCGTGATGGGCGCGCACCGGCAGACCGGCATCGTGGCGGCGGCCGCGGTTCCCGATTACGACAGCAACCGCATCCGCAAGCATGAGTTCACCCGGCCCGACAAGGAAGACGATCGCGTGCGCCAGATAGAGGCGCTGAACGCCCAGACCGGCCCGGTGTTCCTGACCTACCGGCGCTCATCCGCGGTGGATGCCATCATCGATCAGGTCACGCCCGGGACGCCGGACGTGGACATCACCGCCGACGACGGGGTGCGTCATACGCTGTGGGTCATGCGCGATCAGGCGCAGCAGGACGCCATTACCGGCCTGTTCGATGCCATGGACTGTCTTTACATCGCCGACGGTCACCACCGCTCGGCGGCGGCCTCGCGCGTGGCAGCGGCGCGCAAGAAGGCCAACCCGAAACATACCGGGGAAGAGTCCAGCAATTATTTTCTAGCGGTGATTTTTCCCGACAACCAGATGCAGATCCTCGACTACAACCGGGTGGTGAAGGACCTGAACGGATTGACGCGTGAGGCGTTCCTGCAAAAAATCGAAGCGGCATTCAATGTCAGACCGGAATCCACGATGGTGAAACCGGGGCGCACCGGAGAATTCGGCCTGTACCTGAAAGGTCAGTGGTATCGTCTGAACATCAAACCGGAACGTATCCCCGCGAACGATCCGGTGAAGCGCCTGGATGTCAGCCTGCTTCAGGAAAACCTGATTTCACCCGTGCTCGGAATCGCCGATCCGCGCCGCGACAAGCGCATTGATTTCGTCGGCGGCATCCGCGGCCTGAAGGAGCTGGAGCGGCGCGTGGATTCGGGCGAGATGGCCTGCGCATTCGCGCTGTTTCCCACATCCATCGCCGACATGATGGCGGTGGCCGACGCCGGCCAGGTGATGCCGCCCAAGTCCACCTGGTTCGAACCCAAGCTGGCCGACGGGCTGGTGTCGCACGTGCTGGATTGAGCGGACTGTCGACGCTGCGGCGCGGCTCCGTGCAGCTCAGTTGCTTCCGGATCCCGACTCGGGCTCGGGACTGTAGATCCTGAAATCGTTGCGCGGGCGTTTGGCCTCGTACATCGCCATGTCCGCGGCGCGCAGCAGCGCATCGATATCGTCACCATGCTCGGGAAACAGGGCGATTCCCATGCTGATGCCGATCCTGAATTCCCGGTCCTCGATCCGGAACGATTTTGCGATGCTGGTGAGGATTTTTCTGGCCACCACGACGGCGCCGTCCTCGTGCGTCGTGGTCGGCAGCAGAACCGAAAATTCATCGCCGCCCATGCGCGCCACCGTGTCGGACTCGCGCAGGCATGTTTTGAGCCGGGCCGCCACCTGCTGCAATGCCTGATCACCGGCATGGTGACCGAGGGTATCGTTGATGATCTTGAAGCGGTCCAGGTCCATGAGCATCAGGGTGAAGAAGTTTTTCTCGCGCTTTCCGAGAAGCACGGCCTGTTCCAGGCGGTCGGTAAACAGCGCCCGGTTCGGCAGGTCCGTCAGCGGATCGTAATAGGCCAGGTACCGGACCCGTTCCTGGGCACGGCGGAATTCACGGCGTACCTCGGCCTCCCTGAGTTCGCGCCTGATTGCCGGAACCAGGCGCGCGGTGTTGTGCTTCATGATGTAGTCATGCGCCCCGGCTTTCATGGCGGCGACCGCAATGTCTTCGCCGATGGTGCCGGAGAGCATGATGAAGGGGATATCGATCTCTTGCTCCTGAAGCAGGCCGAGCGCGTCGATGCCCTTGAATTGCGGCATGGTGTAATCGGCGATAACGATGTCCCACTCCCGGCGGTCGAGCGCGGCTTCCATGGCGCCGGCCGTTTCCACTCTTTCCCAGGTGGTGTCGTAGCCGGCGCGACGCAGCTGGTCCAGCAGCAGTTCGGTATCGGCTTCCGAGTCCTCGACGATCAGGACACGCAGGGGAGTTGTCATGTCTGTGTTTTCCTGTTTTCCGGTTTGTCCCGATATCAGGTTTTGCCTGATGCGTGACCGGGCCAGTCCTTGAAGCGTTCGTGCGGCAGCGGACGGCTGATGTAATAGCCCTGGCAGTAGTCACAACCGAGCGCGGCGAGGCTGTCCAGGGTGGCCTTGTTCTCCACGCCTTCCGCCACCACCTTCAGTCCCAGGTTGTGGCCGAGCTCGATAATCGAGCGGACGATGGACAGATCGTTTTCGTTGGAGGTCATGTCGCTGACGAAGGATTTGTCGATCTTGATTTCGTTCACAGGCAGTTTCTTGATGTAGTTCAGTGATGAAAAGCCGGTGCCAAAATCGTCGATCGAGATCAGGATGCCCATGTGGCTCAGCACCGCCAGGGTTTCCACGGTGCGCTGCAAATCCACCATGAAGGCGCTTTCGGTCACCTCCAGCATGAGCTTTTCCGGAGCAATGCCGCTCGCCTTCAGGAATTTGCCGACCAGGTTCGGGAAGCGCAGGTCATGCAGGGAACGCGCCGAGATGTTGATGGCCAGGTGCCGCAAGGCGCCGCTGGCAAGGGCCTCGGAACACTGGCGCAGGCCGGTGCCCAGCACCCAGTCCGTCAGGGGCTTGATCAGGCCGGTGTTTTCGGCGGACCGGATGAATTGATCGGGCGGGATCATCCCGGTTTTCGGGTGTTGCCAGCGCAGCAGCGCCTCCGCCCCGATCATCCCGCCCGTGGCGAGTGCGATCTTGGGCTGATAGTGCAGCTGCAACTGGTCGTTCTCGATCGCCTGTCGCAGTTCCGCCATCAGGGCCAGCCGCCGCGGGTTGTGCGGATCGTGCGTCGGGTCGTAGAGGGAATAATTCGCGCCGGTTTCCCTGGCATGATACATGGCCACATCGGCATGCTGCAGCAGGATATCCGCGTCGGTGCCGTGTTCCGGCGCGACCACAGCCCCGAGGCTGGTTTCCACCACGATGGGAACGTCCTCGATGACGAAGGGCGCCTCCAGCGTGCTGAGAATTTTTCTTGCCACGATCTCGATGTCGCTGATGGCGGCCATTCCGGGGAGCAATACCCCGAATTCGTCGCCGCCCAGCCGCGCCACCATGTCGTTCTGGAACATGGCCGCGCGCAGGCGCGCGCCTACCTGCTGCAGAAGCTGGTCGCCGCAGCGGTGGCCCAGGGTGTCGTTGACGTCCTTGAATCGCCGCAGATCCATCATCAACAACGCCACCGGCCGTCCTTCCTGGATGCCGGCCTGGACCGCCTGTTGCGTCTGATTGCGGAAATGACTGCGGTTGGGCAGGTCGGTGAGCAGGTCATAGAAGGCCATGCGGCGTATGGTCTGTTCCGCCTGTTTGCGCTCACGCCGGTTTCTGGCCTCGCGCAGTTCACGCTCCACGGCCGGCAACAGACGCTTCATGTTGCCCTTGAGGATGTAGTCGTGGGCGCCGGCCTTCATGGCCAGTACGGCGCGATCCTCGCCGATGGTGCCTGAGACGACAATGAAGGGGAGGTCGAGCCCGGCCTCATGCAGCGCCTGCAGCGCCTCGAAGGCGTTGAACTGCGGCATGGTGAAATCGGCGAAGATGATGTCCCAATCCTGTTGTTTCAGTTTGGCGCGCATCGCTGCGCCCGTCTCGACACGCGTGAAGACCGGCTCGTATCCGCCTTCGCGCAGTTCGCGGACGAGCAGCTGGGTGTCGTCGTCCGAGTCCTCGACGATCAGTGTGTTCAGAAATCTGGGCATGGCGTGGTTCATGATTCAGCGCATGAATTCAGGGTTGCTTCGGCGGCGGTTCGTTCAGCACCAGCCAGTAGAGCCCGATCTGGCCCACGGCGTTGACGAACTGTTTGAAGTCCACGGGCTTGCGGATGTAGCTGTTGGCGCCAAGGCTGTACCCGCTGATCAGATCCTGCTCTTCCCTGGAAGAAGTCAGGATCACGACCGGCAGAAGACGCGTGCGTTCTTCCGCGCGGATGCGCCGCAGGACTTCCAGCCCGTCCAGCTTCGGCAGTTTCAGGTCGAGCATGACGATCGCCGGTTTCTGCGAAGGATCGCGCGCCTTGTGCGCGCCCTGGCAGAACAGGTAGTCGATCGCCTCGGCGCCGTCGCGCACGACATCCACCCGGTTCATGATGTTGTTCTGGCGCAGGGCGCGCAAGGTCAGCTCCTCGTCGTCCGGATTGTCTTCCACCAGCAATATCGTCATGGTGTCCATGTTCATGCCGGATTCTCCTGGGGTGATGACCGCGTGGACGGCCCGAGGGTGAAGTAGAAACTCGCCCCTTTGCCGGTTTCGCCCTCCGCCCAGACGCGGCCGCCATGGCGGTGGATGATGCGTTGCACCGTCGCCAGGCCGATCCCGGTGCCGGGAAAATCGGACGCGGCGTGCAGTCGCTGGAAGGCGCCGAACAGCTTGTCGGCATAGGTCATGTCGAAGCCCACGCCGTTGTCGCGCACGAAATACACGGGCGTTCCGGCATCGTCCGTGGTCGAGCCCACCTGGATGCGTGCCGGGTTCGTGCGTTGGGTGAATTTCCAGGCGTTGCCGAGGAGGTTCTCGAGGACAATGCGTATCAGGTGCGGGTCGCTGTCCGCCACCATGCGTTCCTGCACCTGGCACTCGACCTTATGACCGGGTTCAACTATCTCCAGTCCGGCAATCACGGATCGCGCCGTCTGGGTCAGATCCGTGAGTTCGCGGCGCATCTCGGTACGTGTCACGCGCGATAGCATGAGCAAATCGTCGATCAGCATCCCCATGCGCTGGGTGGCGTTGCGAATCCGTTGCAGGTGCTGGTGGCCCTGTTCGTCGAGCCGGTCGGCGCAGTCTTCGATCAGGGCCTGGCCAAAGCCGTCAATCGAGCGCAGCGGGGCGCGCAGGTCATGCGAGACGGCATAACTGAAGGCTTCGAGCTCCTTGTTGGCGGCGTCGAGCTGATGTGTGCGTTCGGCCACGCGCCGCTCAAGCTCCGACTTCATGCGGCGATCGTCTTCCGCCCGCCGGCGTTCACTGGCGATGCGCGAGGCCATGTAGATCGCCAGGGCGCAGAGCGCCAGGATGAAGCCATAGCCCGTCAACAGGCGGCGCAGTTGCGCTTCCTTGGTGATATAGGCGAGCGATGCATGCAGGGGCTGATGCGAGACGACGCCCCAGCCATAGCCAGGCACGGGAGCGTAAGCCACGATGGCCTCCTCGTTCTCCACCGGGTCAAGCCCGGTTTCCACGCCATGTTCTCCATGCAGCAGCTTGCCCACCACCGGTATTCCCGAGAGGTCGACGATTTCCGGTCTGTCCGGGTGCCTGGAATGGAACGCCAGCTGCCCCTTCGAGTCGACGAGATAAACGAAGCCCTTGCGGCCGGTGTCGATGGCATTGATCCATTCGAGCAGGCTCTCGGCCCGGATTTGCAGCACCAGAATGCCCGCAACGCCGCCACCGGCATTCCTGATCGGCGCCGCCACCGCGAAAACATTGATTTGCGGGGGCGCCGCCCTGGTGTAAACCGGTGAGACATAGGGGCGCCAGTCCCGGCTTACGCCCTGATACCAGTCGCGAAAGGCGAAATTGACGCCGCGCACCTGCGGCAGCGCCGGCATGTCAGCCATCAGCGTGCCCCGGGTGTCGGTCAGGAATAAACGTTCGATATGAGGAAGATCCTGCGGCACGGTGCGCATGATCTCGATGGCCTCACTCCATTGGCCTTGTGCGACCAGATTGCGGAAGTGGACGCGGGTGGAGAGAGAAATGGCGACGTCGACGACACGCCCGAACTTTTCCGCGATCGTAACGGCCGTGATCTTTGCCACGGTTTCCCGGCGCAACAGCGCCACCGCGGTGAGTTCCCTGTCGATCTCGCGGTAACTGCCGGCCGCCGTGGCGATGACCGCCGCCGACACCAGCAACAGCAGCATCCATCGCACCGGGGCGCGCGCGATCAGCGATTCTCCGGCGTCACGCAGTTTCTTCAGAACGGCCATTCCGTCATGCTCCCGTATGCGCAGCAGCGCCTGCGCCCGCTTCGTACGCGTTCCATGGAATTGGCCCGACCACGCAGACAGCAGGTGGTCATGCCCGGAATTGCCGCACACCTGAGTACAACGGGTACAAATGCCAGCGTATTTTTTGTTTTCATTTCTGGTGTTACTCCGCCCGGAATAATCCAGAGAGGCTGATCTGAGCAAGCTGACAGGCTGGCCAGAAGGGATTTGAGGAACTGGTAGTCGACCTTCCTGCCAACCAAATACTCTTAAGGTAAATCTAGTGCAAAAATATTCGAGCGCAATGCTCAACAATATTTAATGTAGGGTTATTGTGGCTAACGCCGCCCGCCGTTGCTGGTGGCGAACAGGATCTGGTCGAGCACGCGCGCTGGCAACAGCCGCCGCAGCACGGCAAAGAGATGCGTGGGAAATGTAACGCCATAGCGCGCTTTCGGCCGGCGCGCCTCCAGGGCGTGAATGACTTTTTTCAGCACGGCTTCAGGGGGCAGGGTAAAGGGCAGGGGTCGCGAGCCGGCGAGCCGTTTTTCCACGCGCGCGTAATATTCACGATGCGCGCTGTGCTCGCGGTCGATGTGGCGCTGGAAGGCGGCGTAGGCGTTGGCGCGGAAACGGCTTGTGATCGGGCCGGGCTCGATGAGCGAGACATATATATTGGTATCACGCAGTTCCAGACGCAGGGTGTCGGACAGGGCTTCGAGCGCGAACTTGGTGGCGTTGTAGGCGCCGCGGTAAGCGAAACAGACGATGCCCAGTATCGAACTCATTTGAATGATCCGGCCTTCCCCCCGGGCGCGCATGACGGGAATGACGAGGTTGGTCAGTTCCTGCGTGCCGAACAGGTTGGTCTCGAATTGCGCCCGCAATACCGCGCGCGACAGGTCCTCAACCGCGCCCGGCTGGCCGTAGGCGCCATTGTTGATCAGGGCGAAGAGCCGCCCTTGCGTGCGATCGAGCACCGTCTCCACGGCGGCGCGGATCGAGCCGGAGGAATCCAGATCGAGCGGCAGGCTCTCAAAACCCGCGGCCGACAGGGCCGCGACGTCGGCTTCCTTGCGCGCGCTGGCGAATACCCGGTAGCCGCGTTCCCGCAGGCCGTGTGCAACGCAGTTGCCGATGCCGGTGGAGCAGCCGGTAATCAGTACACTTTTCGGTTCCATGCGGGCGCGTCGGTTCGGAAGGTTGCACAGGACTGCAAGCGACTGTAGGGTGTTTGGCGCCCCTGTTCAATAATACAGCCGGCACCCGTCCGACATTGATCCCGGCCGGTTGGTTGCGCCGAAGCGATTCCCGGCAAAGTATTTGCCGAATCGGGGCAGGGCGCCCGAAACACTGAACCAGGTTGCCGTTCGTGGCGCAGGTGCCGAATTCCGGTATAATCCGCGCCGCTAACGTACTATTGTTTTTGGCTTCGCCTTGGCTGAGGGACTCCGCCACCCGAACAACCCATGACCGCAGCCGCTCACACACAACCGTCAGGAAACGCCGGGAAGCTGCGCGTCGGCGTCGCCGGCGTCGGTTATCTCGGCCGTTTCCATGCGCGTATCTATGCCGCCATGCCGGATGTCGAGCTGGTCGGCGTCGCCGATTCCAACGAGCGCGTGGCGAAAGAAGTGGCCGAGCAGCACGGCTGCCGCGCCTATGCCGACGCGCGCGACCTGCTGGGCAGCGTGGATGCCGTGAGCATCGTGGTGCCGACCATTTATCACAGCGACGTGGCGCGCCCGTTCCTCGAAAAGGGCGTGCACATGCTGATGGAAAAGCCGATCGCGCCGAGCTACGAGGAGTCGCGCGCGCTGGTGGAGCTGGCCGAGCGCGCCGGGGTGATTTTCCAGGTCGGGCATCTCGAACGTTTCAACGCCGGCATCATGGCGCTGGCCGAGCGCGCGCAGAACCCGCGCTTCATCGAGGTGCACCGCCTCGGGCCGTTCGTCGAGCGCGCCACCGACGTGGACGTGGTGACTGACCTCATGATCCACGACATCGATATCGTGCTGTCGCTGGTGAAATCGAACATCCGCAACATCGCCGCCACCGGCATACCCGTGCTCACCGAGCACGTGGACATCGCCAATGCCCGCATCGAATTCGAGAACGGCGCAGTCGCGAACGTCACCGCCAGCCGCGTTTCGAACAAGAAGCTGCGCCGTATCCGCATCTTCGGCGCGGACCACTATTATGGTCTCGATTACATCGACCAGAAGCTCGAAATGGTGCGCTCCGAACCGGACCCGCAGGGCGGCAAGTGGCCGCGCATCGTCACCGAGCAGCTCGACATCACGCCGCGCCCGCCGCTGGACGCGGAACTCGAATACTTCGTCAAATCCGTGCGCACCGGCACGCCGCCCCTGGTCACCGGCCGGGTGGGGCTCGAGGCCTTGCGCGTGGCCCTGCTCGTCAAGGAGAAAATCGCCGCATGCACGCCGTAACCCGGGCTCAGCCCGTTCCGTTTCTCGATCTGTCCACGCAGTACAAAAGCCTTGAAACCGAATGGCTCGCCGCCATCCGCGAGACCGGCGCGCGCGGGAGCTTCATTCTCGGTCCGCACACCCAGGCGTTCGAAAAGGAATTCGCCGAATACGTCGGCGTGAAGCACGCCATCGCGGTGGCGAACGGCACGGATTCGCTGTATCTCTCGCTGCGCGCGCTCGGCGTAGGCAAGGGCGACGAGGTTATTACCACGCCATTCACTTTCTTCGCTTCGGCCGAGACCATCGACATGGTCGGCGCCACGCCGGTGTTTGTGGACATTCTGCCGGACAGTTTCTGTCTCGATCCTGCGAGCGTGCGCGCGAAAATCACCGCCAAAACGAAGGCCATCGTGCCGGTGCACATCTTCGGCCATCCGTCGGAGATGGGCGAGATCATGGAGATCGCGAAAAAACACAAGCTCGCCGTGGTCGAGGACTGTGCCCAGTCCTTTGGCGCGCTGCACAACGGCAAGGTGGTCGGCGCCCTTGGCGACACCGGCAGTTTCAGCTTCTATCCGACGAAGGTGCTCGGTTGCTATGGCGACGGCGGCATGGTCACGACCAACTCGGACGCGGTCAACGAGCATATCCGCCGCTTGCGCAATCACGGCGCGGTCAAGCCCTTCCTGCACACCGAAATCGGCATGAACAGCCGCCTTGATGAGGTTCAGGCCGCGGTACTGCGCCTCAAGCTGAAGCGCATCAAGGACGATATCGCCGGCCGGCAGAAGGTGGCGGCGGAGTATACGAAACGGTTCGCCGGCTCGCCGGTAAAAACACCGGCATTGCCGAAGCACGGCACGCACGTATTCAATCTCTACACCGTGCGCATTCCGAAACGCGATGCCGTGCGCCAGGCGTTGACGGATGCGCAAATCGGTACTTCGCAGTGCTATCCGCAGGGACTGCACCTGCAGGAAGTTTACAAGCACCTCAATTACAAACCTGGCAGCCTGCCGGTCTGTGAGCACGCCTGCACCGAAACCCTGTCGTTGCCGGTTTATCCCGGCATGCCGCCGGAGCACATTGAGCGCGTGTGCGAAGTCCTGCTGGCTGCAATCAAGGGTTAAGTGCTTCGAGCAATATGAATGGACAGGATTAAGCAGGGCGAGCCGGAAACAGACGAAGACACTTAACGTGTCTTCGTCCCGGCGAGCGCCCCGCCACGGATGGCGGGGCCGAGTCTCCGGAAGCTGTCATGGTCGCACCAGAAACCCCGCTAAACCCCGGCCCGCACATCCCTGTGCGGGCGCTCAGCGGCGCCGATGTACGTTAAGTACATCGGCGACTACTCCGCTTCGCCCTGTGAATCCTGTCTATTTTTCCAGTTTCTATGAAAGTTGCGGGGTGAAGCAGCGCCCGTTCAGCTTTTCAAAATCCGCCGCCAGCACCGCCGGGCTGAACAGGAATCCCTGGGCGGCGTCGCAGCCGATGGCGCGCAGGGCGGTGAATTGTTCCCGGGTTTCGACGCCTTCGGCGACGACTTTCATGTCGAGGCTGTGCGCCAGCGCGATGATGGCCTTGACGATGGCGGCATCGTCATGCGACCGGGTGATGTCGCGGATGAATGAAATATCGATCTTGAGTGTGTCGACCGGCAGGCGCTTGAGGTAGCTCAGCGAGGAATAGCCGGTGCCGAAGTCGTCGATCGATATCGACAGTCCCCGGGCCTGCAGGTTTTTCAGGAGCTTCGCCGTTCCCTCCGCGTCTTCCATCAATTCGGATTCGGTGATTTCCATGGTCAGGGAGGAAGACGCCGGATCCACGCCGGTATTCCGGAGTATCGTCAGCACGGTATCCGGGAATTCGGCGCGGCGCAGCTGTTTGGCCGAGATGTTGACCGCCAGCCGCAGGTTCAGGCCCTGCTCGTGCCAGCGACGACCCTGTTCGCAGGCGGTTTGCAGCACCCACTCGCCGATGGGGACGATCAGGTCGGTTTCCTCCGCGACCGGGATGAACCTGCCCGGCGACACCGCGCCGAGCGTCTGGTTGTTCCAGCGCAGCAAGGCCTCGCAGCCGGTAATGGTTCCGGTGTTCATGTCCACCACCGGCTGATAGTGCACGATGAACTCATTCCGTTCCAGCGCGTGGCGCAGTTCCTGTTCGATCTCGAACCGCTCCAGGGCGCGCGTGTTGATCTCCGGCGTGTAGAAGCGATAGGTGCTGCCTGCCTCCCGTTGCGATATGTTGAGGGCCACCTCGGCGTTTTTCAGGATGGTGTCCACGTCATCCCCGTCTTCCGGGGAAACCGCGATGCCGATGCGGATGGTGACATAGAATTCCGTGTCTTCCAGGTCAATGGGTTCGGCAAAGACGTTGGTGATCTTGCGCGCGACCATGATGACATCCCGGGTATGCGCCACGTCGGCGAGCGCGGCGCTGAAAACCGAGCTGCCGGCACGCGCCACGGTATCGCCCTCACGCACCAGCCCGCGCAGGCGCCGCGCGGCTTCCCGCAGCAGCATGTCGCCGACATGCTGGCCGTGGAGGCTGTTGATCTCCTTGAGCCGGTCGATGTGCAGCATCATGACGGCGACATGGCGCCCGTGATGCCGCGCGCGCGACAGGGACTGGTCCAGCCGGTCGCGGAACAGATCACGGTTGGGCAGTCCGGTCAGGAGATCGTAATTCGCCAGGTTGTGGAGTTTTCCCTCGTTTTCAATGTGTTCGAGCCCGAGCGAGATGTCCGCCGCCAGTTCCTGCAGCAGCTTCATTTCCTGGTCGTCGAAAAAACCCGACTCGTCCGCGTACAGGTGAAGGCAACCGGTCAGTTTGCCGGAAATTTTCAGTGGCAACAGCACACAGGAGCGGTAACCGTGGCGCAGCGCGATATCCCGGTTCGCGCCCGCGCGCACGTCCTGCGCCAGATCGTTGACCACCACGGGTTCGCCGACGAGCAGGGCAGCGCCGATGCCATGGGTGTCGTCCGCCGCGTTTTCCGGGAGCCGCAGGCGGATTTCATGGAGCATGTCCCGGTCGTTTCCCGAAATATAGGCAGGAATGAGCCGGAAGGTTTCGGAGTCAATCCGGCTGATGCAAGCGAGCCGGAAGCGGCCTTCGTCCATGGCGATGCGGCAGGCCTCCTGCAACAGGGCGTCACGTTCGTGGATGCGAATGATGGCGCCGTTGATGTTGCTCAACACGGCATATATGCGGTTGAGGCGGGCGATGCGGACTTCGTCTTCGCGGATACGGGCATCCCGCCGTTCGAGACTTTGCGCCATGTTGTCGAAGGCGCGCGAAAGTTCACCGATTTCATCGTTCCGGGGAGAGACGTCGGTGCGCGCGGACAGGTCGCCCGCGGACACGCGGCGCACCGCAGCCAGCAGCGCGCTCACGCGTCGCAGGATGAACATGTTGCTGCCGACCCAGGCAATGACGAGTGTCAACAGCGTCACCATGCCCAGGCCCGTGAGTCCGCGAAGCAGGCTGGCATTGGCGCCGGCGAAGGCGATGGTGACCGGGATGCCGACGCTCAGGTAGGCCAGCGGCTCGCCCGAGGTCTCGCGCAGGGCGGCGAAGGCATACAGGCGTTCGACATTGTCGAGACCGTGAGACTGCATGACCCCGTTGGCGCGGGCGCGGATGGTGCCGAACAGGCTCGTGTCCGCGATGGAACGCCCCGCCCATCCGTCGATCTCGGGGTGACGCAGCAGGACCGTCCCGTTGCGATCGATCATGGTGAACGACGAGTTCTCCGGCAGCTGTGAATCGGCCGCCAGCCGCTTGAGCCAGGCGAGGTCGAGCGCGGCGAAAAGAATGGTGCGGGCTTCCCCGGACTGGTCGAGCACGGGATAGGCGAAATTGATCGCGGGCTTGCCGGTGATGCGGCCGATCTGGTATTCCCCGACGGAAAAATCGCGGTGACCCACGGCGGCCTGGAAGTAAGGCCGGTCGGAAATATCGACGGGCCCCTTGAGCGGCAGCGCGCTGCAGAAGATCTCGCCGTTGCGGCGCGCCACACCCAGATTGGTGTAATGCGGATACTGTTTCAGCAGAGCGGCCATGAAGGCGCCGCAAACAACGCCGTTCGATTCGCGCACCTGCGGGACCTGGGCGAGAATCTTCAGAAGCTGGCGGGTATCCTGGAATATCTGTTGCTGGGTGCTGGCAGCATGGGCGATGACCTGTTGTGCGCGATCCAGGGCATCCGTTTCCGCCTGCCGGCGCATCTCGAAGCCGGAGTAAAGAATGAACGCCAGCGCCGGGGCAGCCGCCAGCAACACCAGGACGATCAGGCGCGCCCGCAAGCCCGTGAAGAGAGGTTGTCTCATTGGCTGGCCGCGTCCGTGGTGCGTCGGGTCAGTCATGACCGATGAATGTGGAACAGTAAAGCAACATGCTGCCTCCGGTGCCTGCGCTTCTTGCCGGTTTTTGTTTGCGCGGGTTTTATGGTCAGGTTTTTGACTTTTCTGCCCTCGATCGGGGTGGTTCTTCGTTTTCTCCTTATATCCTTGACCTACTGAATCAGTATGATATGCCCGCCCCGGAAGTCAATCGCCCCGGCCCCTTCGGATCGGCACCGCTCCGGGTTTTTTACCGAAAAATCAAAAGGTCGAGCTGTTCCATCCCCACATCGAATCCTTCGCATCCGCGAATTCGATATAAACCCGTTCCGAGGGGATCTTGAGTTCGTCCAGCATCAGCTGGCATAACACCTTCGACAGCGTCTCGGTCTTGCTCTCCGGCAGGCCGATGGATTTGAGTTCGAGGTAGGCGCAGGGCAGGGTGCTTCCCGCGAACATCATGGCCTGCGGCGGGTCCAGTCGTATCATGACGTATTTTTCGGGTTTGCCGAGATTTTTCGACACCAGCACCGAGGTCTTTTTCAGAATCTCCTGCCGGGTGTCTTCAGCCATTTCACGATTGGTCTGAATCTTGAGATAGGGCACGGGCATCCTCCTTGATTGTGCTGACGGGAATAATAATCCACCATAGCGCGAACCATGAAACAATTCTCGCCCTCTTGCGAACGCAACCAGGAACCGATTCTGGCGGTATTGCGCGAGATTTTCACCGCGCCCGGCCTGGTGCTGGAAATCGGCAGCGGCAGCGGCCAGCACGCGGTGCATTTCGCGCGCGCTTTGCCGCACCTGGCATGGCAGCCGACCGACATCGCCGAAAACCTTCCCAGCATCGCTGCGTGGCGCGCCGAGGCCGGCCTGCCCAACCTGCGCGAGCCGCTGGCGCTCGATCTGTTCGCCGATGACTGGCCGGTAAAGCAGACACGGGCCGTGGTCTGCATCAATACGATACACATCGTTTCCTGGCAGGGCGTGGAAAGATTGTTCGCCGGCGCCGGCCGGGTGCTGGCGCCCGGCGGCATCCTGTATGTCTACGGACCTTACCGTTATGCCGATCGTCCGCTTGAGCCCAGTAACGAGGATTTCGACCGCTGGCTCAAGGCGCGCGATCCGGTTTCCGGCGTGCGACTGTTCGAGGACGTCAATCGTCTGGCCGGGCAAAACGGCCTGCTGCTCGCCGGTGACCGCGCCATGCCGGCGAACAACCGCTCGATCTGGTGGCAAAAGGGGTGATGCATCCGGAATGTTCCTGCGTGCGGCTTCCCACGGCGCCTCGTGAATGATACTTTCAGCCCGGTCCGGTAACGCACTTCGCGCGAATTCGCCATAAATGCTGCATTTCATCGCCAACGGGCTGGTGGCTGTCGGGATCATTCTTCAGTTGCTGGCGCTGAGGCCCGTCCGACGACTGATCACGCTGCTTCCTCCCGGCCGCCCGCGGTTCAGCTGGTACGTCCTGTCTTCGCTCATTTTCATATTCATCATCGGTTACGGCGCCTACATTCCGGTGTTCTGGGGCAGTCACGAGCAGTTCGCCGACCTGGTCGTCCCCGCCGTGTTTTTCCTGGGCGCCTGTTTCGTGCTGGTGGTCAATCTGTTATCGCTCGAGACCGCGCGCGACGTGCGCTACATGGCGGTGCTCGAGCGGGAAAACATCACCGACCCGGTGCTGGGGATTTACAACCGTCGTTATCTGGAGCGCCGCCTGGCTACCGAGGTGGCGCGCGCCAGCCGTTATGGCATGACGCTTTCGGTGCTGCTGATCGACATCGACCACTTCAAGCGCATCAACGATACCTACGGGCATCCGGTCGGCGACGTGGTGTTGCGCGGCCTGGCGCAGCTGATCGTGAACACCGTCCGCACCACGGATATCGTGGCGCGCTATGGCGGCGAGGAGATCATGGTGATCACGCCGAGCACGCCGGTGAAGACGGCGGCCCAGCTGGCGGAACGCTTGCGCAAGGCCGTGGAGGAGGCGCCGCTGGCGATCCCCGCGGACCTGCATCGCGAGCTCGACAAGATGCGCATCACCGTCAGCGTCGGCGTGGCCTGCTTCGGCCGGCAGGCCGTGGACATGAAGGAGCTGATCCAGAACGCCGACAAGGCGATGTACCAGGCCAAACGGGAAGGACGCAATCGCGTGGTCGTGGGCTGCGCCCCCGACGCCTGATTCGGGTAACTTAATAATCTGCCACAGAGCACACAGAGGTCACAGAGAGCAGATCTTTTCCGTTTTAACTCTGTGTTCTCTGTGGCTGAATTCCTTTGTTTCTTTTTTTTAACCGGCTTTCTGCTGGCGCGCCTGCGCCACGGCATCCGCCAGCGTGGCGCAACCGGAGGCCCGCACGCGTTCGGCCAGACCGCGCGTGATCGCCTGTGCCACACAGGGTCCCTCGTAAATCAGCGCGGTGTATATCTGGACCAGATCGGCGCCGGCGACGAGCTTGTCCCACGCATCTTGCGCATTTTCGATCCCGCCCACGCCGATGATCGGAACGGCGCCCTGCAACCGGTTATGCAACTTGCGAATGACATCCGTGGAAAGTTCCTTGAGCGGGCGGCCGCTCAAACCGCCGCTCTGGCGCGCCAGTGGATTGTCCGCGAGGCCGGGCCGGGCGACAGTGGTATTGGTGACGATGACGGCGTCGAATTTGTGTTCCAGCACCAGCCGCGCGATGGCGGCGATCTGGGTGTCGTCCAGATCGGGGGCGATCTTGAGCGCGATGGGGACGTAGCGGCCATATTTGTCCGCCAGCGCGGCCTGCTCGTTTTTCAGCGCGCGCAGCAGCGCATCGAGGTTTTCCTCCTGCTGCAGATCGCGCAGGCCGGTGGTGTTGGGGGAGGAGATATTGACCGCGACGTAATCGGCGAGGCGGTAGACCGAGTTCAGCACCGCGAGGTAATCGTCGGCGGCCTGTTCCAGGGGGGTGTCGCGATTCTTGCCGATATTGACGCCGAGCGGGCAGGGTTTGCCCTGGGCCGCGAGGTTCACAAGAAATTTACCCGCGCCCACATTGTTGAAACCCATGCGGTTGATCAGCGCCGCCTGGCGCGGCAGGCGGAACAGGCGTGGCTTGGGGTTGCCGGGCTGCGGCCGGGGTGTGACGGTGCCGAGTTCGAGAAAACCAAAGCCGAAGTCGGCCAGCGGCCGGACGTATTCGGCGTTCTTGTCCAGGCCGGCGGCGAGCCCGACCGGGTTGGAAAAATTCAGCCCCATCACGGTGACCGGCAACGGCGCCGGATGGCGTGCAAACAGGGACCGCGTGAGCGTGCTTGCGCCGGGCAGGTGATAAAACAGGCGCAGCAGGGTGAAGGTCAGGTAGTGGCTGGTTTCGGGGGGCAGCCGGAACAGCAGGGCACGCAGCAATTTGTACAATGGATGATGACCTTGGTTTGCGCCGGCAGGCATGATAACCAAACGCCGGAGCGAAATGAATGCCGGGCTCGTTGCCGGTGTTCGTTATGAGTTCGCCGCCTTGCCGACGCCGGCCGCTTCGGTGCCCGCCACGCGCTCAGCGGCGAGTGCCGCGAGAAAATTCGCGGCCCAGCGGTAGATATTGTGTTCCTCGACCTGGCGGGTGAGGCGCTGCATGCGCGCGCGCCGCTCCCCGGGATCCATTTCAAGGCCGTAGCGAACAGCCTCGGCGAATTGCTCGGTATCGTACGGGTTGACGATCAGCGCGTCGGCCAGCTCGCGCGCCGCGCCGGCGAACTCCGACAGCACCAGCACGCCGTCGCCGCCGGATTGCGCCGCCACGTACTCCTTTGCCACCAGATTCATGCCGTCATGCAGGGAGCTGACGATGCACATCGGCGCCATGCGCAGGAAGGCGTGCACGGTTCTGGCGTCATGGTGCGCGACGAGAAAATGGATCGGTTTCCAGCCTTCGCTCTGGTACTTCCAGTTGATTTCGTCAGCTAGCGCCTCGAGCCCGTCCAGGTGTTCGCGGTAGCGCGGAATATGCGTGCGCGATGGTGCGCCGAGCTCGACGAAGGTGAAACGCCCGCGATACTGCGGATATTTTTCGAGCAATCGCGCGATGGCCCGGAAACGCTCCGGTATGCCCTTGGTATAGTCGATGCGATCCACGCCGACCGCGATGAAAACGTCCCCCAGCTGATGCTGTGTTCTGAGTTCGGTGATCTGCTTCGCGAGCGCATCTTCCCCGGGCACGTGGCGCTCGGACCACGGCTGCACGCTGATGGGAAACGGCCGCACGCGCGTGCGGCTGCCGCGCAGTTCTGCGGAAAAGTGATCCCAGTCGAGACGCGATTCGAGCACGCGGTCCACGGTCTCGAGAAAGCTGTTGCAATATTGCTGCAGGTGAAAGCCGAGGAGATCGGCACCGAGCATGCCATCGAGAATCTCCGCTCCCCAGGGACAGATGCGGAACGCTTCCGGGTTGGGCCAGGGGATGTGCCAGAACATGCCGACGCGCAAATCCGGGCGCGCCTCCTTGAGCATCCGCGGCACGAGCGCGAGCTGGTAGTCCTGCACCAGCACCACGGCCTTGCCCGACCCCGCCTCGTCCAGCACCGCATCCGCGAAGCGGCGGTTGGCCTGGCGATAGTGTTCCCAGTCCTCGGCGCGGAAGACGGGGCGTTCGTGCGCCAGGTGACACAACGGCCACAGGCCCTCGTTCGAGAAGCCGTAGTAGTAGCCCTGTTCCTCCTCGCGTGTCAGCCACACGCGCTTGAGCGTGTAGCGCATATCGCCGGGTGGTACCGTCAGCCGGCCTTCGGCATCGGCGTTCGCGCGGTCGGCGTTGCCGGCGCCGTGCGCGATCCACACGCCGCCGCAGGCTTGCAGCACCGGGTCAAGCGCGGTCACGAGTCCGCCAGCTGGGACGATCGCGTACCCGCGGCCGTCACGCCACTGGTGCATGTAGGGTTCGCGATTGCTCACCACGATGAGCTGATGCGCCTCGCCAAGTGAAGCCACCGCGTGCGCGCGCAGCCGCTCCGGCGTCCACACCTGTTCGGCAAACAGCGCCGCTTCCGACAGCGCCCGGCCGGTGGAGCGTGCCGCGCGGAAAGATGCCGCCAGCCGATCCGATTCGCTGCGCAACCGGCCCGAGGGCAGCCCCGGCGGCGGCGATTCCGCGACGTTATCTACCCGCAGGCGCCGCATCCAGTCGGCGAGTTTGGTGAGTGGCCGTTCGTACACGAACCAGGTGCTGCCCACCACCAGCGCCACCGCGAGCAGGGAGACGATCAGGACCCAGAAGGCGAACTGCGCGAGCCGGGCGAGCGCGCGGTCGTCGATATAGGACACGTCGTGCACCACCACCAGAACGCCCTCGGCATCGCCTTTCTCGGGAAACTTCTTGGCAAAAACATGGACCTGCATTCCCGCGCCGCGCGTGAGTTGCGTGACTTCATTTCCGGATTGCAATGCCTCGCGCATCGGGCCATCGAGCTTGTTGGTGAAATCGGAGATGGTCTTGCCGGCCGCGACCAGCCGGCCATCGGCGCGAAACACCGCGTAACCGAGGAGCCGCTGATAGCCCTCGACCCGAGGCTGCAACAGCGCGCGCGCCTGTATGTCCGGCAGCGTCAGCGCGTACAGCACCCGGTCGGAAAGCTGCTGCGCCAGCGCATGCGCGCGCCGCCCCACGTCATCGAGGTCGATGGCGCGTTCATTTTGCACCTGGTGCCAGGCGAACAGACCAGTGACGACGCCGATGATCGCCGCGACCAGCAGCCCGAGGCGCAGCGAGCGTGTCGTCCGTGGACGTGGCTGGTCAGCCATGAACCACCCCTGTTTCGCGATGGAGGTACAGCGTGCGCGTCGGGTAGGCGAATTCGATGCCTTCCCGGGCGAAGCCCTCGAAGAGGGAAAGATTGATGCATTGTTGTATGTCCATGTAGATGTTGTAATCCGGATCCTGCACGAAGTAGACGACCTCGAAATTCAGCGACGAGTCACCGTATTCCTTGAAGTGGGCGCGGTCGAAACGCGTCTTCTCCAGACCCTCGATGATTTCCCGCACCATGACCGGAACAGATTTGAGTTTTTCATGCGGCGTCTGGTAGACGACGCCGAAACTGAACACCACGCGGCGCTCGTACATGCGCTTGTAGTTGCGGATGCGGCTTTTCAGCAGGTCGGTGTTGGAAAACACGATCTGCTCGCCGCCCAGGCTGCGCAGGCGCGTGGTCTTGAGGCCGATGTATTCCACGTTGCCGAGGATATCGTCGACGACGATGAAATCGCCGATCACGAATGGCTTGTCGATGGCGATGGAGAGCGAGGCAAAGATGTCTCCCAGGATATTTTGCGTCGCCAGTGCCACCGCCACGCCGCCGATGCCCAGGCTGGCGACGAGCGCGGTGATATTGAACCCGAGGTTGTCCAGGATCATCAGCAGCAGGATCGACCATAGCGCCACGCGCGCGATGAAGCCCAGCACCGACACGGTGGTCGCGCCGGCGGCGTCGGTTTCCCTGTTGCGCTTGAGGTAATCGTCCAGCCACAGGACGATGCCCCGGTTCCCCCACATCGCCGCCTGCAGCAGCAGCGCGATGACGGTGAAGTGCGTGATCAGGCGCGTCGGCTTTGGCGGCAGCTCCAGATACTGCAATCCGAAATAAAAAGCAATGATCAGCAGGAACAGGAAGCGGGTGCCGGCGAGGATTTCCACGACGCAATCGTCAAGACGGGTTTCGGTCTTTTGCGCCCAGGCTGCGAGCCGGGCGATGACGAGGCGCTTCGCGAAATACAGCAGCAGCGCCAGCGCGATGACGACGGCCAGGGCGGTCAGCCAGTCCTGCAGCGTGTTTCCATAATAGGTTTGCCCGAGCAGATTCATTTCATTTCTCCGCTGGTCTCATGCCACTGGCGCAGGAAGTCGAGCAATTCCTCCGGTGGCTGCAGCCAGAAATTCGCGGTTGTAGCACGGAATTGCGGGCGCACCAGCACGCCGATGCCGCGGCCGCGGATGGCGTTGAACGCGTCTTCATCGGTGGTGTCATCGCCGAGATAGGCCGCGGCCGTCTCCTGGGCCATTTCGGCAAGCACGGCGTTCACCACGAATCCCTTATGGCGACCGGGTACGCGCAGTTCGATGCCGCCGTCGAAGTCATGCCACACGAGAGTTTTTTGCATTTCCTTCATCAACAGGTTCTGGAACACGAGGCTGCGGATATCGGCGATCCGGTCCTGGTCAAGCCCGCGCCAGTGGATGGCCAGACCGCCGGGTTTGATTTCGCAACGCCCTCCCCGGGCCTCAATCTCGGCGGTCCAGGTGTCGGCGTCCGCGAGATGTTGCAGCGCCATTTCGTTCATGCGCGCGACCGTGTATTGGCCGTCGGGCTTGAGCTGTTCCCAGCCGTGTGAACCCCAGATTTCGGGAAGGCGCCTGAGGCCGAGCAGGGGTTGCAGGTCGCGGGTCCAGCGGCCGCTGACGATGACAAGCCGGGTATGGCCACTTTCCATGATGGCATCGAGGATGTCGCGTACGCCGGGATACGGCAGCGCCTCGTCCGTGCGTATCCGGAACGGCGCGAGCGTGCCATCGTAATCGAGCAGCAGCACGCGTTCCGGCGCGGTTCGCAGGCGCCGGAAGAAATCCTCGAGCCCTTGCTGCTGGTGCAGGGGGCGCATACCGGTTATTTTGAGTTTGTTGCCATCGTTATCTCCTTGGCCGGACCAACCGCGGTCGGGTATTCGAGATCAATAAAGGAATCCGTTGCCGGGCAACGCGAAACCTGTCACAAATTTTCTGGCACGATGCAGCTTTGCCGGGGACTACCAGTTACATCATCCGTCCTTGTCGCTTGGAGCCCCTGGGGCAGCGCGGTGAGGACAGATGGAGGGAATTGCTGAGGGTCATTCTAGCTTTATTGGAGACCGGATTCCAGCATCGATGCTGTATTTTCACGAATCCCGCGCGAGACTGCGGCGCTCCGGAACGGTAATCGGTGCGATGAGTGCCGCGCCCGCTCTCTACGCTGTCTGTATTTTTGTTGTTGCGTTATGATGCCACGGACATCAGCCATCGGACATGACATCAGGAGGATGAGTATGGCCAGAGCACAGAAGGTCAGTTACTTCGCGATGCAAATCCCCAACCGGCCGGGCGAGGCGGGACGGATTCTGACAGGGCTGGCGAAGGCCGGGGTCAATCTGCTGGCGTTCACGGGCTTTCCCAACGGAAGGAATTCGCAGGTGGATTTCATTCCGGCGAACCCAACCACCTTTCTCGCGGTCGCGCGCGGCATGAAGCTCAAGCTGCGGGGCAAGAAAACCGGCTTTCTCATCCGAGGCAGCGATCAGCGCGGCGCGATCGCCAGGGTGATGACGAAACTGGCGCATGCCAAGGTCAACGTCACCGCCGTGGATGCGGTGACCGCCGGCGCCGGACGTTTCGGCGCGATTCTATGGGTCAAGCAGAAGGACGTGAACCGCGCGGCCCGCGCGCTCGGCGCCTGATTTCCCCCGTTGCCTCTGCCGCGACCCAGCGCAGGGCGCGGGTTGCCTGTTTTTCACTTCAGCGAACTCCCCGGTCTGCGCTAGAATGACCGGCTTTCATCGGCCGGCCGTCGGCCACGGGCGGAGTTTTCATGGCAAGCAAACTGAATCGTTATAGTTCCCGCATCACGCAACCCAAGTCGCAAGGCGCCTCGCAGGCCATGCTTTACGGGACCGGCCTGACGCGCGCGGACATGGACAAGGCCCAGGTCGGCATCGTCGCCAACTGGTTCGAGGGCAATACCTGCAACATGCATCTGAACGACCTGGCGGTGCAGGTGAAGCAGGGCGTGCAGGCGGCGGGGCTGGTGGGCATGCGCTTCAACACCATCGGCGTGTCCGACGGCATTTCCATGGGCACGGACGGCATGTCGTATTCCCTGCAATCGCGTGAGATCATCGCCGACTCGATCGAGACGGTCATGGGCGCGCAGTGGTACGACGGGCTCATCGCGCTGCCCGGGTGCGACAAGAACATGCCCGGCTGCCTGATCGCCATGGGCCGGTTGAACCGGCCCGCGATCATGGTTTATGGCGGCACCATCAAGCCGGGCCACAACAAGAAGGGCGATACCCTCGATATCGTTTCGGCGTTCCAGAGCTATGGCGAATTCATCGCCGGCAAGATCGATGAACCCGCGCGCGAGGATATCGTGGAGCATTCCTGCCCCGGCGCCGGCGCCTGCGGCGGCATGTATACGGCCAATACCATGGCCAGCGCCATCGAGGCGCTTGGGATGTCGTTGCCGTACAGCTCGTCGATGCCGGCGGTGGAGCCGGGCAAGCGGGAGGAGTGCCTCAACGCCGGCAGAGCCATCCGCCACCTGCTCGAAAAGGACATCAAGCCGCGCGACATCATGACGCGCGCGGCGTTCGAGAACGCCATGGTCATCGTCATGGCGCTGGGCGGCTCCACCAACGCGGTGCTGCATCTGATCGCCATGGCGCGCGCCGTGGGCGTGCCGCTCACCATCGACGATTTCCAGAAGGTCTCCGACCGCGTGCCGTTTCTCGCCGATCTGAAACCGAGCGGCAAGTACGTGATGGAAGATCTGCACAACGCCGGCGGCACGCCAGCGGTGATGAAGTACCTGCTCGAAAAGGGATTGCTCGCCGGCGACTGCCTCACGGTAACGGGCAGGACCATCGCGGAAAACCTGGCGCCGCTGCCGGGCCTGAAACCGGGCCAGGAGGTGTTCATGCCGCTGGAGAAACCGATCAAGCCAAGCGGCCATATCCGGATCCTGCGCGGCAATCTCGCGCCCGGAGGCGCGGTGGCCAAGATCACCGGCAAGGAAGGCCTGCGTTTCTCCGGTCCGGCGCGGGTGTATGACTGCGAAGAGGACATGCTCAAGGGCCTGGAGCGCAGCGAGATCAGGAAGGGCGACGTGGTGGTGATCCGCTACGAGGGCCCGAAGGGTGGTCCGGGCATGCCCGAGATGCTGACACCGACCTCGGCCATCATGGGCGCGGGGCTGGGCAAGGACGTGGCGCTCATGACCGACGGGCGCTTCTCCGGCGGTTCGCACGGCTTCATCATCGGACACGTGGTGCCGGAGGCGCAGGAAGGCGGGCCGATCGCGCTGCTGCGCGACGGCGATGTCATCACCATCGACGCCGGGAAAAACGAACTCAGCGTGGCAGTGAATGACACGGAGATGACCAGGCGCAAGTCGGCCTGGAAAATGCCGCCGTACAAGGCTGCGCATGGCACGCTCTACAAGTTCATCAAGAACGTCAAGAATGCCTCTGAAGGCTGTGTTACGGACGAATGAGGTAAAGCGCGTGCCGGCTCGTGAGTCGTGATGGCGGGATGCCGCCCGGGCGGGGACACGCAACCGTTGCCATGAAGAAAAGCCACTGGATCCTGATCGTCGCGTTCGTCATTGTCGTGTGGATGGCGCTCATGGTCGGCGCCAGCTATTTCGGTTACGAATACAAGTCTCCGGTGCGCATCGAAAACTGGAAGCCGGAACCGGCGCCATGACGGGTACTGCAATGGATGCCGGGAATGCCTGATCCCTCGCGGCCTGTGCGTCGTATCATGGTCGTGCTGGGGATGACGGCGTCCATGCTTTTTCTAGCCGCGCTGATTCTGTCTTCCTTTCTGCGCTCATACGCGCCGGCGCTGATTCATATGATCCTGGCTGCCGGCGTCATGCCGCTCATCATGGCGGCGATGATCTATTTCACGCCGGTGCTGACACACAGCCGTGCGCCGTCCTGGCTGGTGCTGATTCTTCCCGGTCTGGCCCTGATTGCCGGCGCCGGGGCGGCCGCGAGCCTGTTCTGGCGGCGTGATCTGATTGTGGTGCCGGCGCTGACCGCCATGATCGCTGCCGGCGCCTTGCTCGGCTGGATCTGGCAGCGGGCCCGGACCATGCTGGGCCGGCCGCACCCGGGTCTGGCCTGGTACCAGTTGGCGCTGGCCAGTCTGTTGCTCGGGCTGCTCGCGATTTCGCTTGCGGCAGTCTGGCCGGAGCATTGGGCCGCTCTCCGGCGATTTCACCTGCACATCAATATATATGGTTTCATCGGACTGACCGCAGTGGGCACGCTGCGCGTGCTGCTTCCCACCGTGGCGGGTTACACCGATGCGGCCACGCGCGTTCGTCTGCAGCGCGATCTTTATCCCATGGCATTCGGTGCGTTGCTCATGGCTGCCGGTTCGGCCTGGTGGGTGTGGCTGGTTTGGCCCGGGCTGGCGCTGTGGCTGATACCGCTAACGCGTTTTGCCGCGCTGCTGGTTTCACGCTGGCGCGAACCTGTCTGGGGCTGGCACCGTCCGGGGGCATCATTGGGTCTCGCCGTGCCGGGCTTGATGCTGGTGCTGACAGCCGGCGGCTTGCATGCCGCCGGCGTGCAACCATCCGACGTTGCCTTGCCGTTGTTCTTCTATCTGTTCCTGTTTCCGCTCGTAACCGGTGCCATCAGTTACCTGTTGCCGGTGTGGATCTGGCCGGCGCGCAATACCGCCGCCTATGAGTCGGCCGTGCAGCGCCTGGCCTGGGGCAGCGGCGCGCGGGCGCTGGGTTTTTTTATCGCGGGTGTCCTGGCGTGGAACGGCTTGCCGGGCGCGGTTTATCTGGCCGGAGCGGTCATGGCGGTTTTTCTGGCGCAGGCGATATGGGCCTTGTCTGCGCGGTTTTTCGCGCCGGTTTAGGCCTTGGCATGGTTTCTGCTTTACTTGGGGTACATCAAACGCGGTCAGGGTGAGCGCCAGAACCCGGGCCGGACGAGGGTACCATGGCAAGTCATTACACCAACGGCAGCACGGGCTACAAGGGCATCGAGCGGCGCAAGTTCAATCGCCGCAACGTGGCGGACCGTCGCAAGGATATCCGCTGGGAACCGAACAACCCCAACCGGCGTCAGAGCACAGGCCGCCGCGCCAGCGATCAGCTGGGCGTACACAAGCGTTAGAAGTTTTTTCCGCTGAATATGTGATGCGAACGGAAACCCCGCCCGTGCGCTAATTTCGTTTAGATATGTGAAACCAGACGCGCCTCGGGAATGAGCGCGCGCAGCGCCTCGGATATCTGGAAGCGCACGCCGGGAACCGGCTTCACGCTTACCCACAACAGGCTGAGCTTCAGGTTCAATTCGGCGAATACCACCACGTGCTGGTAGTCGGCGAACACGGTCTGGATGTGCTCGATCGTGGCCTGGATGATATGTTGCGGTTTTTTCACCAGCCCGGGAATGAGCACCATGAAGTCGCTTAAGGCCTTGCCGTGCTCGTCGAATGTCGGCGCGCGCTTGCGCAGCGGTTCGGCGGGCAAGAGCGTAGGTGCGATCACGAGTTCCGACATGGGAAAATAGCCCCGTTGCAGGATTAACGTCTACAAGCTTATCCGATTATGAAAAAAAAACCAGAATCCGGCGCTTTCCGGAATCCACGTGGATAAGCGCTATCTAATATAGCCGTTTATTCCGGGGTCGGTCGCTTGACCCGTCCGCGACACAATCACATCATGTGCAGGTTGGGCTACCGCCCGGGAGGAGATTTATGAAGGCCGAGCAACGCCAGAGTATCCGCAAGAAAATATCGCTCAATATTGTTGTCAACCAGGATCTCGTCTATTCGGAGCGCTGGAGGGTTCGTGACCTCAGTCTGAGTGGCGCCCGGCTGGAAGCGTCCAGGGAAGGGCTTTCGCCCGGCGTGCCGGTCGAGGCGGTGCTGACACTCAAGGAACATGATAAATACGGTTTGCACCGCGTGCCGGCGGATGTGGTGCGCGCCGACCGCCATGGCGTGGCGCTCCGGTTTCGCCGTTACGACGACCGCACTTATACCGCGCTGGTGAATTTGCTGTACAGCAGTTAGCCCGGAGACCGGGAATCTTCCCGGGACTGATAAATCTTGCTGCGTGTGGAACTGTCCACGGCCCGCGGGAGCAGGAAGTCATTGCGGGCAAAGATGAAACCGCACAGACACATGGCAGAAGTGACGGGCAGCACAGTGCGGCAATGCGGGCAGCTTTTGGTCTGGGTGTTGGCAAACGCCTCCATGATCCTTTCTGCCTTGGCGGCCTGTTGCGCCCGGAAGGCCTCGGTCGGTTGCGCCGACAACGGCGATGCATCCGGTTTTGCCGGCAGGGACTCGCGCATTTGCCTGATCTTTGCCGCCTGGGCGTCGCGTTCGTCACGCAGCGTCAGCGCATCCTGTACCGCCCGCAACAGTTTGTCGGCCTTGCGGTGGTTGGAGATGTCGGCCATCAGCTCGGCGCGCGCGGCTTCCACCGCCGCCACGACCTGGTCAACACGCGCCGCCAGATAGGCCTCGAATAATTCCTCTTCCTGCAGTGCCTGTTCCGCGGAAGGCAGATCGTTGCTGCCGGAGGATTCGAAGGAGTAGCCGCAGTCGCAGCTTTTGGCGTCGATGGATACCACCATGCCGCATGCCGGGCACGGCTTCTGGTATATGCTGTAGGTCCTCATGCGGTAATCCCTGTCAATGTCCTGATTCGACCGATGACAACTCCCACCCACCAGAATCAAGTATAGCCCTCGAAAGCCCTTTCGCCGAGGGAAAACACCTGCAGGTGCTGCCGGAATGGCGCGCCCGACAGGCGGATCGGCGGCGCGCGGCATGGTTATACAACGGCTTACGTTCTGGTGGATTGGAACCATGGCGGGGATTCAGTATTGTGGCGGGGACATGGACATGGCCCGTTACCAGGAGAAGAAACAGCGTTTGATGGAGGCCCTGCGTTCAGCCCGCGGTGAAAATGTACGTCTCGGAAAAACCACCTCCAACCTGTTTCGTGACCGCCATGGCGGGCCGGCGCGAAAGCTTGATGTGCGGGATTTCAACAATGTCCTGCATGTCGATGCCGTGAACGGTCATGTCGTGGTCGAGGGCATGACGCCGTATGCGAAGCTCGTCACCGAATGCCTGAGGCACAACGTCATGCCGGCGGTGGTGCCGCAGCTCAAATCCATCACCATCGGCGGCGCGACCGCCGGTTGCGGCATTGAATCCTCCTCCTTCCGCTATGGGTTGGTGCACGAAACAGTGCAGGAGATGGAGATACTTCTGGGGGACGGGCGCACCGTGCTGTGCACGCCGGACAACGAGCACCGCGACCTGTTCTACGGTTTCCCCAATTCCTACGGGACACTGGGTTACGCCTTGCTGCTCAAGGCCAGGGTGGTGCCCGTAAAAAAATACGTGAAACTCACCCATGTTCGCCACGTCGGCCCGGAAGTATTTTTCGCCGATCTGGCGCGGCAGTGCGAACGCAGGGATGTTGATTTTGTCGATGGCGTGGTGTTTGGCCAAAACGACATGGTTATCACGCTCGGCCAGTTCACCGATGAGGCGCCCTATACCAGCGATTACACCTATGAGCATATCTATTACAAGTCATTACGCGAGCGCACGGAAGATTTCCTGACCACGGCGGATTACCTGTGGCGCTGGGACACCGACTGGTTCTGGTGTTCGAAAAACCTGCTGGCCCAGAACCCGGTTATCCGCCGGCTCTATGGACGGCAACGACTGAACTCGGTTACCTACACGAAAATCATGCGGCTCAACAGCCGCTGGAAGCTTACCCGCATGCTCGACAGGCTGCTGGGTTTCCACACCGAGTCCGTGATCCAGGATGTCGAGATTCCGATCGAGCATGCGCCGGAATTTCTGGCATTCTATCATGATGTCATCCGTTTCATGCCGGTATGGGTATGTCCTACCCGGGCCTGGGACAGGCAGGCCCGGTTCGATCTTTACCGGATGGATCCGCAAAAGCTCTACGTCAATTTCGGATTTTGGGACGTGATACGCGGAAGAAAAAAACTTCCGCCGGGGCATTACAACCGGCAGATTGAGCAGAAGGTGATGGCCATGCAGGGAATGAAATCGCTGTATTCGGATTCCTGTTTTTCGCCCGAACAGTTCTGGGAAATATATAACCGGCCCGCCTACGAACGACTCAAGAAAAAATACGATCCGGACGGCACGCTCAAGGATCTCTACCGCAAATGCGTTCTGAAGGAGTAACGTCGTTTCCGTGCGAGCCTGCTGGAATTGGGTTTGCTGATGGTTCAAGAGGGTATTTGCAAAAAACACACACCTGTCGCATCCCCGCATAAGGCGTATACCAGCGCACTGGCATAAGGCAGGCTCGATGCGCTTTTTGCGCTCATCGGCCTGCCAATGGCGGCCGTCAGCCGGGGCGGGCAGCGCCGCCGCCGACAGGTATGTCGCAATCTATACTTGTAATTCTTCCGGCTTTCCGCCTAAATTGATTTACGACACATGTTGTTCTTTGTCGGGCGCAGGGGAGTTGTCGAGCGGAGTTCTCATGCAAGTCGGAATCGCACAAGGAGGTTCACATGAGTCAAACGCAACGCGCAACAAAGATGGAAACCGGTGACATCAGCAAAGGCGAGACCAGTCGCGAATCCGTGGAAGTCGCGGAAGCGATCAAGGCCTTGCAGGTGCAGCTGGCCGATCTGCGCAAGATCGTTCAGGCCGCCAAAACTTCCGGCGACGACAGCGTGAAACCCGGACGCCGCCAATAGTGCCTCTGCCTCATCCCCCGTGTAATTTTTAATTTCTTCTTACAGAGTTCGAACCGCCAGCCTGTTTTTTCAAACCGGCCACCCGTGCTGGATCTGTCAGTCTGTATGGACGGCTGACGCCAATCCCGCGCTGCGCGCTGGCCGCGTTCTCCCGTGCGCGAGGCCATGGAGACAGGTGCCGGCAACTATGCGGATGACGCTGAAGCCGGCGGCGAATTTTCCTTCTCCCGGCATGACCGGATCCCGAAAATCAGGAATACAGGCGCAGGCACACATGGCGCGGACAAATAATGGTATCGTATGAGGCCATAAGGTCCGGCGCCGAAGGCCCGGGCGACCAGCAAGTCAGGAAAGCATTGATGGACCAGAGATACTCCAGTCGGAATATGGCCCGGCGCGAAATGCGGACATCCACGAACCGTCACCGGCATTCAGCGAGGACGGGCTAATGTACCTCCAGTATTTTGGCCTGCACGAAAACCCGTTTTCCATCCCGCCTGATCCGCATTATCTCTATCTGAGCCGGGGGCATCAGGAGGCGCTGGCGCACCTGCAGTATGGCCTGGCGGAGGCCGGAGGCTTTGTGCAGCTGACCGGCGAAGTCGGGACCGGCAAGACACTGCTGGTCCGCACCCTGGTCGAGCGCTTGCCCGAAGGGGTGGACGTCGCGCTGATCCTGTATCCGGTGCTGACTGTCGCCGAGTTCATTGCCGCCATCTGCGATGAACTGCGCGTGCCGCATCCCGGCGAGCAGGCCAGCCTCAAGCAGCTGATCGACGCGCTCAACGCCCACCTGTTGCAAACCCACGCGCGTGGCCGGCGCACCGTGCTCATCATCGACGAGGCGCAGAACCTCAGCCGCGAAGTGCTGGAACAGGTGCGGCTGCTCACCAACCTCGAGACCACCAAGCAGAAACTGCTGCAAATCATACTCATCGGCCAACCCGAACTGGCCCAGATGCTGGCGCAGCAGGACCTACGCCAGCTGGCGCAGCGCATCACGGCGCGCTTTCATCTGGTGGCGCTCACGCGCAAGGAAAACTTCGAATATATTCTCCATCGTTGCCGGGTTGCCGGCGCCAAGGCGATATTGTTCGACAGAAAAGCCATGGAGCAGGTCTATGCCGCCTCCGGCGGCATTCCGCGATTGATCAACGTGATCTGCGATCGCGCCCTGCTCGGGGCTTACACGCATGGCAGGCAGGTGGTGGATATGTCCATCGTCAAGCGTGCGGCCAGGGAGATAGGGCAAGGCGCCATGCCGAAGCGGCGATTCGCTTCCCGCGCGCCGGCGATCGCGTCAGCCCTGGTTATTGTTCTGGTAGTGGCCGCCTGGCAGTGGTGGCCGGACTGGACCCGAATGATTGTGTCCGGGAAGAACAGCACCGAGGCGGTCTCCGCCGAGGCGGCTTCCGCCAGTCCCAAGGCAGTGAGCGCGGCCGGGGCGATCCCCGTCGCGACGGCCACCGATGCCAATGCCGCGACCAAGCTTGTCGAGCCTGTGTCAAAGCTTGAGGCATCCCTCGGAAGTGCAGAGGCCAAGACCGACACCGAATCGGCCATGAAGGAGCTGTTCGGGCGCTGGGGGCTGGATTACTCCGCCCTGGCCGGCGCCACTGCTTGTGAGCGCGCGCTGAACGCCGGTCTGCACTGCGTTTATCAAACCGGAACCTGGAACAACCTGCGCGAGCACAACCGGCCCGCCGTTATCGAATTGCAGGATACTTCCGGCCATAAACACCACGTGCTGGTGACGGCCCTGACGGCGGACTCGGTATCTCTGGCCATGGGCGGTTCGCCCCAGGAATTTGACGTGCAGGAGGCGGGCCGCCTCTGGTTCGGGAAATATCTGCTGCTCTGGAAACCACCGGCCCCGGGGCAGGAAATATTGCGCCTGGGCGATCGCGGCGAAACCATCCTGTGGTTGCGCGATGCGCTGGCGCGCTACCGCGGCGAGCCGCTGGTGACGGGCGCGAGCGATCTGTTCGACAAGGAACTCCAGGCTCAACTCATGCAATTCCAGAACCGCCACCGGCTCGCGGCCGATGGCGTGGCCGGTTCCAGCACGCTCGCAAAATTGCAGGGTTATTTTCCCGGGCCATCGCCCACCTTGGTTGCAGATACCGTGGCCACGGAGGCGCGCTGAGCATGTCGTATATCCTGGACGCCTTGCGAAAGTCGCAGCAGGCGCGGCAACCCGGATCGGCGCCGCGCACCGGCGCCGTGCACAATATTTCCCTGGCGCTGCCGGTCAACGGCTGGTGGCTTGCCCTGGGTGCGGTTTTATTGCTGGGGATCGTGGCGGCTGTCCTGCTGTTCTGGCGTAACACGGTCGCCAATCTGCCTGACCCGCCGGCGGCACCCGCACCCGTGACCAGCGAGCCGGTTGCGGCGGCGCCGGCAAGTGTGCCGGTGACTCCCGTACCGGCTCCGGAATCAAGCGCCGGTAAAACCACCCCCGTGGCCGATCTGGCCGAACAGGCCAAACTTCCTGCCCCTGCGCCGCCACCGAAAAAAGTCACCGTGGCGCGTACCGCGAAAAAACCTGCGGTGAATCGCCGTTCCGAGACGATGAAGACTGCCGCCGCTCCGCCCGTCACGCTCGTCATGGACGACACGCCGCTGCTGCAGCAAATGCCGCAGGATTTCCAGCGCGCCTTGCCGGCGCTGGCGGTGACCATCCATGTCTATTCGCACGACGAGTCCCAGCGGATCCTGTTCATCAATAACCGGGAATATCACAAGGGCAGCCAGATCGATGGCGGTATTCGTGTGGAAGACATCGTTCCGGATGGTGTGGTGCTGAGCTTACGGGGCGAACGCTTCAAGCTGAGCCGCCCGCGTTAGCTCGCTGGCGGTTTTCCTGTGTTTTTCGGGGCCTTTGGCCCCGATTTTGTTTCAAATTCCCTCTAAATTTGGTCAGTTTTTGCCGATACGGGCATGGATATTGCTCTATCTTTAGTACAGGCGCAGGCGTTTTCTGGCCAGCTTCCCGCCCCATCACGGGCTTAAAGATGGTCGGCAAGTCCTGCAATATCCCGGGTTGCTTCAGGCAACGGAGGAACCATGACCGAACGCACATTTCGCATCATATTAGGCGCCGTATTGCTGGCAGCGCTGTATTTTGACTGGCGGCTGGTGATCTATGGCTACATCGTGGTGCTGACTTTCGAAGGCATCACCAACTGGCGCATCCCGACTCTGGTTTCGCGCCTGCAGGGCGATTCCGCCGCCGGTTCAGCCTGTGCCCTGTCTCCGGGGGACAAGGCGCGGATCAACTTCGAGGCCGAACGCGCCCTGCGCCTGGTGGTGGCGGCGTTTCTGATTGTTAGTTATGTCGTTTTCAGCACGGAGCTCTGGTTCTTTCCCTGGTTCATCGGTTTTGCCCTGTTCGGCGCGGGCCTGAGCGGCATCTGTCCCATGGTGATGGGCTTCCGTTGGGTCGGCTTCAGATGATCAGCGACCCCCATCTGTCGGCGCGCCCGGATAATGACGTCCAGTCCAGCCTGTCGACCAAGATATCGGTCATTGTTTTCTGGTTCATGATCGTGGCCGGCATGGGGATTTCATTTTCCCTGCTGCACAACAGCGAAGCGAGAATCACCACGGACTACGCCGGCCGTGCCAACGGACTGGCGTACGACCTGGAAAGTTTTCTGCACAATCAAATAGTGCTCTCTGGCGAACGCATCGAACAGGAATTGCAGGGTCTGATACTGCAATATCGGGTAGAAGCCATCGAAATCAGCCTGAACGGAAAATCATATCTGCACGGACAGCGCCGGCCGGACCAGGTTCTGTTTGCCCGCAGCTTCGATTTCCATCCTTCGGGCGACAAATCCGCGCACCGGGCCGGCATGTCGTATTTCAGTTTCACCCCGTTGCATGAGGCCGTCGCCCAGGAGCGCAAGCAGGTACTGATCTACATGGGTATCGTGCTGCTGTCCTTCGGCTTGTCGCTGCACTGGGTATTGCGGAGAATCCTCACGCAACCGTTCCAGCGCATGGTGCAGACCGCCAAGTCCATCACGCATGACGAGACCGCCCTGCGGTTCCCGGAAGACCGGACCGACGAATTCGGCTTTCTGGCGAGGTTCATCAACAAGGCGCTTGATTTCATCACCCTGAAGCAAGGGGAGCTGCGGGAAGCGCTCGACAAAGTGCGACTGTCCGAGGCCAGCCTGCGCGCGGAAAAAACCCTCATCGAGGTGACCCTGCATTCCATCGGTGATGCGGTGATTACTACCGATGCTGCCGGAAACATCCAGTATCTCAATCCCATGGCGGAAAAGCTCACCGGCTGGAAAATCGACAGCGTACGTGGCAAGCCGGTCAGGCAAGTGATGCAGCTGATCGATGAAGAGCATCGGCGCCCCGTGGAGAATCCCGTGGAAGCCTGCCTGCGCGACGGTCATGTTACCGGCAGCGTGGAGCACGTGGTGCTGGTACGGCCAGACGGGTCGGAGGTGGACGTCGTCAATACGGCGGCGCCGATTCGAAGCGATGAAGGCGGGCCGCTCATCGGTACCGTGCTGGTGATTCACGACGTCAGCCGTGCACAGCGGATGGCCAAGCAACTGGCGCATCAGGCGAGCCACGACGATCTCACCGGCCTCGCCAACCGGCGTGAATTCGAACGCATTCTGACCAAGGCCGTGAATTCGGCTGACCCGGGGGTGAACGAGCATACCCTGTGTTACATGGATCTCGACCAGTTCAAGATCGTGAACGACACCTGCGGTCATATTGCCGGCGATGAGCTGCTGCGCCAGTTTGCCTCGATTCTGCGCAGCCGTATCCGCGAAACGGATACCGTCGCCCGGCTGGGTGGGGACGAGTTTGGCATTTTGTTCCAGCATTGCGACGTCGACGTGGCTAAGCGCATAGCCGAAAATCTGCTCCAGCGGGTGAAGGAATTCCGCTTCGTCTGGAAGGAGTATGCCTTCGACGTCGGTGTCAGTATCGGCCTGGTTTCCATCAGCTCCAGCCAGCAGAGCGTGACCGACATCATGAGCGCGGCGGACGTGGCCTGTTATGCCGCGAAGGAAGCCGGGCGCCATCGCGTGCACGTGTTTCGCCTCGACGACGACGAACTCAAGCAGCGCCACGGCGAAATGCGCTGGGTGTCGCGTCTCAACAAGGCACTGGAGGAAGACCGCTTCCGTCTGTACTGCCAGCGGATCGCCCCGGTGGCGGACGTCAACCAGGGCAACCCGCACTACGAACTGCTGATACGCCTGCTCGATGAAGAGGGCAAGCTGGTGCCACCGCTGGCGTTTATCCCGGCGGCCGAGCGCTACAACCTCATGACTTCCATTGATCGCTGGGTGGTGCGCAAGGCCTTTGAGGCATTTTCCGCGAACGCCGGCAGCGTTTCCGGCTGGAGATTTTCCATCAACCTTTCGGGCCAGTCGCTGTGTGACGAAACATTCATGAAATTCGTCATTGACGCCTTCGGGCAGACCGGCGTTTCGCCGGAGCAGATATGTTTTGAAATCACCGAAACCACGGCGGTGGCGAACCTCACGCAGGCCACGCGTTTCATCGCGGTGCTGAAAGGCATGGGTTGCAGGTTCTCGCTGGACGATTTTGGCACCGGCCTGAGTTCCTTCGGTTATCTGCAGACCCTGAAGGTGGACTATCTGAAGATTGACGGCAGTTTCGTGCGCGACATGACCAGCAACCCCGTCAACCGCGCCGTGGTCGAGGCCGCCAACCAGATCGGTCATGCCATGGGAATGCAAACCATCGCCGAGTTCGTGGAGAACGGGGAAATCCTGCGCGTGCTGGGCGAAATCGGGGTGAACTATGCGCAGGGTTACGGGGTGGCCAAGCCGGCGCCGATGGAAGAAATTTTCGCCGCGGCCAATCAGGCTGTCCAGCGGCGTTCCACCGGAACCTGATACGGCGGCGGGTTTTTTCTAGGGAAAGCTGAAAAGCTTGGCGAATTCCGCGCGCTCTTCTTCGCTCATGGAAAGCGCCGGCATGAGCGATTCACTGGTCGGGAACTCGAAACCGCAGCGACAACGGTTGAGCTTGCTGTCAACGCTGGCGGTGCAGTTCGGGCATTCCTTTTTGTCCCCACCCAGCAAACGTGGCGCGGACTTGGTCAGAACCGGGGCGGCGGCGGGTTGGGCCTTGGGCTCCGACTTTGTAACCGCGGCAATTTTCGGAGCGACGACGCTTTCTTCCTTTATTACCGCTTTTACCGCCGCCGCCGTTTCTGCCTGACGCAGGATTTTTTCCGCCCGGGCCGCCTGGGCCTGGCGGAACGCCGGATTGGGTGCTTTGGTCTGGACCGGCGGCAGGATGGTCTCCGGTTTTGCCGTCACCGGTGCGGGCACCGGTCTGGATTTCACCGGCATTGAAGCGGCCTTCTTGGCCGCACGCCGGGTCAGCAGGGAAGTTGTGATGGCGTTGTCGGTGTCGTTGCTGGTGCTGTTTACAACCCTGGTGGCTGCCCGTGCCGGTGATGGCGTGACGACAGGTTTCGCGATAGCAGCCTTCTTCTTCGGTGCAGCTGTGACAGGTGCATGACGCGGTGCAGGCGCCGGCGGCAGTGTCTTTTTCATTTCCACCACTTTCTGTTTTGCTGCCACGGGGGCCGGGGCCGGGGCTGGGGCCGGGGGGAGGGCCCTTTTCATTTCCGCCACACGCTCGGATTGGGCGGTCAGGGCGGCGCGGGCCGCTTCCGCTTCCTGTATGAGTTTGGCGATGCGCTGGGATTTTTGCGCACTGGCCGGATCACGGGCGGATTCGGACTGGGCGGCCATGACAGCGCTGGAGGCCTGTTCGGCGCGCGCGGCCAGATAATTCTGGTAGAGTTCCTCGGCCTGCAAACGGATCGCTTCCGAGGAAAGCGCGGGGTCGTTATCGTCGTGATCAAACTGGTGGCCGCAGGCACACTCCCTGGCGTCCAGGGCGAGCGTGATCATGCAGGCGGGGCAGGTTTTCTGGAAAATGCTCCTTGTCGTCGTCACGGGACTTCCTTGTCCATTCAGTGGTGTGGGTTGATTCATGGTTTCGCAAAAAAAGTATAGGCTGGGTCAAATAACCGGTCTGTGGCATGACGATGTATGGGCCCGCCTGCCCGACAGGTGGCTTGTTTTTTGAGCCCGTGGCCGGTTGCAGGCGAGAAGGCGGCGGCAGGCATTTTGCGGGCCATGGGAGGTTTTCCCGGCCAGCGCCCGGTCGCGGTACGGGCACGAAGCGACGAGGAATGAAGGCGCCGGACGCATTGATATGCGTCAAGGTTTTGGCGCCGGGGCTCTGCTACACAGAGAACGTCACATACGTGACCTCCGGCTGGCGGACATCCTCCTGGGGACGATCCTCCATCAAACGACAAGGAGCGTTCGGCATATAACAGCATATGTCGAATCCATGGAACCCTACCCGGGTTCCCCATCCCCAGGACCGCTGGCCGCCGCATGGCGCGCCCCGCCTGCGCAACAGGTTGTTGCGCAGGCGGGTGTTCTGACATGATTCCCCGAATGAGCCAGCCAGATCCGCGCGCGCCGGTGATTCCTGTTTTTGACCTCGTGGCCTCCGGTTACGACGATCCGGCACTGCGTTTCTTTCCCTTTTGCGCGGATCGCCTGGTTGCCCGGCTCAACCCTCCGCCGGGGGCAAAGCTGCTGGATGTCGCTACCGGCACCGGCGCAGTGGCGCTGGCGGCGGCGCAGGCGGTCGGCGCCGACGGCCGGGTGATGGCGGTCGACCTGGCCGAGGCCATGCTGGACCGGTTGCAGGAAAAAATCGTCAAGTTCGGCATTCGCAATATCGACCTGCACGCGATGGACGCGCAGAAGCTCGACTTCCGCCGCGATTATTTCGATTACGTTGTCTGTTCCTTCGGCATATTTTTCCTGCCCGACATGTCCGCGGCGCTCCGGGAATGGGTGCGCGTCGTCAAGCCGGGAGGGCGCGTCGTATTCACCACGTTCGGAAAAAGCGCGTTCCAGCCGATGATGCAGCGGTTCATCGAACGGCTCCAGCAGTACGGGGTCCTGTCACCCGACGACCCGGTTCCGGCGGGCATGCGCCTCGCCGACCCCGCGCGTTGTCGCGAGCTGATGGAGGGCGCCGGATTGCGACAGGCCGAGGTGATGACAGAGCAATTCGGCTACCATCTCAAGGACGAATCCCAGTGGTGGGATGTGTTGTGGAACAGCGGCACGCGCGGTTGGATCGAACAGATTCCGCCATCGCGGCGCGAAACGTTCAAGGACGAGCATCTGGCCGAGGTAAAGCCGCTGTCGGACGAACAGGGGCTGTGGCTCGACATCGAAGCGCATATTGCCGGCGGCACCAAGCCATAGCTTCTCGCGCCGCCGGTCTTCACAGGAACCGGCGGTATTCGCGCAGTCTCCGGTGCATCAGCCGGCGCTGGTCCTGCCACGGCTCGTCCCAGTGCAAGCCTTGTCGCATCAGTTCCCGGCACAGTTTCAGCAGGCCCTCGATGTCGTCGCGATGCACGAACTCGGGCGCCGGGCCGCGCGGTGCGCGGCAGCCGGGGCCGCCTTCGAATCCCTCGTTGTGATAATTGCCCAGTGGCACCGACAGGCCGATGGCGGGCAAGCCATAGGCGATCGCGGCCGTGGCCTCGCAGGTGCCGCCATGCATGACGCGGCGCTGGTGTTTTCCCGGCAACGCCTTCAGCGCGACGTCGGTCAGCACTTTCAGGTAACCGGAATGGAATACCGTGCGCCGGTCGCCCAGACGCACCACCGGCCCCTGGCCCACGAGTGCACCCGGCAGGGTGCGCGAGGTCTCAAGACTCACGGCGATCACCGGCCGTGGCGCGCCGGAAAGCCAGCCCAACTCGAAATGACCGATGGCGCCGACAAAGCCGACTTCCTCGGCGCGTGTCAGCAATCCGAGAAATGGCAGCGTTTTTTTGCCGCGGCTTTTCTTGTGGAGATCCAGCGCCGTGCTGAGGATGGCGAAAACCCCGACGAGATCGTCCGCCGCCTTGGTGTAGATTTTTTTTCCGGCACGCCATGCCGGGGCGCGGAACCCGAAGCCACCGTATAGTGTGTCCGCCTTCAGCCGCGCGCCATTTCTGGCGCCGGTGATCCGCACTTCGGCGGTATCGATGGCGTGTCCGGATTTGAGCAGCCGCACCCGGCCGAGCCTGCCTTCGGTCCAGTAACCTTCCGCCGTTGCCAGCCAGACGCGGCTTCCGGCCAGATGCCTGACGGGCGAACCGCCGTGCCATTTGATCCTGAGCCGCGTGTCCGACAGCCAGCGCGTGCCGTGGAATCCGGGGTGGTCCATGTGCGCGATGAACAGGCGCAATGGTTCCCCGTTCTTGTCATGCACCAGGCGGCGATAATCGGCGCGCGAGGCACAACCAATGACAACGTTGCCGACAGGGTCGCGGAAAAAGGGGATACCTGCCTGTTTCAGCACGCGCTGCGCTACCGCGGCCACGTGTTCTTCGCGAAACGGGGCGGTCGGCTGGCTCAGGAGTTCGGTCAGGAGTCTGTCTTGGCGCGCGTTCATGGCGCGCGACTATAGCTTTTTCGCCGGTAAAAACAACAGGATTGACGCGCATCAAGGCAGCGTGCGCGCGTGAGCTGAAAATGGAAATCGCTTAACGGCCATCCATCGTCAAAAGGAGGTATTTCATGACCGTGCTCACCGCGATTATTGTTATTGGAATGTTGGCGACCGCCGGTGTTTTGATTTCAGGCATCGTGTCCATGGCGCAGGGTGGTGAATTCGACCAGCGCCACGGCCACCAGCTGATGTTCGCCCGTGTCGGCCTGCAAGGCATCACGTTGTTGCTTTTGCTTCTTGCCTTATTCGTTGTCGCGCGCTAGTCGTCGTATTGTCCGTCTTGAATCGCCCTCTCTGCCAGAGAGCGGGCGCGTTTTGATCGGTTGCTTGTTTGCCGGTAAAATGGCATTGCTTTTTACCGGCAATACCTTCCCTTCGTTTTTGAAAAGAAGCAATGCATCAGCCTCCCGTTTTTGATGTCACCGAGCAGGATTTCACCGAAAAAGTACTGGAGGTCTCCCGGAATCGACCGGTGATGGTGGATTTCTGGGCCGACTGGTGTCCGCCCTGCCGTGTCCTGACGCCGGTGCTGGAGAAGGTTGCCCGCGGTATCCAGGGTGAAGTGCTGCTGGCCAAGGTGGAAGTGGATGACAACATGCGTCTGGCAGGGCGTTACCAGCTGCGCGGTTTTCCCACCGTTATCCTGTTCGTCGGGGGCGGGGAAGTCGGGCGTTTCAGTGGCGCGCGCACGGAACAGCAGGTCCGTATTTTTCTCTCGGATCACCTTCCCGGAACCTCGGCGGCTGCCGTCGTTCCCTGAAAGTGCTTATTCAATCCTGATTCTGACGGTGCGGTGTTCGCCCGCGCTCGTACTGGCGCTTTCCAGAATCGCGCGCTCAACTTCGCCGCGGTTTCCCAGAATTTCACCCAGGTCCAGCCACTCCCCCAGCTTGGTTTCCACCGTCGTGGATAACTCCTGAAAGTCAGCCAGGCCAGTGGCGGGATCTCTCAGCGATGACAGACGTGGCGTGATCTCGACCAGCACCCGGTCACCATGTACACGCGGCAATACCTCGAAGCCGGTGGTGACATCCTGAAGATCGATATCCTGTATCAACACCTGCTGTCGGCGGCTGAGTGCCAGTATTTTTCTCACGTGCGGCACCGACTGGCCGACACGGATATAGGCGCGTTGCCCGTCTTGGGTCAGGATCATCTGGGTGTTGGCGTTGCCGGTTCTGCTGGTGCGGCGGATCGCCTGGTACCGCAGGCCGTCTTTTTCCACCACGAGCCCGCCATCTTCCGCGGCTTTGCCGGGCAGGGTAATGCGAGCCTTGTCGCCGATCTGCGTGGATCCCGTGACCGACTGGGACGTGGTGGCGCCATCCCCGACAACCGCCTGTTCCACGGTGATGCGCAGACGCTGGCGCGCCACATCCACCTGCGCCAGGAGCCGTTCGACCTCTTTCAGGTTCCGGTCCGAGGTGCGGATGATCAGGCGAAAATCCATGCCGCTCAGCACGTCCTCCGGTCCCAGCAAAGGGCGGATCAGTGGCATGACTTCGCTCGCGGGTCGATGCTTGAGTTGGATGACGCGGGCTTCGTCGGCATCCGCGGGGGTTATGGCCAACAGGACCGCAATAGCAATCAACAGAGAACGAATGGCAGAACGGCCATACGCCATTGTCAATCGATCTCGAGGCGTCGCGCTTCCGTGAAATGACGTTGCCAGTAGGCATCGTCGAAGCCGGCGACATGCACTTTTTTGCCGCTGGAAGGCGAATGTACAAAGCGGTCGTCGCCAAGATAGAGCGCGACATGCGACGAGCGCCTGCCTTCCTGGGTGAAGAACACCAGGTCGCCGCGTCTCAGCTTGTGGCGGGAAATGGGTTGGGATATCTGCAGCAAGTTGCGGGTGCCCTGCGGAAGCCTCACACCGACACGCGCATAGCTGTATTGCACCAGACCGCTGCAATCGAAACCTTTCGGGGTGTTGCCGCCATACCGATAGGGTTTGCCGACCATGGCCAGTGCCTGATCCGCTGCACGGCTGGCCAATGGCGGGATGGATTCCTCCGCGGGCGTGTGACCGCATCCGGACAGCACGGCCAGGACGGCAAGATTCGCCAGCAGGGTGATGGTCCCGAATCGCATGGTAATCCCGGAGCCTACAGCCCTGACGCGCGCAGCGCCACGATAGGTTCGCTGCGATCCCACAATTCATTGAATCGCCGCGTGAGCAGCACCGCCTCGTGACTGTCGTGCGCATGGGTCACACAATCGGGCTTGTCGGTGTCCTGCTGATGCAGATAGCCACGATGGTCCACGACCATGAACATTTCGCGGATGCCCAGATGTTCCTCGGCGACCTGGTGCATGTGTATGAAGTCGCTCAGGCGCCGACACAATCCGACCAGGCGGTCGTTGTCGCGCAGCGCCTGGTCCGTGTCTTCGACCACGATGCGCGCGAGATTCTGGCGATGCCGTGCGGCAAAGCTCGCCAGTGCGCGCGCAAAACGGGAGCTGTTGAAAAACGCACCCTGCAGGTGGGGCGCGAAGATGACGATCTCGCGTGTGGCGTTCTCCGCGAGTGTCGCCAGAAAATTGCTGATCTCGGTGCGATCCCGGATGATCCGGCGTTGCGGCGGGGTTTCGGGAGCGGGTGAATTCTTGGCTGTTTCCATGTGTGTGATGAAAATTCTCCGGATGGCGGAAAACCGGCGCCATCAAGATATATATAGACTACGGGAACGATGCCGGGTTCGGGCGAGCCGGAGTTGTGGCACATGCACTTAACGTGCATGTGCCCGGCGAGCGCCTCGCCATGGGTGAGGCGGGGATGGCATGAACGTCCAGTGGACGTTCATGCCGCCGAACGGGCAAGCCAAGGATGGCTTGCCCTGGACCAGCAAGCGGAGCCGGAGGCGTAGCGCTGCTGGGCGAGGCTGGGGCCGGATTTGGGCTACAACGTTTCGCCAGGGATGGCATGCCCATCAGGGCAGGTAACCGGGCCGGATCAGCGCTTCGCCTTGGCGAGACCCCTGGCCTGGGCGGCGGCATTGCCGATATAGGTCTCGGGCGTCAGCGCCAGCAGGCGTTTTTTGGCGTTATCGGGGATGGCGAGCGTGCGGATGAAGGCCTGCATGGATTCGCGGGTGATGCCGCCCTTGCCGCGCGTGAGTTCCTTGAGTTTTTCATAGGCCTGCTCGACCCCGTGGCGGCGCATCACGGTCTGTACCGGCTCGGCCAGAACCTCCCAGTTCAGGTCCAAGTCCTGCTTCAGGCGCTCCGCGTTGACCTCGAGCTTGCCGATGCCCTTGAGGCAGGAGTCGCCGGCGAGCAGCATGTAGCCGAAGGCGACGCCGAGATTGCGCAGCACGGTGGAGTCGGTCAAATCGCGCTGGAAGCGCGACACCGGCAGCTTCTCGGCCAGGTGGCGGAACAGGGCATTGGCCAGCCCCAGGTTGCCCTCGGAGTTCTCGAAATCGATCGGGTTCACCTTGTGCGGCATGGTGGAAGAGCCGACCTCGCCCTTGACCACTTTCTGCTTGAAATAGCCGAGTGAGATGTAGCCCCACACGTCACGGTTGAAATCGATCAGGATGGTGTTGCAGCGCGCCGCCGCATCGAGCAGTTCGGCGATGTAATCGTGCGGTTCGATCTGGGTGGTGTAGGGATTCCACTCCAGCCCCAGCTTCTTCTCCACGAAGGTTTTGGCGAAAGCCGGCCAGTCGACCTCCGGATAGGCCGCGAGATGCGCATTGTAATTGCCCACCGCGCCGTTGATCTTGCCGAGTATCGGCACCTCGGCCACCTGCCGGCGCGCGCGCATCAGGCGATACGCGAAATTCGCCATTTCCTTGCCCAGGGTGGTGGGCGAGGCCGGCTGGCCATGGGTGCGCGCCAGCATCGGCTGGTCGGCATGGCGGCTGACGAGGTCGGTCATGGCGGCGATCAGTTTATCCAGGCGCGGGAGCAGCACCGCGTCCCGGCTTTGCTTCAGCATCAGGGCATAAGCGAGGTTGTTGATGTCTTCCGAGGTGCAGGCAAAATGAATGAATTCGGTGCAGCGCGAAATCTCTTTATTGTCGCGCGTTTTTTCCTTGAGGAAATATTCGATGGCCTTGACGTCGTGGTTGGTGGTCGCCTCGATTTCCTTCACGCGCCGGGCATCGGATTCGGAAAAATCCGCGACGATGCCATTCAGCAGCTTTTGCGTGGCGGCGGAGAAGGGTGGAACTTCCTTGATCTTTTTGTGATCGCCCAGCGCCAGCAGCCAGCGGATTTCCACCAGCACGCGGTGACGGATCAGGCCGTATTCGCTGAAGAGCGGTCGGAGTTCGGCAGTTTTGGACTGGTAGCGGCCGTCGAGCGGCGACAGGGCGGTAAGTGAATTCAGCGGCAATACATCCGGTTTGTTCGGTTTGTTCATGCGCGCCTGCGATGGTTGGGGGTCCGTGTGGGCCGGCGGATTTTACCAGAACAGCCGGGAAAATACCGGGTCAGCGCCGCGCCGAGTGCGCCTCGACAGCTCGCGCCGCGGGCATGGCTTCCTCGATGATTCCGCCGCCGAGGCACTCATCGCCATCGTAGAACACCACCGACTGCCCGGGCGTGATGGCGCGCTGTGGCTGATCGAACGCCACACGCAGGCCCTTGTCATGCGCATCGACAGTGCAGTCCTGGTCCGACTGGCGGTAACGGGATTTGGCGCGCAGCTTCCGCGGGAGGCGCGGCGGTTCGGCGCCGATCCAGTGCAGCTGGCCGGCGATCAGCGCGTCGCTGAACAGAGCCGGGTGCTGATCCCCCTGTTCGACATAAAGAATGTTGCCGGCCACATCCTTGCCGACCACGTACCACGGCTCGCCTTCGCCGCCGATGCCGAGCCCGTGACGCTGGCCGATGGTGTAATACATCACGCCATCGTGCTTTCCCTTGTACGTGCCGGCGAGCGTGCGCATTTCGCCCGGCTGTGCCGGCAGATAGCGCGCGAGAAAGGATTTGAAGTCGCGTTCACCGATGAAGCAGATGCCGGTCGAGTCCTGGCGATCGTAATTCGGCAATCCCGCCTCCTGGGCGAGACGCCGCACTTCGGCTTTGGCCAGATCCCCGATGGGAAAAAGCGTGCGCGCCAGGGCCTCCTGTCCCAGCAGGTACAGAAAGTAGGACTGGTCCTTGTTGGCATCGCGCGCCTTCAGCAAACGAAAGCGCCCGGCGTGATTATCGACGCGCGCGTAATGGCCGGTAGCGATACGCTTGGCACCGAGCGTGATGGCGTGTTCCAGAAACGCGCGGAACTTGATTTCCTTGTTGCACAGCACGTCCGGGTTGGGCGTGCGGCCCGCGCGGTATTCGGACAGGAAGTAACTGAACACGCGGTCCCAGTATTCGGCGGAGAAGTTGACAGTCCTGAGAGGGATGCCGAGGTGGTCGCAGACCCGCTGCGCCATTTTCAGGTCCTCTTCCGCGCCGCAATGACCCGCGGTGTCGTCCTCCTCCCAGTTCTTCATGAACAGGCCCGTGACTTCGTGGCCCTGCTGCTTCAGGAGCAGCGCCGCCACGGCCGAATCCACGCCACCGGAAATGCCGACGACGATTTTCATCGATCTTCGAACTCTGCGAGGATTTCGAGCGGATAATGCCGGCCGGCGAGATAATCGCTCAGGCAGCGCTCGACCTGCGGGCTGCGGTGCCGCGCACGCTCGGCGCGGATTTCCTCCGGGCTCAGCCACAGCGTGCGCACGATGTCATGGTCGAGCGCGCGGCTCTCATCATGCCGTGTCACGCGCCCCGTGAAGGCGAAGCGCAGATAGGTGACGCCTTTGGTCGGATGCGGCCAGCGGTATACGCCGAGCAACGCCTCCGGGGTGAAGTGCCAGGCGGTTTCTTCCAGCGTTTCGCGCACCACGGCCTGCATCAGGCTCTCGCCCTCGTCGAGATGGCCGGCCGGCTGGTTGAGCACGAGCTTGCCGTCGGCCTTTTCCTCGACCAGCAGGAACTTTCCCTCGCGCTCGATAATCGCCGCGACCACGACATTCGGTTTCCAGATCATCGGAAAATCATAACATCAAAAATATAATGGACAGGATTAACAGGATTTACAGGATTTTTTCAAAGCAATGTGTGCCAAACAGTTTTCATGATTTGCATTTTAATCCTGTTAATCCTGTAAATCCTGTCAATTCGTTTTTACTTCCCGCCATTCGCCGGGCGCCAGGCCCTCCAGCGTGTACGGCCCGATGGCGTAGCGCACGAGACGCAGCGTCGGAAATCCCACGGCTGCGGTCATGCGCCGCACCTGGCGGTTGCGGCCTTCGGTGAGCGTGATTTCCAGCCACGCGGTCGGGATCGACTGGCGGAACCGTATCGGCGGATTGCGTGGCCACAGGGCGGGCTCCTTCATGCGCCGCACTTCCGCCGGTTGCGTGGGTTTGCCGTCGAGTATTACGCCACGACGCAGCTGCTCCAGCGACGGCTCGTCCGGTTCGCCTTCGACCTGCACCCAGTAGGTCTTGGGCTGTTTGAAGCGCGGATCAGACAGGCGTTGTTGCAGCCTGCCGTCATCGGTGAGCAGCAGCAGCCCCTCGCTGTCCCGGTCCAGCCGGCCGGCGGGGTAGACGCCGGGAATTTTGACGTAGGAGGCCAGCGTCTCGCGTCCATCAGGGTCGGTGAACTGCGTCAGGACGCCATAGGGTTTGTTGAAAAGAATCAGCCGCGGCATGGCGGGAGTGTAGCGCGGGAGCGCAACTCCCCGCACCGCCTGATTCTGGTGATAGAATGCGCGGCAATTTTATCGGAGCAGATCATGGCTTTTACGCACATCAGGATCCCCGCCGGGGAAAAAATCTCGGTCAACAAGGATTACTCGCTGAATGTCCCGAACAATCCGATCATTCCCTTTATCGAGGGTGATGGCATCGGACGCGACATCACCCCGGTCATGCGCAAGGTCGTGGATGCGGCCGTCACCAGGGCCTACGGCGGCAAGCGTTCGATTGCCTGGATGGAAGTGTACGCGGGCGAAAAAGCGGTTGCGACCTACGGCAACAACACCTGGCTGCCGGCGGAAACCTTCCAGGCGGTCAGGGAGTATGTCGTCTCGATCAAGGGGCCGCTGACAACGCCGGTGGGCGGCGGCATCCGTTCGCTCAACGTGTCGTTGCGCCAGGAACTCGATCTGTATGTCTGCCTGCGGCCGGTGCGTTACTTCAAGGGTGTGCCGAGTCCGGTGAAGGAACCGGAGAAAACCGACATGGTGATCTTCCGCGAAAACTCGGAAGACATCTACGCCGGCATCGAGTGGCCGTCCGGCTCGCCCGAGGCGCAAAAGCTGATCGCCTTCCTGCAGCGCGAAATGGGCGTGAAGAAAATCCGCTTTCCGGAAACCTCCGCCATCGGCATCAAGCCGGTGTCGCGCGAGGGCACGGAACGGCTGGTGCGCCGCGCCATCCAGTACGCCATCGCCAACGATCGGCCCTCCGTGACGCTGGTGCACAAGGGCAACATCATGAAATTCACCGAAGGCGGTTTCAAGAGCTGGGGCTACGAACTGGCGCAGCGTGAATTCGGCGCGCAGCTGATCGACCAAGGCCCGTGGATGCGCCTGAACAACCCGAAGACCGGGAAGGAGATCGTGATCAAGGACGTGATTGCCGACGCCTTCCTGCAACAAATCCTGCTGCGGCCGGCGGAATACAGCGTGATCGCCACGCTCAATCTCAACGGCGATTACATCTCGGACGCGCTGGCGGCGCAGGTCGGCGGCATCGGCATTGCGCCGGGCGCGAACCTGTCCGACACCGTGGCGATGTTCGAGGCCACGCACGGCACCGCGCCCAAGTATGCCGGCAAGGACATGGTCAACCCCGGTTCCATGATCCTGTCGGCCGAGATGATGCTGCGTCACCTGGGCTGGGTGGAAGCGGCCGATCTGATCCTTAAAGGAATGGAAGGGGCGATTTCCGCCAGAACGGTCACTTACGATTTTGCGCGGCTCATGCCCGGTGCCACCCAGGTGAGTTGCTCGGGTTTTGGCGATGCCATTATCGGTTCCATGAAATAAAAAACCCGGCGCTTGGCCGGGTCGTAAAACTTTAAACGGTAATAACGCCGATTACTTGGATAGGGAACGTATGTGGGAAGCCTGGGGGCCCTTGGGGCCTTCCTGAACTTCAAACTCGACCTGCTGACCCTCTTTGAGAGTCTTGTACCCTTCCATTTCTATTGCGGAATAATGCGCGAAGACATCATCGCCGCCATCTGTGGGTGTGATGAATCCATAACCCTTGCTGGCGTTAAACCACTTCACAGTACCTAGTGGCATACATCCCCCTCCTGCTGCGGCACTCGCCGCTATCCTTCAGGTTGCTGATACCGCACCCGCCTCCTGCAAGTGCCTGAGAAAGGCGCGCTCAGCCATCATCCTTCTTTTTTGAGGCAAGTCAAGCAAGCCCCGGCGGGGGCGCTGTGTGATACGCCGGACGACCCCGAAAGCCCCGGAGGAACCTCAAATTTCATGCCACATTCCCAGGGGTTGAAATTTCGGGGACGGGTCGCACAATGTACTTGAAATCGCCAGACGGGACGCGGGTTCCACTGTGAATTGGTGTAACCTTTAATAGATATGAGTGACAAGCCTCAACAGCATTATCTCGACGGTCCGATCGTCCAGGAGGCGAAACCCCGGCTCCAGAAGCCGCAGCTGTACAAAGTCATCCTGCTGAACGACGACTATACTCCAATGGAGTTCGTCGTAATTATTCTGGAACGGTTTTTCGCCAAGAACAGGGAAGACGCGACCCGCATCATGCTGCATGTGCATCAGAAGGGTATCGGGGTTTGCGGGATTTATATCCGTGAGATTGCGGAAACCAAGGTGCGTCAGGTGTTGGCATTTGCGCAGGAACACCAGCATCCGTTGCAGTGCACCATGGAACCGGAATAAGGGGAAGATTTTCAAAAGGGAACATTTTTGATGAGGGGCCTGTGCCCGGAGGCGGTGTCATGTTGTCCCAGGAACTTGAATTTTCACTGAACAGCGCGTTTCAGAGCGCCCGCGAAAAGCGCCACGAGTTCATCACCGTGGAGCATCTGCTGGCGGCGTTGCTCGACAATCCCTCCGCCGCGCGCGTGCTGCGCGCCTGCGGCGGCAACATCGAGGAACTGCGCCGCAGCCTGAGCGCCTTCCTCGAGGAAAACGTGCCCAAGCTCGCCGCGGGCAGCAAGATCGACACCCAGCCGACCATCGGTTTCCAGCGCGTGATCCAGCGCGCGGTGCTGCATGTCCAGGGCGTGGGCAAGAAGGAAGTCACCGGCGCCAATGTCCTGATAGCGATTTTCGGCGAGAAGGAATCGCACGCCGTGTATTTCCTGCACAAGCAGAACATCAGCCGCTTCGACGTGGTGAACTACGTATCGCACGGTATTTCCAAGGTGCCGGGCGAGAGCCAGAACGAGCTTCCCGCCTCCGAGGAAAACAACGAGGAAGGCGCGGCCGCGGAAAAGAGCCCGCTCGACGTGTTCTGCATCAACCTCAACGAACAGGCGCGGCTCGGCAAGATCGATCCGCTGATCGGGCGCAGCCGCGAGGTGGAGCGCACCATCCAGGTGTTGTGCCGCCGGCGCAAGAACAACCCGCTGTACGTGGGCGAGGCCGGCGTGGGCAAGACCGCCATCGCCGAGGGCTTGGCCAAGAAGATCGTGGATGGCGAGGTGCCGGACGTGCTGATGCACAGCACCATCTACGCGCTCGACATGGGTTCGCTGCTGGCGGGCACCAAGTACCGCGGCGATTTCGAGAAGCGTCTCAAGGCCGTGCTGTCCCAGCTCAAGAAGCACGACAACGCGGTGTTGTTCATCGACGAGATCCATACGATTATTGGTGCCGGAGCGGCATCGGGTGGAGCCATGGATGCCTCGAATCTCCTGAAGCCGGTGCTGGCCTCGGGCGATCTCAAGTGCATCGGCTCGACCACGTACCAGGAATACCGCAACATCTTCGAGAAGGATCGCGCGCTGTCGCGCCGCTTCCAGAAGATCGATGTCACCGAGCCTTCGGTCGAGGAGGCGGTGGAGATCCTGCGCGGCCTGAAGAACCGCTTTGAAAACCACCACGGCGTGCGTTACACGCAGCAGGCGTTGCGCAGCGCGGTGGAGCTGGCGCACCGTTACATCAACGACCGGCACCTGCCGGACAAGGCCATCGACGTGATCGACGAGGCCGGCGCCAGCCAGCATCTGCTGCCGCCGAGCCGCCGCAAGAAAACCATCGGCGTGCACGACATCGAGGACATCGTCGCCAAGATCGCGCGCATCCCGCCCAAGACGGTTTCCACCTCCGACCGCGAGGCGCTCAAGACACTCGAGCGCGATCTCAAGATGGTGGTGTTCGGCCAGGATGACGCCATCGAGGCGCTGGCGACCGCGATCAAGATGTCGCGTTCCGGCCTGGGCCATCCGGAAAAGCCGGTCGGCTCCTATCTGTTCGCCGGGCCCACGGGCGTCGGCAAGACCGAGGTCACGCGTCAACTGGCTCGCATCATGGGCCTGGAACTCATCCGCTTCGACATGACGGAGTACATGGAGCGGCACACCGTCTCGCGCCTGATCGGCGCGCCGCCCGGTTACGTCGGTTTCGACCAGGGCGGCCTGCTGACCGAGGCCATCGTCAAGCATCCGCATTCGGTGCTGCTCATGGACGAGATCGAGAAGGCGCACCCGGACGTGTTCAACCTGCTGCTGCAGGTCATGGACCACGGCACGCTCACGGACAACAATGGACGCAAGGCGGACTTCCGCAACGTCATCCTGGTGATGACGACCAACGCCGGCGCCGAGCGCCTGAGCCGGTCCAGCATCGGCTTCACCAAGCAGGATCACGCCGGCGACGAATTGCAGGAGATCCGGCGCCTGTTCAGCCCGGAGTTCCGCAATCGCCTGGACGCGACCATCCAGTTCAAGCCTTTGGACGAGCAGACCATCGCGCATGTGGTGGACAAGTTCGTCCTCGAGCTGGAAGCGCAGCTGGCGGACAAGCACGTCACGGTCGAGCTCGACAACGCCGCGCGCGCCTGGCTCGCCAAACACGGTCATGATCCGGCCATGGGCGCGCGTCCGATGGCGCGGTTGATCCAGGAGAAGGTCAAGAAGCCGCTCGCCAACGAGTTGCTCTTCGGCAGTCTGGCCTCAGGCGGTCACGTCAAGGTGAGCACGGACGACAAGGGACTGGTATTCGACTTCATCCCCGCGACCGACAAGACCCCGGCCTGATTTTCCGGCAGCAACAACAACGCCGGCGCATGCGAATGCGCCGGCGTTTTTTATTCAGGAAACAGAAGCGAAGCTAACGGGCGCGGAAGGTGATCCGGCCCTTGGTGAGATCGTAGGGGGTGAGTTGCACGGTGACGCGGTCACCGGTAAGGATGCGGATGTAGTTCTTGCGCATCTTGCCCGAGATATGCGCCGTCACCACGTGTCCGTTGTCCAGCTTGACCCGGAACAGGGTGTTGGGAAGGGTTTCGACGATGGTCCCTTCCATTTCAATGTGTTCTTCCTTCGCCACGCGATATCCTGAGGATGAATTGGCGGCGTATGATGCCGCAGTCGCGTGTGGGCGTAAAGCAGTTTCGGGTGCGACCCGGGGCGGATCGCTGCCGTGAAACAAGGTCAGAGCGTGCGTTCCCGCGGCCGGGCGAGGCCGGCGCCGATGTCGCTCGGCAGCCAGGCCACGTAAGGATGCGCGGCCTCCGGGCTGATGACGATCTGCATCATCAGGAACCGGGAGACCTCCTCCTGGTCCTCCATCTCCGGGAGGGACTCCAGCAGCCTCTGGTAATGCCACGGGCTCAGGTACAGCAGGTTCGGATGGAGACCGTGCTCACGATGATAGTGCTCGACGAGACGGTAAAGAAAGCTGAGCATGTTATTTTGCACCCCGGCCGGATGGGTCCGGCTTTATCCCCCGGTAGGATGCAATGGACGTGCCAGTGGCGCGGACGCTGTCTACGGGCCAAGTGTGCGCGGGAACTTGTCCAGCTGAACCCAGTGACCCTGCAGAAAGGCCTCCAGCGGGTGGTAATGCCCCTTGTACGACATTTTCGGACATTCCCGGATCCAGTATCCCAGATAGAGCCACGGCAGCTGCCGCTCGCGGGCATGTTCGATCTGCCACAGCACGGCCTGGACACCGAGGGCGCGCCGTTTTTCGTCCGGATCGAAGAAGGTGTACACCGCCGAGAGTCCGTCCGGAAGGATATCGGTGACGGCGACACCCAGGAGTCTCCGGTTCAGCCGGAATTCATAAAAGACGGTGTGAATATGTCGCGCGCCGAGGAAGTTCAGGTATTTCTGCGGATCGGGATCGTCCATGCCGCCGCCAGGATGACGCGCGGACTGGTAGCGCTGGTACAGCTCAAAGTGCTCCTGCCGGAAAACAGGCGGGTGCGCGATCACCGACAGGTCCTGATTGCGGTTCCACGCGCGCCGCTGACCGCGATCAGGCCGGAAACGATTCACCGGGATGCGCACCGGGATGCAGGCGTTGCAGTCACGGCAGTGCGGGCGGTAGACCAGATCACCGCTACGGCGGAAACCGAGACGCATGAATCCGGCGTACTGGCGGCTGTCGAGCGGTTGGCGCGGATCGAGGAACAGCGAGGTGGCGGTGCGTCCGGGCAGGTAGCTGCACGCGTGCGGCATCGAGAGAAAAATTTCCGGCGGTTTGTGCGAGCTGGTCATGGCCTGGCCGGTGTATGACTCCCCGTAAGTATTGCCGGATCCGCCTCGAAGCGCCAGCGGCCCGGCCAGCCGGGCTGTTGCAGCGCCTGTTCCAGCCGTTCCAGAAATTCGCGGCGGCGGATCTCTTCCGCGCCCAGACTGGTGAGATGCGCCGAGGGCAGCTGGCAGTCGATGAAGTCAAAACCCCACGCCGCCAGTTGCCGCACCAGTTGCACGAATGCCACCTTGGAGGCGTCGGTTTCGTGCGTGAACATGGACTCGCCGAAGAAGGCGCCGCCGAGCGCGACGCCGTAGAGCCCGCCGACGAGCTTCCCGTCGTGCCGCGCTTCCACCGAATGCGCCAGGCCGCGCTGGTGCAGCACGCAATAAGCCTCGATCATCTCCGGCGTGATCCAGGTGCCGGGGCCGGCGCGCCGGTTGCGCGGCGCGGCGCATTGCTCCATGACCTCGCGGAACGCGGTGTCGAGCGTCACCCCGAATTTCCCGCGGCGCAGCGTCTTGTCCAGGCTGCGCGAAACCCGCAGCTTCGCCGGGAACAGTACCGCGCGCGGATCGGGCGACCACCACAGAATCGGCTGACCCGGGTTGTACCAGGGAAAAATGCCGTGGCGGTAGGCTTCCAGCAGCCGCTCCGCGCGCAGGTCACCGCCCACGGCCAGCAGGCCCTCGGGCGAGGCCAGCTCCACCGGGGGAAAGCGCAGGTCGGTCGAATCGGGTTTGAGAACGAACATGAAAGCTAATTTTCCGTGGCTGCTGCTTTTTTGAACGGCACATGCTCGTTCAGTTCATCCACGCAGGCATTTACATCAAGGCGTTCCCGCGCCAGGTAATCGGCGATGGCGCGGTTGAATTTCGGATGCGTGAGCCGGTGCGCCGAGTGCGTCACCACCGGCGTGAAGCCGCGCGCCAGCTTGTGGCCACCCTGGGCACCGGCCTCGAAACGGCGCAGTCCCCGGGCAATGGCGTATTCAATGGCGGTGTAGTAACAGGTTTCGAAGTGCAGGCTGTGGAATTCTCCGCGGCAGCCCCAGTAGCGGCCGTACAGCGTGTCCGTGCCGCGCAGGTTGAGGGCGCCGGCGACATATTCATTTCCCTTGCGCGCCAGCACCAGGACCGCGTGTTCCGGCAGCGTCTGTCCCAGCCGGTGAAAAAAATCGCGCGTGAGATAGGCATAGGCGCCGTGCGCATGAATGGTGGAAAGATAGAATTCATGGAACCGGTCCCAATGCGCGGGACTGATGGAGGCGCCGGTCAATACTTCCATTTCGATCCCGGCCTCCCGCACATGGCGGCGTTCGCGTTTTATTTTCTTGCGCTTCTCGGCCGTGAAACCGGAGAGGAAATCGTCGAAATCGCGGTAGCCCGGATTGGACCAATGGAACTGAAAGCCGGTGCGCAGCAGGTGGCCGCCGGTTTCCAGCAAGCTGGCGTCCGCTTCGGTCACGAACAGCCAGTGCAGCGAGGAAGCGGCGGTATCCTGCATGTGCTGCAGCGCGGCCTGTATCAGATGCGTCTTGATGGCGACGGCATCGGCCGCGGGCGTCACGAGCAGTCGCGGACCCGCGGCCGGCGTGAATGGCACTCCCACCACCAGCTTGGGGTAATAGGTTTCGCCAGCGTGCGCATAGGCGTTGGCCCAGGCCCAGTCGAAGACATACTCGCCGTAGGAATGGTTCTTGAGGTACATGGGCGCCGCGCCCAGCAGCCGGCCCTGCAGCGGTCCGTCTTCATGCGCCACGAGATGCTGCGGCTGCCAGCCGGTTTTCGGGCTGACACAGCCGGTGTGCTCGAGCGCGGCGAGAAATTCATGACGCAGAAACGGATTATCCTCGAGGGCGAGGGTGTTCCAGTCGGCGGCGGAGATATGCTCCAGGCGGTCGACGATACTTATATGCATACGCGTATTGTAACGCGACTCGCGCCTCGGGTTTTACGGCCTACTGTTTGTGTGCCAACAGCCGGTTGATGTCCTCGAGGTCCGGTTCCTGCAATACGCCGGCGACATCCTTGAGTCGCAGGCGGCTGATGAGATAGTCGTAACGTGCCTGTGACAGATCGCGCCGGGTGCGGAACAGCTCGCGCTGGGCGTTGAGCACGTCCACGCCGTTGCGCACGCCGCGCTCGTAACCGATCACGGTGGATTCCAGCGCGCGCTCGTTGGAAAGGCGCGCCTGCTCAAGCGCCTGCACGCGCGCCATGCCGTTGATGACGGCGAGATAGGCCTCGCGTACGCGCCGGGCGACCTCACGGCTGATCTGGTCCAGGCGCTGGCTGGTTTCCTCGAGCCGCGCCGCGGCTTCGCGCACGCGCGAGGAAATGCCGCCACCCTGGTACAGCGGCATCTGGAACTGCAGGCCGATCTGGTTCGTCGTGGATTCGATGGCAAAACCCTGGATGCTGCCACCGGCATCCGACCAGTTGCGCGAAGCGGTGAGATCGAGCGTGGGATAATGCCCGCCGCTGTTTCTTTCCACTTCCTGGCGCGCAATTTCGAGCGTTTCCTGTTGCGCCTTGATGCGCGGGCTGTGCGCCGTTGCCGTCTGTACCCACTGCTCCATGTCGGCGGGGTCGGGCGGCTGCAATTCGAGCCGGGACTCGAGGCGCGCGAGCGCAGCGGGCGCCGATCCGATCAATGCCCGCAGCGCCTCTTTCCTCGTTTCCAGGTCGTTGGCGGCGGTAATCTGTTGCGCTGCAACGAGATCGTAACGGGCCTGCGCTTCGTGCACGTCCACCAGCGTGGCGCTGCCGACGGCGAAGTTGCGTCGGGCCAGTGCCAATTGCCGACCGACGGCTTCCTTCTCGGTCACGGAGAAATCGAGCACATCCTGCGCCGCCAGCACGTCGAAATAGGCAAGGGTGCTGCGCAGGATCAGATCCTGGCGCGCGAGCTCGAATTCATGTTCCGCGATATTGGCGCCCGCGATTCCCTGTGCGTAGGCGGCGGCGTTTTGTTTGCGGTACAGCGGCTGGGTCAGCTGCAGGTTGTAGCTGTCGGTGCTGTAACGGTAGTTGTTTTGCGCGGATGGCGTGGTCACCTGCTGATCGGATTCGGAGCTGGCGGCGGAAAGCCCCAGTGTGGGCAACAGCAGGGCGCGGCCCTGCGGGGCCTTTTCGATGCCCGCCAGACGTCCGGCTTGGGCCGCGCGCCACGCGGGATCGTTCATCCTGGCCTGGTGGTAGATGTCGAGCAGATCCGCGGCCGCGGCCGGCGCGCCGATCGAGAGCAGAATCAGCAGGGACAGGAGTCGTTTCATTTTGCCGCTCCTCGGGTGGTGGCGCGGCGCGCGCGCCAGTTTTCCACCAGCGAATAGACCGCGGGCACCACCACCAGCGTCAACAGGGTGGAAGAGATCATGCCACCGACCACGACCAGCGCCAGCGGGCGGTTGCTCTCCACGCCCGGCCCGAGTCCGATCACCGCTGGTGTCATGGCGGCGATGACCGTGAGCGAAGTGATCAGCACCGGTCGCATGCGGTGCGGGCAGGCCTCGCTCAAGGCATCGTTCACGCTCCGGCCCTGCTCGCGATACTGGTTGGTGAGATCCACCAGCAATATGGAGTTCTTGGCGACCAGACCCATCAACAGGATCATGCCGATCATGGAGAAGATATTGAGCGTGGCTTCAGTCCAGAACGAAGCCAGCCACAGCGCCGCCACGCCGCCGATGATGGCGAGTGGCTGGGCCACCATGACCATGAGCGGTTGCAGCAGTGAATTGAACTGGCTCGCCAGCACCATGTAGATCATGACCAGCGCCAGGCCGAAGGCAAACATCACGTAACCGCCGGTGCGGGCGAATTCCTCGGCCTGGCCGGTGAAGGCGATGGAATATCCGGCCGGCAGGATCTCGGCGCCGATTTTTTTCACCGCCTCGGTGGCGGCGCCGAGCGGCAGGGTTTCCAGGCTGCCGTAGATGAAGCCGGCGTACTGGCGGTTGCGCCGCGTGATCACGGCCGGGCCGAGGCCCTCCTCGACCCTGGTGAGCGAGTCGAGGCGAACCAGGTCGCCCATCCTGTTTTTCACGTAGAGTCGCTTGAGATCTTCCAGCGTGGCGCGCTTGGACGGCTCGGTCTGCAGGCGGATGTCGTAGCGTTCGCTCCGGTCCTTGAATTCGGCGATGTCGACGCCGCCGGACATGGTGTTGAGCGTGAGCGCCACGTCCTGGGCGCTGATGCCCAGCTGTGCCGCGCGTTCGCGGTCGATGATGAGCCGCACCTCCGGAAGATCGAGCTTGAGATCCTTGTCGAGCTTGGCCATGCCTTCGATGCGGCCAAGGCGAGCCACCATTTCATCCGACAATTGATCGATCTTCAGGAGGTCCGGGCCCTGAATGACGAACTGCAGTGGCTCGCTGCGTTGTCCGGAAATGAAGCTGATGGGCGCGATAAAGACCTGCACACCGGGGATGGCGTTGAGGTCGCGACGCAGTCCGCGCATCACTTCCGACTGCGAAAGCCTGCGCTGATCTCGTTCCTGCAGCCGCACGAACAGCAGCCCGGAGTTGACCTGACCGGTGTCACCCAGGCCAATGGCGGTAAAGTAGCTGTACACTTCGGGACGCTGCGACAGGATTTTCTCGATTTCGGCGACCTTGGCGGAGGTGTAGTCGAGGTTGGAGCCAAGCGGAGTCTTCGCGCTGATCATGAAGCGCGACTCGTCCTCTTCCGGCACGAAGGTCTTGCCCACATGGGCGAAGAAAAAAGCGCTGGAGGCGACCACCAGCGAAGCGATGCCGATCACCTTCCAGCGATTGGCGATGGTCAGGCGCAGCAGGCCGCGATAGGCGTTTTCCAGATGCCCGTAGGCGCCTTCGAGCGCCCTGTGGAGCCGGCTGTTGTAGTCGGGCAGGGTGAGGAAGCGTGCGCACAGCATGGGTGTGAGCGTCAGCGACACCCACAGCGAGGCCAGCACGCCGATGGTGACCACCAGCGCGAACGAGCTGAGAAAGCGTCCGAGGATGCCGCTGATGAACGCCACCGGCAGGAATATCGACACCAGCGTCAGCGTTGAAGCCAGCACCGCAAAAATAACCTGGTTGGAACCCTGGATGGCCGCCTTCTCGACCGCCTCGTGATCCTCTTCGCGATGGCGGAAGATGTTTTCCAGCACCACGATGGCGTCGTCCACCACCACGCCGATCAACAGCAGCAGGCCGAGCAGGGTGATCTTGTTGAGGGTGTAGTCCGCGAAGTACATGACCGCGAAGGTGGCGAACAGCGACACCGGAATGGCGGTGGCGATGATAATGGTCGAGCGGCCGCTCTTGAGGAACAGGAACACCATGAGTGCGGCGAACAGCGCACCCAGCAACAGATGCTCCAGCAGGGCATCGATGGACTGACGGATGCTGATCGAATCGTCGGAGGAATAGCTGATCGTAAGTCCGGGAGGCAGCGATGGGCGGATTTCCTTCTCAACGCGGTTTTTGACCGCATCGACCACCGCCACGGTGTTCGCCCCGCTGTTCTTGACGATGCCGAGGCCGACGGCGGGTTTGCCGTTGTAGCGTGCCAGTTTGCGCGCGTCTTCCATGCCGTCTTCGACCCTGGCCACGTCGCGCAGGTACACCGGCGCCCCCTGGCGGTAGGCCACCACCAGCCGGTCCATGGCCCGGACGGTTTCGAATTCGGCGTCGAACTTGATCAGCAACTCGCGGTTCTGCCCCTGCAGGAAGCCGCCGGGAATCGAAATGTGTTCGCGGGTAAAGGCGTTGCGCACGTCGAGCGGCGACAGGCTGAAGGCGTGCAAGCGCTCGTTGTCGAGCCAGATACGGATGGTGCGCTTGATCTGGCCGCCGATCAGAACTTCGCCCACGCCGTTGATGGTCTCGAGCCTCGGTTTGATGACCTCGTCGGCATAGGTGTTGAGCTGTTGCAGCGTGCGGTCGCCCTGCAACGCGACCCAGACCACGGCGGTGGCGCCGATTTCGACCTTGCGCACCACCGGCGGGTCGGCGTCGTCCGGCAGACGCTTGACGATGGCATCCACTTTGGCCTTGACCTCCTGATAGGCGACATCGAGGTTTTTCTCGAGTTCGAATTCGATGCCGACCACCGAGGCGCCGAGCGAGGAGTTCGAGATGATGGATTTCACCCCCGGCACCTGGTTGCAGGCCTCTTCGATGACGTCGGTGATGTTCTTGTCGACAATATCGGGATCGGCGCCCTGCATTGTCGTGGTGACGGTAACCGCCGGGAAATCGATCTTGGGGAAACGGTCGAGCCCGAGTCGCGTGAATCCGATGATGCCGAACAGGATCAGCACCAGGCTCACCATCAGGGTGAACACATGGCGCTTGATGGAAAATTCAGGCAGCGTCACGGGACATCGCCCTTCTGGCCGGTTGTCGCCGGTACCGCGTTGCGCACGTTGACCTTGGCGTCGTCGCTCAGCAGGGAAGCGCCATCGACGGCGACGGTCCATCCGGCTTCGACGCCTTCGAGAATTTCAACCAGCCCATCGCGTTGAATGCCGGTTTTCACCGGGTGCGCATGCGCGACATTGTCCGAGATTGAATACACCACGGCACCCGCCGGCCGCAGCACGATGGACTGTTCCGGCACCACCGGCTTGTTGCGATGGATCTCGAGCGTCACTTCGCCGCGCACGCTGCCCGCCGGCCGCCAGCCGGCCGGGTTGCTTACCTCGGCGATGACTTCCACGGTCTGGGTCATGGTGCTGAGCGCCGGGCGGATCTCGCGGATGACGCCGGTGGTTTTTTTGCCGTCCTCGAAGTTGGTCAGCGTGACCGGCTCGCCGATCCGGAGACGGCGCACGATATCGAGCGGAAACGGCAGGCGGATATAAAAACGCCGCGCCAGGTCGCGCGTGGGATCGTAGGTTTCCGCCTGGCTGACCCAGGTTTCGGAACCGACCGCGCTTTCGGTCACCGGCAGGTCGCGCGCCACCACCTGCGCGGTGGTGATGTTGGTGATATTCTCCGGCGGCTTCTGTTCTGCTTTTTTCCCGCACCCGGCCGTGGCGACGAGCAGCGCCAGCAGCAGGGTCCGGAACAGGGATCGGCTCATGGTGTTATTCCTTGTGATGTTGAGCAGGGGATGGCGCATTGGATTTGCCGGCGCGCGTCGTTGCTCCGTCGGCACCGGGAGCGAGAATGCCGCGCAGCAGGATGTCCACCGCCATGCCGCTGTAACGCCCCGGGTCGTCCGCGAAGCTTACCTCGGGGAAATGGCGGAATACCTTGTTGGCCTGGAAGAAAAAAACATCGGCGCCCACCAGCAGCATGGCCACCATGGCCGGGTCCATGTCGGCGCGCAGCTCGCCGTGTTCCTGTCCGCGCCGCAGGATGGTCACCAGCCCGGAGAAAGCCTCGCCGAAGACCTGCTGCGCAATCTTGAGTCGCTCCGGCGGCATGTCCGACAGGATCTCGTGCAGCATCAGGCGCGCGAACCGGTCGTGTTCCAGGATGCTGGACAAATGGCCGCGGGCGAATTGCGCCAGATCGATGGCCACCGCCCCGGAATGGCTGCCCATTTGCTGGAGTTGCCGGGTGACCTCGCGGATGGCGTGGCGTAGCACCGCCTGGTACAACGCGTGCTTGGAACTGAAGTGATGAAACACGTTGGCCTTGCTGACCCCCGCGCGTTCGGCGATGGCGCTCATGGAGGCGGCATCGAAGCCGTGATCGGCGAATTGGGCTTCAGCCGCCACCAGGATACGGGCGATCGTATCGCTGCCCGCGCGGGTCGCCGCCGAGGTCGTGGTGGAGGTCATTTTCTTCGGGTGCGCGCCGGGTTCAGGAATGATTCCGGATTGTTGGCGCGGCCATCGAGCTTGTCAGGTTGCATTATGCCGCCCCACTAATCATACTGACCGATCGGTCAGTCAGGAAATATTAGCTGCAAATCAGGTCAACGACAATACGATGCGTCGCGTTTGGACAGGTCAGGGCTTTCCGCCACAATGGCAGCCCTCGTTTGCCGGCGATCGCCAGGCCCGCGCAAGGATCCGCCAGCCACTACCCGCATGAACACTGCATTCAAATCCATGCTGCCGGCCCTGCTGTGGGGGCTGATGCCATCGCTCTGGGCCGCCGCCGCGCCCGGCGCGCTGGTGTGGGAGGCCAGCGTCGAGGAGACGGCCGCCGCCAACCCGGAATTGCGCGCCGCGCGCGCCGGCGTGACCGCCGCCGGGCATTCGGCCAGCGCCGCCCACAGCGGCAACCTGCCCCAGCTCTCGGCGGGCGCGGGCTACAGCGACAGTTCGGGCAGCGCCACCGCCGCCGGCACCAGTTACAGCACTTCGCTTTCACTCAGCCAGAATCTGTTCTCCGGTTTTCAGGACAGCGCCCGCATCGAACAGGGCGCGGCGGCTCTCGCCCAGGCCGAGGCCAGTCTCGCCTCGACCCGGGCGCGACTGAGCCAGGAATTGAAATCGGCGTTCGCCGGATTGCAGTTCGCGCAGGACAACGTCACGCTCACCGACAAGATCGTGCAGCGGCTGGCGGAAAACCTGCGGCTGGTGGAACTGCGCTTCGAAGGCGGGCGCGAGAACAAGGGATCGCTGCTGCTGACGCAGGCCACGCTGGCCCAGGCGCGTTATGAAAACCTGCAGGCGCGTCAGACGCTGGCCTCGGCGCAGGCGCAACTGGCGCGGGTGCTGGGCCGCGGCGAACCGGCGGGACTGCAGGTCCTCGGCGGCGTGCCGGTGAGCCTGCCGGAGCCGGCGCCGGACTTCCCGCAACTGGTGCAGCGCATCCCCGAGCTGTTGCAGGCGCGGGCGCAGGAGCGCTCGGCGGTGGCGGGTGTCACGCTGGCGCGTTCCGGGTTCTACCCCAGCGTCGATGTCTCCGGCTCGGTGGCGCGCGAGGGCGAGAACTGGATGCCGGACGGCGACCGACGCACGGTGGGGCTCAATCTCACGCTTCCGCTTTTCAGCGGCGGCCGGGATTACTACACGACGAAAAGCGCGGCGGCATCGCTCGAAGCCGCCTCGTCGAACCGGGACAATCTGGAACGTCAGCTGCTGGTGCGGCTCAAGCAGGCGTATGCCAGCTATGTTGAATCCGAGGAGAAGCTCAAGGTGGACCGGGCGTTCCTCGACGCCGCCGTCCTGCGCGCGGAGATTGCGCGCTCGCGCTACAACAATGGTCTTATGTCATTCGAAGACTGGGATCGCATCGAGAACGACCTGATTCAACGACAAAAAACCGTTCTGCAGAGCCAGCGTGACCGCGTCACGGCCGAAGCGGCCTGGGAGCAGGCGCAGGGCAAAGGAGTGATTCCGTGAGCACGACCGAAACTGGACGCCGGTATCGATGGATATTGGCAGCGGCGATTGTCATGGCGCTCGGCGCCGGCGCATATTTTTACTGGCGTGCCGGTGGCGAGACCCAGCCTGCCTATCGCGAGATCAGTGTGAGTCGCGGCGATCTCGAGCTGACCATACTCAGCACCGGCGTGGTGCAGCCCAGGAACCGTCTTGAAATAAAGCCGCCGATTGCGGGCCGCGCCGAGCAGGTGCTGGTGCAGGAAGGCCAGAATGTGGCCAAGGGCCAGATCATGGCGTGGATGAGCTCGACCGAGCGCGCGGCGCTGATCGATGCCGCCCGCGCCCGCGGGCCGGAAGAGCTCAAGCGCTGGGAAGAGCTGTATCGCGCCACGCCGGTGCTGGCGCCGATCAACGGGACAGTAATTGCGCGCAGCGTCGAACCCGGCCAGACCTTCACCGGCAACGACGCCGTGTTCGTCATGTCTGACCGCCTGACCGTCAAGGCGCAGGTGGATGAGACCGACATCGCGCAGATCCGTCTGCGCCAGTCGGCGCAAATTGTGCTCGACGCCTATCCGGAGCAGCCCTTCCCGGGACGCGTGGACCAGATCGCCTATGACGCCAAGACCGTGAACAATGTCACGACCTACGAGATCGACGTTCTGCCGGAGACGGTACCGCCCTTCATGCGCAGCGGCATGACCGCCAACGTGAGTTTCATAATGGATACGCGCCGCAACGTACTGCTGGCGCCGAATGCCGCGGTAAAGTCGCGCAACGGAGATTCCTATGTCCTGCTCGCGCCCGCAAAGCCCAATGGCGCGCCGGTGGAAAAACGCATCAAAACCGGCCTGAGCGACGGCAAGCAAACCGAAGTGCTGGAAGGCGTAACGGAGAACGAGAAACTGCTGGCTCCGCAGATGCAGGTGGGAGGACGCGGGGATACGGCATCGAGTCCGCTGATGCCGTTTGGCAGGAAGCGATAAACACCACTGGATGATCGAACTCCGCGACATCCACAAAACCTACCGCATGGGAGACGCCCGCGTGCGGGCGCTGCATGGCGTGTCGCTCAGGATCGAGCCCGGCGAATTCGTGGCCATCACCGGGCCCTCCGGTTCAGGCAAGTCCACGCTCATGCACGTGATCGGCCTGCTCGACGTGCCCGACTCGGGTTCCTACCGCCTGCTGGGCAGGGAGACGGCGCATCTCCCGGAAGACGAACTGGCCGTACTGCGCCGCGAGGCCATCGGTTTCGTGTTCCAGCAGTTCAATCTCCTGCCGCGCGTCAGTGCGAGAGAAAACGTGGCCATGCCCCTGCTGTACTCGCGGCATGAACTCGATGTGACGCGCGCCGAAAAACTGCTGGCCCAGGTCGGGCTCGGGGACCGCGTACACCACAAGCCGAACGAGCTGTCCGGCGGTCAGCAGCAGCGTGTCGCCATCGCGCGCGCCCTTGTCAACGAGCCGGGCATCATTCTGGCGGACGAGCCGACCGGCAACCTCGACAGCGCCAGTCAGCACGAGATCATGACGATTCTGCGTGAGCTCAACCGGCAGGGTATTACCATCGTGATGGTCACGCACGAAGAGGAGGTGGCGCGCGAGGCGCGCCGGCGCATCCGCATGCGCGACGGTGTCATCCAGTCCGATGAACGGACGGAAACGACGTCGCAACGCGCCGAACCGGACGCCGCCGTGGTCGCGACACCGGATCGCTGGCGCTTCAGGGAAATCGGCGAACATTTGCATCAGGGCTTGCGCGCGCTCGCGGCCAACAAGGTGCGCACCGCGTTGTCGATGCTGGGCATCCTGATCGGTGTGGCGGCGGTGGTGGCGATGCTGGCGCTCGGCAAGGGTGCGCAGACGGCCATTCAAAGCAGCCTGTCTTCGCTGGGATCGAACCTGCTGGTGCTGCGTCAGGGGGCGTTGCGTATCGGCGGGGTGGCGCAGGAGGCCGGCGCCACGACGCGCCTCACCGTCGAAGACGTGGTCTCGATCCGGGAAAACGTCGCGGGCGTGAAGGACATTTCGCCCGCGGTATCGGGCCGCGCGCGCGTCAGCTTCGGCAACAAGAACTGGAACACCCAGGTGCTCGGCACCGGACCCGAATACGCGCGCATGCGCGCGGCACAACCCGGCATCGGGCGTTTCTTCACGGAGGCGGAAAACCAGAAACGCGCACGCGTGGCGCTTGTCGGGCTCACGATCGTGCGCGAGCTGTTCGGCGGCCAGAATCCGGTGGGCGAATACATCAAGCTCAACAAGATCAATTTCCAGGTCATCGGCGTGCTGCCCGAGAAGGGCGCGACCGGCTGGCGCGACCAGGACGACATCATCGTGCTGCCCGTGAACACGGCCATGTACCGGTTGCTCGGCAAGAGCTACGTGGATTACATCGACATCGAGGCGGAACGCCCCGAGGATCTCGAAGCCGTCAGCGAAGCGGTGACCGAGCTCATGCTGACACGCCGCAAGGTCCCGCCGTCGCAGCGCGAGAACGCCTTCGAGATCCGTAACCTCGCCGACATCCAGGCGGCGCTGTCGGAAAGCAGCCGCACCATGTCGTTCCTGCTCGCCGCCATCGCCGGCATTTCGCTGCTGGTGGGCGGCATCGGCATCATGAACATCATGCTGGTATCGGTGACCGAGCGCACGCGCGAGATCGGCCTGCGCAAGGCCGTGGGCGCGCGCCGGCGCGACATCCTTTCGCAGTTCCTGGCGGAAACCCTGGTGGTAAGCCTGATCGGCGGACTCGCCGGCATCGCCATCGGCTGGATCATGACCGTGATGATGTCGGCGTTCGCCGGCTGGTCGGCGTCGGTCTCGGTGGACGCCGTGCTGCTGGCGTTCCTGTTCTCCGCCGGTATCGGCGTGGTCTTCGGCATTTATCCCGCGCGCAAGGCGGCCGGCCTCAATCCCATCGACGCGCTGCGTTACGAATAGTCCAGCCTGCGCGTGATGTGCTAAATTGCACATCATCGTCCCTGGTGGTTTCAGCTTATTTAATAATCATAACGAACAGGCGCAGCCCATGAATCTCCATGAATACCAGGCCAAGGCCCTGCTCGCCGAATACGGCGTGCCGATCCCGCCGGGCCGGCCCGCCTTTTCCGTGGCCGAGGCGCTGAAAGCCGCCGATGAACTGGGCGGCGACAGCTGGGTGGTGAAGGCGCAGATCCACGGCGGTGGCCGTGGCAAGGCCGGAGGAATAAAGAAGGTCACCGGCCGCGCGGCACTGGAACAGGCAGCCGGCAGCCTGCTCGGCACGAAACTGGTGACGCATCAGACCGGTTCCGCCGGCCAACCGGTGCAGCGCCTGCTGATCGAGCAACCGAGCGCAGTGAGCCGTGAGTTGTATCTGGCCTGTCTGCTGGATCGCGCGCTGGAGCGCATCGTGTTCATCGCCTCCGGCGCCGGCGGCATGGACATCGAGGAAATTGCCGCCAAACACCCGGACAAAATCCTCAAGGCCATCGTCGATCCCGTGGCCGGTTTGCAAGGCTATCAATGCCGTGAAATCGGGTTCACGCTGGGCCTGAATGACAAGCAGGTCGCCGCGCTGTCGCGCCTGATGCTGAGCCTGTATCACCTGTACTGCGCGCGCGATCTGAATCTGGTCGAGATCAATCCGCTGGCGATCAGCGCCGGCGGCGAACTGATCGCGCTCGATGCGAAAATCCAGGTGGACGACAATGCGCTCTACCGCCAGAAGGCGCTGGAGGAAATGCGCGACCCCTCGCAGGACGATTCCAAGGAGCACCGCGCGCACGAATTCGGCCTCAGCTACATCGCGCTCGAGGGCAACATCGGTTGCATGGTGAACGGCGCCGGACTGGCCATGGCAACCATGGACCTGATCAAGCTGCACGGCGGCATGCCGGCGAACTTTCTCGACGTCGGCGGCGGCACCACGGCCGACAAGGTGGCCGAGGCCTTCAAGCTGATTCTGTCGGACAAGAACGTGAAGGCGATCCTGGTAAACATCTTCGGCGGCATCGTGCGCTGCGACCTGATCGCCGAGGGCATCATCAAGGCGGTGCAGGAGGTCGGCATCAAAATCCCGGTGGTGGTGCGGCTGGAAGGCACCAATGTCGAAAAAGGCCGCGAGTTGCTGAAGCACAGTGGCCTGAAAATCATCACGGCGGACAGCCTGACCACTGCCGCCAAACAGGCGGTCGCGGCGGCGAAGAAATGAGCATACTGGTTAACAAGAGCACGAAGGTGATCTGCCAGGGCTTCACCGGCAAGCAGGGCACGTTCCATTCCGAACAGGCGATCGCCTACGGCACCAAAATGGTCGGTGGGGTGACGCCGGGCAAGGGTGGGCAGACGCATCTCGGATTGCCGGTGTTCAACACCGTGCGCGAGGCAGTGCAGGAAACCGGCGCGAGCGCGACCATGATCTACGTGCCGGCGCCGTTCGCCGCCGATTCCATCCTGGAAGCGGCCGCGGCCGGCATCAAGGTCATTGCCTGCATCACCGAGGGCATCCCGGTGCGAGACATGCGCAAGGTCAAGGTGGCGCTGCACCAGTATCCTGGCGTGGCGCTCATCGGTCCGAACTGCCCCGGCATCATCACGCCGGGCGAGTGCAAGATCGGCATCATGCCGGGTTTCATTCACAAGCCCGGGAGCATCGGCATCATTTCGCGTTCCGGCACGCTGACCTACGAGGCCGTGTACCAGACCACGCTGGAAGAACTGGGGCAGAGCACCTGCGTCGGTATCGGCGGCGACCCGATCCAGGGGCTGAATTTCGTGGACTGCCTGCGCCTGTTCGAGGCCGATCCCGCCACCCGCGGCATCGTCATGGTGGGCGAGATCGGCGGGCAGGCGGAGGAAGACGCCGCGGCTTATATAAAGAATCACGTGACCAAGCCGGTGGTGGCCTACATCGCCGGCGTGACCGCGCCCAAGGGCAAGCGCATGGGCCATGCCGGCGCCGTGATCGCCGGGGGCAAGGGCACGGCCGAGGAAAAATACCGCGCGCTCGAGGCCGCCGGCGCGCACACCGTGCGCTCGCCCGCGGACATTGGCGCGCGCATGCGCGAAGTGCTGGCCTGACATGGCGGCGCGGCTGCGCATCGCGCTCGGTCAGCTCAATCTGCTGGTGGGTGACGTCGCCGGCAATGTCGCGAAGATGATCGCCGCCGCGACGCGCGCCCGCGACGAACTCAGGGCCGATGTCATTCTCTTTCCCGAACTCGCGCTCACCGGCTACCCGCCCGAGGACCTGCTGTTGCGTCCCGACCTCAGCGTGCGCGTGGAATTGGCGCTGGGCGAGATGCTGCGGGGCATTTCCGGTATCGACGTGATCGTCGGTTACCCCAAGCGGCAGTACGGCAAGCTGTTCAATGCCGCCTCACTGCTGCGCGGCGGCAAGGTGATTACGACATATTTCAAGCACATTCTTCCCAACTACGGCGTGTTCGACGAGAAGCGTTACTTCGCCGAGGGCGATGAACCCTGTGTGCTCGATATCAAGGGCCAGGCGATCGGCCTCACCATCTGCGAGGACGTGTGGGAGCGCGGGCCGGTGGAACAGGCGGTGAAGGCGGGCGCGAAACTCATGCTCAATCTCAATGCCTCGCCATTTCACAGGAACAAGGGGAGAGAGCGGTTCGAGGTTGTCGCCCGGCGCGCGCGCGACAACCGCGTGCCCATCGTCTATCTGAACCTGGTCGGCGGGCAGGACGAGCTGGTATTCGACGGCGATTCCTTCGTAGTTAACGCGCGCGGCGAGATGACCCAGCGCGCCCCGGCCTTCGAGGAAGGGCTTCATCTGGTGGAGATCAAGGCCGGCGCCCGGATGACGCCGGTGCCGGCGGCGATTGCGCCTGATCTTCCCGAGGAGCAGAGCGTGTACTCGGCGCTGGTGCTGGGCGTGCGCGATTACATCGGCAAGAACGGTTTTGCCGGCGCGGTCATCGGTCTTTCCGGCGGCGTCGATTCGGCGCTTACCCTGTGCATCGCGGCGGATGCCATCGGCGCGTCGCGCGTCGAGGCGGTGCTGATGCCATCGCGCTACACCGCCGCGATGAGTCTGGAGGATGCGCGCTCGCAGGCCGAGGCGCTGGGCGTGAAGCACAGCACCATCCCGATCGAACCGATGTTCGAAGTCTTCCTCGGCGCACTCAAGGAGGAATTCCAGGGTCGCAAGCCGGACAGCACCGAGGAAAACATCCAGGCGCGCGTCCGCGGCACCTTGCTCATGGCGATCTCGAACAAGACCGGCCGCATGGTGCTGACCACCGGCAACAAGAGCGAGATGTCGGTGGGCTATGCCACGCTCTACGGCGACATGGCCGGCGGCTTCGCCGCCATCAAGGACGTGCCCAAGACGCTGGTGTACCGCCTGGCGGAATACCGAAACAAGATCAAACCGGTCATTCCCCGCCGCGTGTTCGAACGCCCCCCGTCGGCGGAACTGGCGCCGGATCAGAAGGATACCGATTCACTGCCGCCCTATGACGTGCTCGATCCCATCCTGGAACGCTATGTCGAGCTGGACCAGTCGGCCGGGGACATCATTGCCGCCGGTTTCGAGGAGGCCACGGTGCGCCGCGTGCTGCGCATGGTGGACCGCAACGAATACAAGCGCCGCCAGGCGGCGCCCGGGGTGCGCATCACCCCGCGCGCCTTCGGGCGCGACCGGCGCTATCCCGTCACTTCGGGCTACGGCCGCGGCCCGGACAAGCCCGGTGGCAACGGACCGGCAGGTGGTATATAGGGTTTCTAATGGATAATATGATTTTGAACCGCCAAGACGCCAAGGACGCCGGGAAAAGCTATTTATTCAAGATAAAAAACTTGGCGTTCTTGGCGTCTTGGCGGTTTAATTCTGTTTTGTCATAGATCAATGATATGAAAAATCTGATTCGAGGTTTCCGACAATGAAAAAAATCGAGGCCATCATCAAACCCTTCAAGCTCGACGACGTGCGCGAGGCCCTGTCCGAGGCCGGCGTCAGCGGCCTGACCGTCACCGAGGTGAAGGGTTTCGGCCGGCAGAAGGGGCACACGGAGCTTTACCGCGGCGCGGAGTACGTGGTGGATTTCCTGCCCAAGGTGAAGATCGAACTGGTGGTGGACGACAAGATGCTGGACCGCTGCATTGAGGCCATCACCGGCGCGGCGCGCACCGGCAAGATCGGCGACGGCAAGATATTCGTCACGACCGTGGAGCAGGTGATCCGTATCCGCACCGGCGAGCAGGGGCCGGAGGCGATCTAGTCCGTCGTCAGGCGCCGGCCTCGGCGATATAACGGCTCTGCGGAAAATTCCGGCGCAGTATACGCAGGGTGTCCTTCAGCAGATCGTCCACACCCATGGCCTTGTAGGACAAGGCCATGATCCCGAGCGCATCTTCCGTCGACGGCGTGCGCGGATAATTCTCCAGCGCATATTTGGCGCGGTTGACGGCCGCGACATAGGCCGAGCGTTCATAATAGAAACGCGCCACCATGGTTTCGTACTTTGCCTGCGACTCGAACAGATAGGCCATGCGGCTCCGCGAGTCCTCGGCATAACGGCTGTTGGGGAAGCGCTGCACGACCTCGTTGAAGGCGTTGTAGGCCTCGAGCGCGCCCTTGGGGTCACGGTCGGAGAGATCGTCCTTGGAGCCGAACAACCAGTTGATGAATCCCTTCTCGCCCTGAAAGTTCACCAGGCCCTTGAGGTAATAGGCGTAGTCCACGTTCGGGTGCGTCGGATGCAGGCGGATGAAACGGTCGGCCGCGGCGATGGCGAGCGCCGGTTCCTCGTACTTGTAGTTGGCGTAGGCGATTTCCAGCTGGGCCTGTTCGGCGTAGCGCCCGTAGGGATAGCGCGCCTCCAGGGTTTCGAAGTACTTGATGCCGGTTTCGTAATCACCTTCGGCCACCTTCTCCTTGGCCTCGGTGTAGAATTTCTCCGGCGACCAGTTCTTGGTCGGATCCTCGGTGATGCCGGCGCATCCGGCAATCAGCAACAGGAAGAAAAGGCCGGACAGCGGCCCGGTGAGACGACGCATTCGATTTACCCCGGCACAACGTATAAAGTCGCGCCAGCTTAACCCGATTTCACTTCGCCGGAAAGACCGGACGCAGGCATGAACCAGGAATCCACACTGTCGGCAAGCATCCCGCCCGAGCTGGCCGGACAACGGCTCGACCAGGCGCTGGCGGCGCTGTTCGCGGACATCACGCGCTCGCAGCTGCAACAATGGATCGAAGACGGGCGTATCACCCTCAACGGCCGGGTTCCGCGCAAGCGCGACAAGGTCAAGGAGGGTGATGCGGTAGAGATCAGGGTGCCGCCGCCGGTGGAATCGGGCTGGAAGGCGCAGGCACTGCCGCTGGAGATCGTGCACGAAGACAGCGAGTTGCTCGTCATCAACAAACCACCTGGCCTGGTGGTGCATCCGGGCGCGGGCAACCCGGAAGGCACCCTGCTGAACGCCCTGGTCGCGCGCATGCCGAAACTCGCGCAACTCCCGCGCGCGGGGATCGTACACCGGCTCGACAAGGATACCTCGGGGCTGCTCGTGGTCGCGAAGACCGAGCATGCGCGCCAGAACCTGATCGAACAACTGCAGGAACACAGCGTCGAGCGCGAATACCTCACCATCGTCAACGGCGTCATGGTCGCGGGCGGGACCATCGAGGCCCCGATCGGCCGCCATCGCACCCAGCGCACGCGCATGGCGGTGAGCAACCGGGGCAAGCCCGCGGTGAGCCATTACCGCGTGATGAAAAAATACCGCGCCCACACGCTGGTGCAGGTCAACCTCGAATCCGGCCGCACGCACCAGATCCGCGTGCACATGGCGCACCTGCATTACCCGGTGGTGGGCGACCCGGTGTACGGCGGCCGGCTCAAAATTCCCACCGGCGCGGGTGAGAAACTGAAAATCGTATTGCGTAACTTCCGGCGCCAGGCCCTGCATGCGCTCAAGCTGTCCCTGATTCATCCCAAAACGGGAAAGCGCGTGCAGTGGGCCACGTCGGTGCCGGAGGACATGAGCAAGTTGATGGAGGCCCTGGCATTGGATGCCAAGGTCCATGAGAGTTAATTTCATCTCAGAGGGTGTTGTCATTCCCGCGAAAGCGGGAATCCAGGTAGTGAATGATCAAAAGCCATCTTAGGCGGCTTTTGACTTTTAATTCCCTCTCCCCTTGCGGGAGATGGTCAGGGAGAGGGGTGATTGTTGAGTGGGCGAAGCCCGCTCAACAAACCGTGCGCGAAAAGCACACAATAATGTAATATCTCCCGCCAGCGGGCCAGAAAAACCAAAGATGGTGCCAATCAATACTCTCGAATTCGTATATCCCGACTGGCCGGCGCCGGTGCACGTGAAGGCGTTGACGACCACGCGCAACGGCGGTTTCAGCGTCGGGCCGTATGCCTCGTTCAATCTCAGCAATCTCGTGGGCGATGAGCCCGGCAGCGTCAAGCGCAATCGCACATTGCTGCGCGAAGTGCTGAAGCTGCCGGCCGAGCCGTGGTGGCTCACGCAGGTACACAGCAGCCGTGTAATCGACGCGTTCGACGCCGGGCCTGGCGAGGAGGCGGACGGTTGTGTGACCGGCACCGGTGGCGTGGTGTGCGCGGTGCTGACCGCGGATTGCCTGCCGGTCTTCCTGTGTGACCGGCGCAGTACGCGCATTGGCGTGCTGCATGCCGGTTGGCGCGGATTGGCGGCCGGCGTCATCGAAGAGGGTTTGCGCAAAATCCAGGTTCCCCCGGCCAATCTCATGGCCTGGCTCGGGCCGGCTATCGGACCCTCGGCTTACGAGGTTGGTGACGACGTGCGCCAGGCATTCGTCGGCCAGGACAAGGAGATGGCCGGGTCGTTCACGCCCGTGCCGAATCGTCCGGGACACTGGCTGGCCGATCTTTACGACATCGCGCGCCGGCGTCTGCGCTCACAGGGCGTGCACGAGATCCATGGCGGTCTGCGCTGCACCCTGCGCGAACGCAACCTGTTTTATTCCCACCGGCGCGATGGCACCTGCGGGCGCATGGCCTCGCTCATCTGGCTGGATAAACACGCGCGTTAGGTTATGATGCCCGCTTTCGCGCCGGGCGAGTGCCGAAGATGGATTCCCTGATTCTCTGGATTATCTTATTCACCGCCCTCGGCGGCGTGCTGAGCGTGTTCGCGGCCGCCGCGTTCCTGCTGGTGCCGGAGGCGACGCGCACGCGCCTGCTGTCGCCGATGGTGAGTTTCGCCATCGGCGCGTTGCTCGGGGCGTCCTTCCTCGCGCTCCTGCCGCATGCCTTCGAGACGCCGGGGGTGGACGTGCATCGGGTCGCGCTCACGGTACTGTGCGGCATTCTGGTTTTCTTCCTGCTCGAGAAGATGGTGATCTGGCGTCACTGCCATACGCATGACTGTGAGGCGCATGTGCCGGATGTGGACCGGGCGCGTCACGCCGCGACCGGGAACCTGATCCTGATCGGTGACGGCATCCATAATATGGTGGACGGGGTGCTGATCGCGGCCGCGTTCCTGACGGATATACATCTCGGCATCATCACCAGCATCGCCGTGATCGCCCATGAAATCCCGCAGGAGCTCGGCGACTTCGCAATCCTGCTGCACAGCGGCTTCAGCCGCGCGCGGGCCCTGGCGTACAACGCCCTGACCGGACTGACCACGATCGTCGGCGGCGTTGTCGCCTATTTCTCACTGTCACTCGCCGAGCAGCTGGTGCCGTACGTGCTGGCCGTGGCCGCGTCGAGTTTCATCTACATCGCGGTCGCTGACCTGATTCCCGGCCTGCACAAGCGCCCCGAGTTCAGCGCCACGGTGCAGCAGATCGCGCTGATCGCGCTCGGCGTGGTGGTGATTTTCCTGGCTCATTCCACCCTACATTGACCATCTCTGAGGACGTAATCAGGTGGCATTGTCTCGGGCCTGATGGCGCTTGCATCAAACGGCGCCAATTATGTTGGCGACACTGGTATTCTCAAGCCATTGGCTTATAAAGAAAATATTGATTTTGACTAATTTGATCTGTCTTCCACCCCACCTCTCAGCTATCTATGCATTTTGGCATATTCGGAATATGCTATTTTAGCTTCCTTGGGAAGCTGGTTATTAAAAATGGTTTTCTGTGAAGGTGCACTCCATTAAACGTATGTTTGATAACGCACAGCAGAATTTAAATCTGCAAAGCGTGTCGACGTGGGTGGATGGATTTTTATAACAACGCTAGGAGAATCAATAATGAGATTACGATCTGTGGTTGTTTTTCTGTCTGTTGCTGCTCTTTCTACTGGCTGCGCTTCTATTATCAAGGGGACAGATCAAGTGCTTACTATCAATAGTGAACCAGACGGAGCCCTGGTCAGTATCGATGGCATTTCCATTGGTGTTACCCCATTAAGCACCAAGGTCAAGAAGAACTCTGCGAGCGTCATAACGATCAAGAAGGACGGCTATAAGGTTCAAACGATGCCGTTGGATAAGAAATATGATGGCGTCGCTCTTCTTAACATTTTTTGGGATTTAAGCACGACCGATTTCGTCACTGGTGCTGCTTACGAGTACGTGCCGAACACATTCCATTTTCAACTAAAGAAGGAAGAAGCCGGTACATGAATGGCTAACTACGGCTTGCTTGACCGGCAAGTTGCAGATGATCTTCGTGCTTTCGTGCTTACCTATTATTTCACTATACGTAACACGCATGACAAGATACTGATGGCGGCACTGTATGAATTGGTGTCGCAAGACCTAGGTATTCCGCTCATAACGGCCAGCGAAATGACGTTAGAATTGATCGCCAGTACAGCTGACCCGGTGGAGTTTTTGAAGAAGATCAGCAGCCATCAAGCACCATAGGCCACGGAATGGAACCCCGCCGCACCGGCGGGGTTTTTCTTTCTAGGCGTCATAATCTCCGCTCATTAATCGCGGCATGACATTGCATATTCATTTACCGACAAGCGCCCTCGTGGTACTGGTACTAACGTTACTTGTAAGTACAGCTTCGTTTGGTGATCAACTTCATAAAGAGAGGAGTTATTGGGAAAAACTACTGCACTTTGATGGCACTCGTAGCCGAGTGATCTCAGAAGAGTTTTTTGTATCAATCAATGGACAGCAAGATGCTCTAGGCGAGCAAAAAGAAACTATCCGATTACTCAAAAGCTCTCAGGGCAATGACGTCGCCTGCAATTTTCCTGCTCGTTATGCTTGGCTGCGTAAACAGGTTTCTGACCTACCAAATTTTGATTTGAAAAAATGCGAAAATCTCCAGAAGTTTCTTCATAGCTTTCAGAAAGAAACTCTGAATATCGTTTTCGTTTCAGAGCTTGTTGACGCTCCTGCATCAGCATTCGGTCACATTTTATTGGTATTCAATAACCATGACATACCAATTCCGTTAGCTGAGGCTGTTCATTTTTCCGCGCAAACCGAGCCTGATGGATTCTTTCGCTACGTGTACAGCGGTGTGAGTGGAAAATACGCTGGATATTATATTCGCGGCCCGTTTTTTCGCAAGCTGAATGAGTATACCGTGCATGAACAGCGCGCGATGTATATTTATCGGCTTGATTTCTCACCCGAGGAGATTTCACGGATTGTCCTGCATTTGTACGAACTACGCAAAGCTCGTTTCCATTATTACTTTATAAAAGAAAACTGTGCATTCCAAATTTCTGAACTACTAGCTATTGGATTACCCGACGAAACTCGTACACTAGAGAGTGCGAGTTTTGTGCTGCCTATCGACGTGGTGAAACTCTATGCTGATCGCTTAACGGAACGGTCGTCGTTGAGCCCCTCATTGCTGCGTGTTGATAATTTGTTGAAGAAATTAACTACTGATGAGTTACGGACTGTAAAAGATGTTATTGCTCAACGCTCAATTCCCTCTGACACCATGCCTGACCATGTGAAAGAAGTGCTTGCACTTCACTATCAGTACTCATTTCGCAGACATAAAATCATTTACGCAAACTATGACCAAGTCCAATCCTTGCAGTACTCACCGTCCTCGTTCAAGCCCTTCTTTATTGATCCATTGGAGAATTCCGAATCAGACCGGGTGCTTTTTGGCGTATTTAGAAGCACGACACGAACCGGAGTTTTGTTTGGATACCGTCCCATGCTACGCGATATATACGTGCCACAGAGTGCAGTGAACCAAGAAACAGAGCTTGCTTTGTTTGATGTGCAATTATTGGCATACAGCAAAGGTTTTCGTCTTGAGCAACTTGATCTTTTAAAAATTCGCTCTATACCGAACCATCCACTCTTATGGCAACCGTTGTCGTGGAGCTTCTACTTTGGTTTTAACCGCGCTAATGTTAGAGATGAAATGCGTGCTGAACTGGAATTAGGATTAGGCCATAATTTTGGTAATCGCGATGTTACTTTTGACGTTTCAGTATCTGCGGGATTACAAGAGAGTCACGGAGTAGATTTCTATCTGAAGCCGAACATCATTTTGATGGGTTATTTCCCGGCTAGCATTAAACTCGGTCTCCAGATCTCAGACAAACAATTCCATCAGCAGCATTATCGACAGCACGAAATATTTCTAAGCTCACCACTAGATAAAGGCTTCTTTAACATCCGATATATCCATGCGCCAACTGGTAACAGCAAAACGATGGCCTCGTTAAACCTGCCAATCTAGTCTCCAATGAGTCGCCACGCTATCTTCGTGGCTGCCGTTATTCACCGACTATCGGTTGATCATGCTGGTTCGGCGGACTGATCGGGATTCCGCTCATGGCTGGAAGATGAGTTTTGGTTAGGGCGTCATGAACCATGCTGAAAACCCCCGCATTACCCTTGACTCTTTAATTAACCGAGCATATAAGTGAATTGGATGTAAGCGTAATCAGGCGGCTGTACCCCTTTAATATCAGGAGGATACTTAATGTTGAACAAGAAGCTCATGGTTGTCGCTTTAGTAGGCATGTTCCCGGTTGGCGCAATGGCGGGTGCCGATGGGAATTGTGGTGTGGGCTCTAAACTTTTTGATGGACAAAAGGGCATTGCACCGCAAGTTCTCGCAATGACCACCAATGGTACGTTCATTAATACCTTTGGCGTCACTTCCGGCACCTCGGGCTGCAAACAGGACGGTGTGGTAAAGTCCGACTGGAAGACCGCCATGTTCATCGACGGCAACAAGGAAAAGCTGGCGCGCGACATGTCTACCGGCAGCGGTGAGTCGCTGGAATCCCTGGCCAAGCTGATCGGCGTTCAGGATCAGCACAAGCCGGCGTTCTTCCAGGCCACCAAGGAAAATTTTGCGAAGATCTTCTCTTCCGACAACGCCACCACGGATCAGGTGTTGGCCTCGCTGAAGCAGGTGTTGGCGTCGGACAGCGAACTCGCTCAGTATTCCCTGTCGATCTAATCGCCAAGCTGTCGTATCACGGCGGCACCCAGCTGTTGTAAGCTGGGTGCCGTTTTCATATCTGCCATGATTGTTACCCCATGCCCGGGCGCCGGATTTTATTGCTCATTCTGTTGTGGTTTCCGTGTGCGGTTTTCGCGACCGGCAATGCCTATCTCGAAGAGCTGATTCAACGGGCCCGGCAGGAAAACCTGTCGCAGCGCGCCGAGTGGCTGAACCTGCTGCACTACAAGCCTTATGCCTACTGGTTCGGCAGCCGCAGTCTTGCCGACGATCCCGGGTTTTTTAATGCACCCGATGGCAGGAACGACGCCGCCGCCGAGTTGGAGGCGACGCTCGCCGCGTTTTTCTCCACCGCCGAGGAGACCGACAAGACGCAGAATCCCCAGTGCCGGTTCATCGCGCGTTACCAGTGGCTGAAGCAGGAGTTGCGCTTCGATCCGGCGCGCCTGCCGCCGCAACCCTGCAAGCGTTTTTACCAATGGCGCGCCAGCCTCGACCCGCATGAAATCACGCTGGTGTTTCCCGCCGCCTACCTGAACAACCCAGCCTCGATGTACGGTCACACGCTGCTGCGCATCGACGCCAGGGATCAGGATGAAAAAACACGATTGCTCGCCTATTCCATCAGTTATGCCGCCGGTACGGCTGAGACCAGTGGCCTGATTTTTGCGGTCAAGGGATTGTTCGGAGGTTATCCTGGGGTTTTTGCGATTACGCCGTATTATCTCAAGGTGCGGGAATACAGCGACATTGAAAATCGTGATGTATGGGAATATCAATTGACGCTCACGCAGGAGGAAATCGACCGTCTGGTGATGCACGCGTGGGAGCTGGGCCCGACCCGGTTCGATTATTATTTTTTCGACGAAAATTGCGCCTATCATCTGCTGTCGCTGCTGGAGGTGGCGCGCCCTGGCCTGCCGCTGACCGACCGTTTCCGCTGGTGGGCGATTCCCTCCGACACCGTGCGCGCCGTGGCAGACCAGCCGGGGCTGCTCAAGCGCGTGGTCTATCGTCCCGCCAGCGTCACCATCATGCAGGAACGGCTGAAGCACCTGCCGGCAACCGAGCGCGAGCTCGCGCGGGATTTGGGCAAGCAGAAAATTGACGCGAACGACAGTCGCGTGCGCGCACTGCCGGCCGTGGACCAAGCCGAAGCGCTGGAACTCGGCTATGAATACGCCGCCTATGAATCGGCCACCGGGCGCAACAAGGCCCCCGACGCCGCGGCGCACATGCGTGAACTGCTGCTGGCCCGCAGCCGGCTGCCGGTGCCGCCGCAGAAACCGGAGATACCAGTCCCCGCGGTCCGGCCGGACGAGGGGCACAAGACCTCGCGCATCGGCATCGGGGCGGGAAGCCGGGATGGCCGCCGTTTCGGGGAGATTCACCTGCGCCCGACCTATCACGACCTGCTGGATCAGGACGCCGGTTACACCCGTGGTGCGCAGATACAGTTTTTCGACATGCGCTTCCGCCACTACCAGGACGATGACGGCCTGCGCCTGGAGGATTTCAAGCCGCTGGATATTTTCTCGCTGTCGCCGCGCAACGATTTCTTCAGTCCGGTGTCATGGAAGATCAATGTCGGCTGGACGCGCAAGCGTCTTGCGGACGGCGCGGAACCGCTGGTATTCCGGCTCCACGGAGGGCCCGGGCTGGCCTATGCCGCGCCCAAACTGTTCGGCAATAACGCGGTTTACTATGGTTTCCTCGAAGTGGCGCTGGACGCCAGTCAGCGTTTCGAGAGCAATTACACCCTGGGCGCCGGCCCCGCCATCGGCCTGCTGGCCGACGTCACCGGACGCTGGGGTGTCCATTTGCAGGCGCGCTCCTTGCGTTACGGCCTCGGGGACGATCACTGGGCGCGTGAACTGGTGCTGGAGCAGCGCTACGCGCTGGGTCGGCAGAGCGCGCTGCGTCTCAACCTGTCCCGCAAGCAGGAATTCCGCGACTACTGGAACAGCGGGCAGCTATCGCTGTATCTTTATTTCTGATGCGGCGCTGGCTGATCCTTGTCCTGTTCTCGCTCGGCCTTGCCGGCTGCAGCAATGTTTTTTTCTATCCCTATCGCGAGCACGTCCAGACACCCGAGCGGCTGGGGCTGAAGTACGAAGACGTTTATTTCAACGCCGGCGACGGCACGCGCCTGCACGGCTGGTTCCTGCCCGCGACGGGCAGGGCGCTCGGGACCATTCTGTTTCTGCACGGCAATGCCGAGAACGTCAGCACCCACATCATGTCGGTGCGCTGGTTGCCGGAGCGGGGCTTCAACGTGTTCCTGCTGGACTACCGCGGCTACGGCGCCTCCGCGGGCAAGCCCACGCTGGCCGGCGTGCAGGATGACGTGGAGAGTGCGCTGAAGATGTTGATCGCGCGCCCGGACGTAGACGCCAACCGCCTCGTGATGTTCGGCCAGAGTCTCGGTGGCGCCATTTCCATTTACAACGTCGCGCACTCGCCGTACCGCCGGCACATTCGCGCGCTGGTGGTGGAGAGCGCGTTTTCCGGATACCGAAGCATCACGCGCGAGAAGCTCGGTGACTTCTGGCTGACCTGGCCGTTCCAGTATCCGCTTTCATGGACGATAGCCGATGACTACAGCCCGTCACGCGCCGTGGCGGCCATCAGCCCGATCCCGCTGCTGATCATTCACGGCGACCAGGACCCGATCGTGCCGGTGCATCACGGGCAACGCCTGTTCGAACTTGCGCGTGAACCGAAACAGCTGTGGATCGTGCCGGGTGGCGGCCACATCCAGGCGTTTCAACGCCAGAGTTATCGTGATCGTTTTGTCGAATACCTGACAAAAGCACTGTCAAATCCATCGTCAGGATAAATCTAAAGCGCTATCACTCCCCGGATCGCGTTCGTCTCGGGTCCCCGCGGGGTTCGTATTGAGCCTTCGTCAGGCCGCCAAGGCGGCAAACAAACGCTGTTTCCCGGGGAAATTGACATGGGTCAAACCGACAGTCCGGGCTGGCTTGTTTTGGCACGGGATATGCTCATCTGAAGCATCGGCATCCCAATACTCCGAATCCACGCCAGGGCTGTATACAGTGTTTTTCGGCATGGGGAGCGGCGCCCTTACCGCCGTGCGGACCATCTTCCGGCTTGCTGCATCCATGCTGGTGGCGCTGTTTGCCTTGCTGGCGCCCGCTGTTGCCACCGCCCTCGACGATACGGTGCGCATCGGTGTGCTGGCGCACAGTCAGGAGAGTCTGAATCTCTGGTCACCGACGGCGGATTACCTGACGCAACGGATTCCCGGTCGCCGTTTCCTTATTGTTCCGCTCGACAATCACACCATCGGCCCCGCGGTCGCACAGGGCGAGGTGGAGTTCGTCCTGACCAACCCCGGGTCCTATGTCGAGCTTGAGGCGCGGTACGGCGTGACGCGCATGCTGACGCTGCGCAATCTGCGTCAGGGACAGCCGTATACCGTGTTCGGGTCGGTGATTTTCACGCGCGCCGACCATCCGTCCGTCAAGCACCTGGAGGACCTGCGGGGGCGATCGTTCATGGCGGTGGACAAGAACGCCTTTGGCGGTTTTCTCATGGCGTGGCGCGAGTTCAAGGATCACGGCATTGATCCGTTCAGGGATTTTACCGAGATCAAATTCATCGGCCTGCCGCAGGACCCGATCGTGTACGCGGTACGTGACGGCAAGGTGGACGCCGGCATGGTGCGCACCGACATGCTGGAACGCATGGCGGCGGACGGGAAAATCCGGCTTGACCAGTTCCGCATCCTCAACCCGCAACACGCAGAGGGTTTCCCGTTCGCGCTCAGCACCCGGCTCTATCCCGAGTGGCCGTTCTCGAAGGCGCGTCAGACATCCGATGAGCTGGCGCAGCAAGTGGCGATCGCGCTGCTGAGCCTGCCGCCCGGACACCCGGCGGCGCAAGCGAGCAAGTCCGCCGGCTGGACCGTGCCGCTGGATTACACCCCCGTGCACGAGCTTTATCGCGAGTTGCATGTCGGCCCCTACGAGGATTACGGCAGGATGTCGACTGCGGACATTCTGCGCCAGTATTGGCACTGGATTGCCGGCATGGTGGTGCTGGTTGTGGCGCTCAGCGCCATCGCGTTTTACATCCTGCGTCTCAATCGTATTCTGAATCTGTCGCAAGAACGGTTGCTCGGTGCCTCGCACGATCTGGAGCGCGCCAACCGGCGGCTCGAACGCATGTCCACGCAGGACGATCTCACCGGTATCGCCAACCACCGCTACTTTCAGGAGCATCTGGATCTGGAATGGCGTCGCGAACGCCGCGCGCGCAAGCCGCTGGCGCTGCTCATGATCGACGTGGATTATTTCAAGGCCCTGAATGACGCGCTCGGCCATCTGACGGGCGACGAATGCCTGCGCCGGATCGCGCACACCCTGGCCGGCGGCCTGCACCGGGCCGGCGATGTCGTCGCGCGTTACGGCGGGGAGGAATTCGCCGCGATTCTGCCCGAGACGGATGCCAGGAACGCCGCCATGCTTGCCGAGCGCCTGCGCGCGGCGATCGAGAACATGGGCTTCGCGCATCCGGCGTCAAAGGTTGGCAGTAATGTGACCGTCAGCATCGGCGTGGCCAGTCTCGTTCCCATGGAGCAGCAGAAGCCGGAGGAGCTGATTGCCATGGCCGATCGCGCGCTGTATCGCGCCAAAAAAATCGGCCGCAACTGCGTGGTTGCCGACGGTACGCCGGATTAACCGGCGTCATCCGTTCCGATGCATTGATCACAGATACACGTAACCGCTGCGGCGCAGTCGACTTTCTTCATCCGGTCCGTAGGGCACCAGCTCGATGAAGCCGGGGATATCCTCTTCCCGGATACCAAGGCGTTGCATTTCAGTGCGGCACATTTTCACTTCGATGATGCGTCCGGCATCGAGCCGCGCCGCGCGGTCCACCGTTTCCCGGAATCGCGCATAGTTCTTTTTCGCGAAAATTTCGATTTCGGGACCATGCAGCACCAGCGCGATGCCGGTATTGCTGCTGTCTGCGCGCCGGATTTTCGCCAGTTCCTCGGCGCGAGCCAGCAGGCCGGCGATTTCCTCCGGCGTGTGCAGCGTGACGCTGAACAGGTAGCGTCCGTCTTCCGTGGCGAGTCCTGTGGCCGGCAAGGATGGCGGTGCTGTCGGTGTCCGGGGTTGCAGCAATGCTGCCAGCCAGGCAGCGGCCATGCCGGCGATCAACACGGCGGCGATTACCCAGAGCTTGCGCCGCACCGGTTTCCCCCCTGCTTCAGACGATTCAGTCATGATGGCGGAAGCGCAGGGACAGGTCTACCGCCACGACATTCTTGGTGATGGCGCCGATGGAAATGAAGTCCACGCCGGTTTCGGCGATGGTGCGGATGTTGGAGAGGTTAACCCCGCCCGAGGCCTCGAGTTTGGCGCGCCCGCCCGTTTCCCGTACCGCGGTCTTTAATTCCCCGGCGCTGAAATTATCGAGCAGGATGCGCCCGGCGCCGGCTTCGAGTGCTTCGCGCAGCTGTTCGAGGTTTTCCACTTCGATTTCCACGGTCACGTCTTTCGGCGCGGAGGCCCTGGCCGCGCGCAAGGCCGCGGCAACGGAGCCGGCCGCGGCGATGTGGTTTTCCTTGATCAGGATGGCGTCGTACAGGCCCAGGCGGTGATTCTGTCCGTCGCCGCAGGCGACCGCGTATTTCTGCGCCCGGCGCAGTCCGGGAATGGTCTTGCGCGTGTCGAGGATGATCGCGCGGGTTCCGCGCACGGCGTCCACGTATTGTCGCGTCAGCGTGGCGGTGCCGGACAGCAGCTGCAGGAAATTCAGCGCGGCGCGCTCGCCGGTGAGCAGCGCGCGCGCCGGACCGCGCAGGGTGCAAAGTATTTGTTCGGCGCGAATGGCATCGCCGTCATGGGCATTCCAGGTGACGCTGACGCGCTTGTCGACCTGATGGAAAACTTCGTCGAACCAGACTGTGCCGCAGAGGATGGCCGGCTCGCGCGTGACCACCTGTGCCTCGGCCTGCGTTTCGGCGGGGATGAGCGCGGCGGTGAGATCGCCCGGGCCGACGTCCTCCGCCAGCGCCTGGCGAACGGATTCAGCGATGTTTTCGGGAAGTTTTGCTTTGGACATCAGGGCAGACTCATGACGCGAACCTGATTGTAACCCGGAGGCGTGCGCTAGCCATGCGCCTCCGGGAAACTTCCGGCGTGGCGCCGATACAGCCATTTCATGACGAAGGGCGGGAGCAGGGTGGTCAGGGCGATCACCACGACCATGGCGGCGTAGATTTCACCGTCGAAAATGCCGGAGGACCGCCCCAGCTCGGCGAAGATCAGGCCGACCTCGCCGCGCGGCACCATGGCCAGGCCGATGGCGAAACGCGTCGGCAGGTTTTCCCGGATCAGGAAGGCGCCCAGCAGTTTCCCCGCCACCGCCAGCACGAACAGCACCCCCGAGAAGGTCCAGATGAAGCTGGAAGACCAGTCGATGACCTGAAAGTTGAGCGACAGGCCGACCATGACGAAAAATATCGGCGTGAACAGGTGCACGATCGGGCGCATCTGGCCTTCCATGTGGTGCGCGAACTTGGCGTCGGTGTGGATGGCGACGCCCATGGGGAAGAAGAAGCGTTGCGACAGCGCCAGGCCGGCGGCAAACCCGCCCAGCAGTTCCGGCGCGCCGACGGCATGCGCCAGCCACGCGAAGAACAGCACCAGCGAAACCACCGTGGTCGGGATCAGCCCCGGGATCTGGCTGACGCGCTCGAAACGCTTGATGACTTCCGCCATGAGCCGGGCGGCAAGCGGCGCCAGGATCAGAAACAGCAGGATGAACAGCAGCACCTTGCCGGTATTGACGAGGTTGATGCCGCCGCCGGAGGAGAATTCGTACAGGAAGGCCAGCAGCACGATGCCGACGACGTCGTCGATCACCGCCGCGCCGAGCACGATGTTCGATTCGCGGCCCTGGCTGCGTCCAAGATCCGTCAGCACCCGCACGGTGATGCCGATGCTGGTGGCGGTCAGCGTGCCGCCAATGAACAGCGCCGTGATCAGGCTCAGGTCGAAAACGTGGATGGCCGCCAGCGCGCCGAAGGCGAATGGCAGGATGATCCCGGCGGCCGCAACGATGACGGATTTCACGCCGGTGCGGATCAGTCGCAGGATATCGGTCTCCAGGCCAACCTCGAACAGCAGCAGGATGATGCCGATTTCCGCCAGCAGCCGGATCACCGGGGTCGGTTCGACCCAGCCGAGCAGGCTGGGCCCGAGCAGCACGCCTGCTAACAGCTCGCCGATCACGGGCGGGGCTCCCAGCCGTGCCGCCAGCTCGCCCAGCACGCGTGCTGACAGCAGCATGGTCAGCAGGATCAGGAAAAAGGTATGAACTTCCATGTTGTTGGTCGTTTTTGTCCTGGTTCCGGGAGTCTAACGAAGCCAGCCTGAGCAAAACAGTAAGAATATAAACAAAACATTAAGTTTTAATATATTGACATGTCAGGTGCGCGGGCGCATTCTGGCAGCCGTTCGCATCAGATTTGGAGCATCGCTGATTCCGTCTGTTTCCGCATGAAGTCAGAGTATGCCAACAGTCTGCCAGACGGCTGGGATCGTTTCTCCCGGTTCTTTTTCGCGCTCGGCGACACCACGCGCCAGCAAATCCTGCTTTTGTTCGAGCCCGGCGAAGAAATCTGCGTCAACGACATCGCGCGCCTGTTCAAGATCAGCCGCCCGGCGATCTCGCACCACCTGAAAATCCTGCGCAACGCCGAATTGCTGGTATGTGAAAAACGCGGCAAGGAGGTGTACTACCGCGTCAATCACGATCACTGCGCCGAGGTCATGCGCGTGGTGCGCGAATTCATCATGGCCAAGGCGCCCGCCGCCCCCGTAGTCGCCTCCGCCTTTCGCTGACCCGGTCCGCCATACTGCTCCCAAGCGGTTTTAAGTAGAACTGCAGGGCGCAATAAGCGCAGCGCATTGCGCCGTATGGAGTTCGCATCCGGCGCATTACGGCTATCGCCTGATGCGCCCTACGGGTTTGCTCGCTTCGCCCGCCGGTCTTGCTTATATTACGCGCAGTGACCAGGCCCCGAGTGGTGACAGAGACGTTGCCCATCCCCCTGACGGTACCCAGACGCGAGGTGCTGGCGTGGGCGATGTACGACTTTGCCAATTCCGGCTATACCACGGTGGTGCTGACGGCGGTGTTCAACGCCTATTTCGTCGGCGTTGTGGCCGCCAACGGCGCGGACCGCAGCGGCACGGCGACGCTGCTGTGGACCGTGGCCATGGCGATCACCAATTTTCTGGTGCTGGTCAGCGCGCCGGTGCTCGGCGCCATCGCCGATCACGGTGCGCATAAAAAAAGATTCCTCGCCTTCACCACCTTCGGTTGCGTGCTGTTTACCGCGGCGCTCGCTTTTGTCGGGCGTGGCGACGTGGCGCTCGGCATGACCCTGGTGATTCTGGCGACATTGATGTTCGCCAGCGGCGAGAATTTCATCGCCGCGTTTCTGCCCGAGATCGCCAGCCAGAAGGAAATGGGGCGCATCTCGGGCTACGGCTGGTCGCTCGGTTACGTCGGGGGGCTGCTGGTGCTGGGCCTGTGTCTGGCGTACATCCAGTCGGCGCAGGCGCGCGGCGATGTCGCCGAGCAATACGTGCCCGTGACCCTGTGGATAACCGCTGCGATGTTCGCGCTGGCGGCGCTTCCCACCTTTATATGGTTGCGCGAGCGCGCCGTGCCGCACAGGCTGGCTCCGGGTGAAAATTATTTCCGCATCGGCTTCGCGCGCGTGCGCCACACTTTGGCGCACGCGCGCCACTATCGCGACCTGTTCCGTTTTCTCGTCACCCTCGCGGTGTATTACTGCGGCATCAACACGGTGGTGGTGCTGGCCGTGATTTACGCGCAGGAGGCGATGGGTTTCACCATGCAGGAAAACATCATCCTGATCATGGTGGTCAATGTGACGGCGGCGGTGGGCGCGCTCACCTTCGGTCTGGTGCAGGATCGTCTCGGCTCGGTGCGCACACTGGCGGTGACGCTGGTAGTGTGGGTCGTGGCGCTGGTGCTGGCGTACTTCATCGAAAGCCGCGCCGGTTTCTGGGTGGTGGCGAATCTCGTGGGTCTCGCACTCGGCTCCAGCCAGTCGGCCGGGCGCGCCCTGGTGGGGCAGTTCTCGCCGCCGGAACGCGCGGCGGAATTTTTCGGCCTGTGGGGGCTGGCCGGCAAGCTCGCCGCCGTCATCGGGCCGCTGGTTTACGGGCTGGTGACGTTTCTCACGCACGGCAATCACCGCCAGGCCTTGCTGTCCACCTGCGCGTTTTTCATCGCCGGGCTCCTGCTGCTGTTGACCGTGAACGAGCGCCGCGGACGCGCCGCGGCGATGCACCCGGATTGAGCCCATGCCGGATACGACGGAACATTTCCTCCTGTTCCTGGCGCTGGTCGCGGGCATCATCCTGCTGGCGTGGTTGTGGCACAGCCTGATGCGCACCTGCGAGGCCGCCAACGGCGCCGACTGGGGCGGCCGCTGGCTCAACCGCCTCGATGGACTGAACCGCATTTTCTGCCGTCGCATTCACCATCTGATCTCTGAACCGCTGAATCTTCCCGCCGCCGGCGGGGCGCTGGTGGCGTCCAACCACGTCTCCGGCCTCGATCCGCTGCTGCTGATCGCCGCCAGCCCGCGGCCGCTGCGGTTCCTGATCGCGCGCGAGGAATACGACCGCTGGTGGCTGCGCTGGTTGTTGCGCCGCATCGGTTGCATCCCGGTGGAGCGCACGCGCAATCCCCGCAGCGCCTTCGAGGCCGCGCGCAAGGCGCTCAAGCACGGCGAAGTCGTTGCGCTGTTCCCGCACGGGCGCATCCATCTGGACCATCACGAACCGTTGCCCCTGAAGCGCGGGATCGCCCTGCTGTCGTCCCTGACGGGCGCGCCGATTCATCCGGTGCGCATCGAAGGTATCCGTGCCCAGGGCATGACGGTGGCGGCGGTATTCGTTCCCAGCCGCGCCTGTCTCCTGAGCTTCGCGCCGCTGCACTGCGCCGGACTGGAAGACGAGCATTGCCTGGAAGAACTGTGGGACCGGCTGGCCCTGTCCGGGGAGGAACGGCGACATGACAACCCGCATCGCCGCCGCCGCAATGGAAAACCGCCCAACGACGGCGAAACCGTCCAGTAACACTTGAAAAAAAGAGGTTATCGCCCCAAATAGACAGCCAATACGAAAATTCCGGAGCCGCTTTCCCATGCGCATGGACAAACTGACCACCAAATTCCAGCAGGCGCTGGCCGACGCCCAGAGCCTCGCGCTCGGGCGTGACCACCAGTTCATCGAACCGGCGCATCTCATGGCCGCGCTGCTCGACCAGGAAGGCGGCACCACGCGCAGCCTGCTGGCCAAGTCCGACGTCAACGTCAATGCCCTGCGCACCAAGCTCTCCCAGCTGCTCGACCGCCAGCCCACGGTGGAAGGCGCGGGCGGTGAGGTGCATGTCTCGAACAATCTGGCGAATCTGCTCAACCTCACCGACAAGTACGCGCAGAAGCGCGGCGACCAGTATATTTCCAGCGAGTTGTTCCTGCTCGCGGCGCTCGAGGACAAGGGCGAATTCGGACGCCTGCTGAAGGAGGCCGGCGTTTCCAGAAACGGCATCGAGAAGGCCATCGAGGCCATGCGCGGCGGGCAGAAGGTGGAGGACGCGAGCGCCGAGGAAGGCCGTCAGGCGCTGGAAAAATACACCATCGATCTCACCGAGCGCGCCGAGCAGGGCAAGCTCGACCCGGTGATCGGGCGCGACGAGGAAATCCGCCGCTGCATCCAGATCCTGCAACGCCGCACCAAGAACAACCCGGTGCTGATCGGCGAGCCGGGTGTCGGCAAGACCGCGATCGTGGAAGGCCTGGCGCAGCGCATCATCAACAGCGAAGTGCCGGAAGGGCTGAAGGGCAAGCGCCTGCTGTCGCTCGACATGGGATCGCTCATCGCCGGCGCCAAGTTCCGCGGCGAGTTCGAGGAACGTCTCAAGGCCGTACTCAAGGATTTGTCGAAGCAGGAAGGCCGCATCATCCTGTTCATCGACGAACTGCATACCATGGTCGGCGCCGGCAAGGCCGAGGGCGCCATGGATGCCGGCAACATGCTGAAGCCGGCGCTGGCGCGCGGCGACCTGCACTGCATCGGCGCCACCACGCTCGATGAATACCGCAAGTACGTGGAGAAGGACGCCGCGCTGGAGCGCCGTTTTCAGCAGGTGCTGGTCGACGAGCCGAGCGTCGAGGACACCATCGCCATCCTGCGCGGGCTGAAGGAAAAATACGAGGTGCATCACGGCGTGGACATCACCGACCCGGCCATCGTCGCCGCGGCCACGCTGTCGCACCGCTACATCACCAGTCGCCAGCTGCCGGACAAGGCCATCGACCTGGTGGACGAAGCGGCCTCGCGCATCCGCATGGAGATCGACTCCAAGCCCGAATCCATGGACCGCCTCGACCGTCGCCTGATCCAGCTCAAGATCGAGCGCGAGGCGCTCAAGAAGGAAACCGACGAGGCCTCGAAACAGCGCCTGGCCACGCTCGAAGGCGAAATCAAAAAACTGGAAAAGGAATATTCCGACCTGGATGAGGTCTGGAAGTCGGAGAAGGCCGCCGTGCATGGCGCGCAGCATATAAAGGAAGCGCTCGACCGCGCGCGTCTGGAATTTGAAACCGCGCGCCGTGCCGGCGACCTGGCTCGCATGTCCGAGCTGCAATACGGCCGCATCCCCGAACTCGAAAAGCAGCTCAGCGCCGCGCAGGCGGCCGAAGGCCAGGAACGCAAGTTGCTGCGCAACGCCGTGACTGAAAACGAAATCGCCGAGGTGGTGTCGCGCTGGACCGGCATACCGGTGTCGCGCATGATGGAAGGCGAGCGCGAGAAGCTGCTGCGCATGGAAGAGGCGCTGCACCACCGCGTGGTCGGGCAGGACGAGGCCATCCGCGTGGTGTCGAACGCCATCCGCCGTTCGCGCGCCGGCCTGTCCGATCCGCGCCGTCCCTACGGTTCGTTCCTGTTTCTCGGTCCCACGGGCGTGGGCAAGACCGAGCTGACCAAGGCACTCGCCGGTTTCCTGTTCGACAGCGACGAGGCCATGGTGCGCGTTGACATGTCGGAATACATGGAAAAGCACACGGTCGCGCGGCTGATCGGCGCGCCGCCCGGCTACGTGGGCTATGAAGAGGGCGGCCAGCTCACCGAGCAGGTGCGCCGCAAACCCTATTCCGTGATCCTGCTCGACGAGGTCGAGAAGGCGCACCCGGACGTGTTCAACGTGTTGTTGCAGGTGCTGGACGACGGCCGCCTCACCGACGGCCAGGGCCGCACCGTGGATTTCCGTAATACCGTGATCGTCATGACCTCGAACCTGGGCTCGAATCTGATCCAGGAACTCGCCGGGGAGGAGAACTACGACAAAATGAAGAATGCGGTCATGAACATCGTGTCCGGCCATTTCCGTCCCGAATTCATCAACCGCATCGACGATATCGTGGTGTTCCATCCGCTCGGGCGCGAGCAGCTGCACCGCATCGCCGAGCTGCAGGTCCGGTATCTGCGCGAACGCCTGCAGGCGCGCGAGATGGACCTGGAGCTGACGCCGAAGGCGCTGGACAAGCTGGCCGCGGCCGGCTTCGACCCGGTATTCGGGGCGCGTCCGCTCAAGCGCGCCATCCAGCAGCACGTGGAAAATCCGCTGGCACAGGAGATCCTGTCCGGCAAGTTCGGGCCGAAGGACGTCATCGAGGTCGACGTGGCCGGCGATGAGCTGGTTTTCCGCCGGAAACAGGCGGCGCCCAAAAAGGCCGTGGCAACCGACCGCGCCGCGCGCTGAACTTTTCCGTATTTCCGCCATCCATGCTCATGGATAAAATAGCCCGCTTGCCGGGAGGAAAATTCATGACGATTGACAGACGTTCGTTCAAGGTGGGAATCATCGCCGGGGTATTCCTGGTGAGCGGCATCATTGCCGGAATCGTTTTCAGCTCGCGCCTCGACTGGCTGCCGAGCGCCACCAGCGCCCCCGCGGAAACCGCGCCACCGGTCATCGGCGCCACCCCGCCCAATTTCGTTCCGGTAGTCAAGGCGGTCATGCCCGCGGTGGTGAACATTTCCACCACGCGCCTGGTAAAGCAGGGCGGCCAGATGTCGGGCCAGTTCATGGACGACCCCTTCTTCCGCCAGTTTTTCGGCGAGGAATTTTTTCACCGCTTCCAGATTCCGCGCGAACGGCGCGAGAACAGCCTCGGTTCCGGCGTGATCGTGGATTCCGCCGGCTACATCGTCACCAACAACCACGTCGTGGCCAAGGCCGACGAGATCAAGGTGTTGCTCAACGACAAGCGCGAGTTCACCGGCAAGGTCGTGGGCACCGATCCCAAGTCCGACATCGCCGTGATCAAGATCAACGCCAAGGACCTGCCGATGGTGCCGTGGGGTGATTCGGACAAGCTCGAGGTTGGCGAATACGTGCTGGCCATCGGCAATCCCTTCGGGCTCAACCAGACCGTGACGCAGGGTATCGTCAGCGCCGTCGGGCGCGCCAACGTCGGCATCGCCGATTACGAGGATTTCATCCAGACCGACGCTGCGATCAACCCCGGCAACTCGGGCGGCGCGCTGGTCAACGCGCGCGGCGAGCTGGTGGGCATCAACACCGCGATCTTCTCGCGTTCCGGCGGATACATGGGCATCGGCTTCGCCGTGCCGAGCAACATGACGCGCAGCGTCATGGACAGCCTGATCAAGGGCGGCAAGGTGGTGCGCGGCTGGCTCGGTGTTTCGATCCAGGACGTCACGCCGGACCTGGCCAAGCAGTTCGGTCTGAAGGAAGCCAGAGGTGCCCTGGTCAGCGAGATCATTCCGGACAGCCCGGCCGCGGCGGCCGGCATCCAGAGCGGCGACGTCATCACTGCCTTCAACGGCAAGACCGTGGAGAGCACGAGCATCCTGCGCAACACCGTGGCGCAGACGCCGGTCGGCAAGACTGTGAAGGTCGAACTGCTGCGCGACAAGAAAACCGTGTCGGTCGAAGTGAAGATCACCGAACAGCCGAAGGACGTGGCGCAGACGAACGACGAGACAGTGCAGGGCGACGGCAAGAACACCGCGCTGGCGGGCGTCGAGGTGCGCAACCTGACGGCTGAAATCGCGCGTCAGCTCGGCCTGCCCGCCGGCACCGCGGGTGTGGTTATCGCCGGCGTGGAAGAGGGCAGCGCCGCCGAGGAAGCCGGCTTGCAGCAAGGCGACGTCATTACGGAGATCAACCGCCAACCGGTGCGCAATATCGGTGATTACAAGCACCTGAGCGCCAAGCTGACGAAGCAGGGCAGCACGTTGCTGCTGATCAATCGTCAGGGGCGGAAGCTTTTCATCGCCATCCAGCCGTAAATCCTTTGAGCTTGTCATTCCGGCGAAAGCCGGGCGAGGCGGGGTTTTCGCGAACATACTTAACGTATGTTCGCGCCGCCGAGCGGGTGCAGCGGGTTTGGCTGCACCCCGGGCAGCAACAGCATATTACTGATTTTTTAATATCCTGGACCCCGGCTTACGCCGGGGTGACGAGCTTTTTCAGCGAATTGCCAGTTCGTTACACCATTGTTCGATGGCTTCCCGCACCTGCACGGGATTCTCCGTCAGCGGCCAGTGATAGGCCTCGATCGTCACGATCCGTGTCCGCGGATTTTGGGCGAGCAGCGCGCGCGTGGTTTGCGGGTCGGTGTAAGTGATGCCGGTTGAAAGCAGGGCCAGGATTGGCGCCGGTATCCGCGCCAGCTCCGGCAGCGGCCGGATCATCTCCAGCAGTTCCTGCAGGTAACTCCCCACCGGAAAAAATTTCAGGTCCTCCCAGGGCGAGGAATAAAGCTCGACCATCTCCTCCTGTTTTCCCGCCCGGAGCAGTTTCGCCCGCGTGGCCTCGTCCATTTTTCTCAGGTCGCGTCCGGGAATCCGGCTCCGGCGCAGGCCGAGCCGGTTCAAGACGGCAATGCAGGACACCAGCGCCCTGATGACGGGCCGCATGAGATTCGCCGTCCGCAGCGTGCCGCGCAGGGCCGCATGAAACACCGGATCGATCAGCGCCAGTCCGTGCACGCGCGCCGGGTAACGCGCCGCAAAATGCACGGCCACCTGCGCGCCCAGGCTGTGGCCGATCAGCACCGCCCGGTCGCTGCCCTCCGTGTCCAGCAGGGCCAGCAGGTCCCGGCACCAGCAGTCCAGGTTGAGCCGGCGGCGCGTGAAGGAGGCGCCGTGACCGCGCAGATCGGGGCACAGGATGTCCCAGCCTGTCTTCAGCGTGGTTTGTTCGATGAATTCGGACCAGCGGGTCATGTTGCTGGCCATGCCGTGCAGCAGCACGAGAGTCTGCCGCGGTGTCGCGCTCTGGCGCAGCACGCGATAACCGAGCGTGACGCCGTCGGTGGTTTGCAGGGTGCGCAGGGTGTCCATGTCCATTTTATAGTAGTGGCTTCACCCGCTTTGGGCCAGCGCGAAAGCCGGGAGTGATTGTCGTTGTCGGCTTAGCGCCCACCGGAGTTTCGAGTAGACTCGCCGCCATGGACCGCCTGCCCATCGACGATGCCCTGCCGGAATTGCGCGCGACGCTGGCGGCGAATGCCGCCGTGGTATTGCAGGCCCCGCCCGGCGCCGGCAAGACCACGCATGTTCCCCTCGCGCTGCTGAACGAGCCCTGGCTCGCTGGCCGTTCCATCCTGATCCTCGAGCCGCGGCGGCTGGCGGCGCGCGCCGCCTGCGCGCGCATGAGCACGCTGCGCGGTGAATCTCCGGGACAGACCGTGGGTTATCGCATCCGTTTCGAATCCAAAGTATCCGCGCAGACGCGCATCGAGGTGCTGACCGAGGGCATTCTCACGCGTCGCCTGCAAAGCGATCCGGAACTGAAAAACGTCGGGCTGGTCATTTTCGACGAGTTTCACGAGCGCCACCTGCACGCCGACCTGGCGCTGGCGCTGTGCCTCGACAGCCAGAAGGCGCTGCGCGAGGACCTGAAAATCCTGGTGATGTCGGCCACGCTCGACGGCGCGGCGGTGTCGAAGCTCCTCAACGACGCGCCGGTCGTTACCAGCCAGGGCCGCAGCTATCCGGTGGACATCCATTATCTGCCGCGCGATCCCGAGGGCCCCTTGCCGCAGACCGTGTGCGACAGCGTCGTGAACGCCCTCGAAAAGCACGAAGGCGACGTGCTCGTGTTTCTCCCGGGCGCGTGGGAAATCCGGCGTACGCAGGAACTGTTGCAGGCCCGGATCGGGACCGGCGCGGAACTGTTCCCGCTTTACGGCGATCTGCCGTGGGAGGCGCAGGACCGCGCTATCCAGCCCGGCGCCGGCCGGCGCAAGATCGTGCTGGCCACGCCCATCGCCGAAACCAGCCTGACCATCGAGGGCGTGCGCGTGGTGGTGGACGGCGGGTTCGCGCGCGTGCCGCAGTTCGATCCGGGTTCCGGCCTGTCGCGCCTGACCACGGTGCGCATATCGCGCGCCTCGAGCGAGCAGCGCGCCGGCCGCGCCGGCCGCCTCGCGCCCGGCGTGTGTTACCGGTTGTGGAGCGAGACCACGCAGCGCGGCCTGGTGCCGCAATCCCTGCCGGAAATCCGCGGCGCCGATCTGGCGCCGCTGGCGCTGGAATTGGCCGCGTGGGGCGTGCGCGATGTGCGTATGCTCAGCTGGCTCGATCCGCCGCCCGAGGCCGCGTTCAATCAGGCGCACGAGTTGCTGGCCGAGCTTGATGCGGTGGACGCCGATGGCCGCGCCACGGAAACCGGACGCGCCATGGCGCGCCTGCCGCTGCATCCGCGCTTGTCGCACATGTTGTTTGCCGCGCAGCAGCTCGGACAGGGAACGCTGGCCTGTGACATCGCGGCGCTGTTGTCCGAGCGCGACATCCTCACCGGCGAGGCGCGCCGCTCGGCCGATTTCGTGCAGCGCGTCGAGGCGCTGCAGGCGTTTCGCCAGAACGGCCGCGCCGGCGCGCAGTCGCATCAGGCCGATGCCAATGGCTGCACGCGCGTCAATCAGGCGGCGCAGCAGTTCCAGCGCCTGCTGTCCTCCGCCAAATCCGCACCCGCCATGGATGTGCAACAGACCGGTTTGCTGCTGGCGCTGGCCTATCCCGACCGCGTGGCGCTGGCGCGCGCGCCGGGCGAGACGCGTTACTTGCTTGCCTCCGGCCGTGGCGCGCGCCTGCACGAGTCGGAGATGCGCCTGCGTCAGCCTTGCATCGTGGCGGCCAATGTAAGTGCAGGCGATGCACAGGGACGCGTAAGTGTCGCGGGAGGCAGGATGCCGGGAGCGACCGAGACGGAAGGCCTGATTTATTCCGCCGCCCCGCTCAATATGGATACGCTGCGTGAACATCTCGCCGCGCATATCCTCCTGCAAGATATCGTGCGCTGGGACGCGCCGCAGCAGGTGGTGATCGCGCGGCGCGAGGAGCGCTTCGGCGCGCTGGTGCTGGACAGCAAGCCGTTGGCCAAAGCCGACCCGGAAAGGATCCGCGCGGCCATGCTCGAAGGCATCCGCCGACTAGGCATCGAGACGTTGCCGTGGACGCGCGAGACGCGTGAGTGGCAGACGCGGGTGCTGTCGCTGCGCCAGTGGCTGCCGGACGAGAACTGGCCGGATGTTTCGGACGCGGCGTTGAGCGAAACGCTCGCGGAATGGCTCGGGCCGTATCTCGACGGCATGTTGCGGCGCGATCACCTGGCGCGGTTGGACCTGCTGACCATTCTCAAGTCGCGGCTGGATTGGGACAGGGGCCGGCGACTGGAAGAGGGCGCGCCGACGCATGTGGAAGTGCCGAGCGGCTCGCACCTGCGCCTCGAATACTTCCCGGGCGAATCCCCGGTGCTCCGGGTGAAATTGCAGGAAATGTTCGGTCTGGCGGACACGCCGCGCGTGGCCTGGGGAAAAATTCCCGTGACATTGCACCTGCTGTCCCCGGCGCAGCGGCCGATCCAGGTCACGCAGGACCTGCGCGGTTTCTGGGAGCGGACCTATCCGGAGGTCAAAAAAGAATTAAAGGGGAAATATCCAAAACACCCATGGCCCGACGACCCATGGACCGCCACGCCGACGCGTCGTGCCAGACGGAGAACAGATCGCTGATGTCGCCGGCTGTTCCTGATGCAACATGTAGGTTGGGGTGAGCGTAGCGAACCCCAACGCGAACGAAAGACATTGTTGGGGTTCGGCGCTGCGCGCATCACCCCAACCTACATGAAACCATTTTGAGACGAGGTTATTTCCCGCCGAACAGCTGCACGCGGTTGCGTCCCTTGTTCTTGGCGATGTAACAGGCGGCGTCGGCGTTGCCAAGAACGTCAAGCGGGCTGGCGCTTGCCTGTGTGATGGCGCAGACGCCGATGCTGGCGCTGACGTCGAACACCCGGTCATTCCACCGGAAACGGTAACCGGCGATGCTCTCGCGCAGCTTCTCCGCGATCTCCAGCGCCTGGTCCATCTCGCAGTTTTCCAGCAACACGCCGAACTCGTCGCCGCCGAGGCGCGCGAAGGTATCGTTCTTGCGCACCTCGTTTTGCGTGCGGGCGGCGATCTGGCGCAGCAATTCATCGCCCGCCATGTGGCCGCAGCTGTCGTTGACGATCTTGAACTGGTCCAGGTCCACATAGAGCAGGACGTGTCGGGCGTTCTCGGATTTCGCGGACTGAAACAGTTCTTTCAGTCGGCGCTCGAACTCGCGCCGGTTGAACAGGCCGGTGAGATCGTCGTGACGCGCGTGGTGATGCGCCTCGGCCAGCAGCGCGCGGCGCTCGGTGATGTCGCGCACCACGCCGATGACGAGATCGCCGGCCTCGAGATCGACCTTGTTCAGGGTGATTTCCACCCAGCGCGGCTCACCAAGCTTGGGCTCGAGGTGGCACTCGAAGCGCGCCGGCTTCCCGCTCAGCACGTCCTGGAATTTTTCCCTGAAAAGATTCCTGCTGTCTTCGTCGCCGAAGAAACGGGTGATGGGTATGCGCTGCTTGTGCGCCGTCAGGGATTTTTCCGTTTCGCCCAGCCACCTGGCGAGCAGGCGGTTGGCCACGTGGAATTTCATTTCGTCGCACACGACGAAAATGCCGTCGTTGGCGCTGTCGATGTAAGCGCGCAGCAGGGCGAGGTGGAAATCCTGTTCCGACGGGGGGTTAAGCTTCGACGTGTTCACGGGAAAATCTCCGGCGCGACGCAATGCCCCCGACAGGACTGGTACCGTCGCGTTCCTTTAATTCCAGGCAAGATTCATACCCCTGTGGTTCTGTTCTTATTCTGACCGGACATCCGGCTGACGCGCTCCGCCCGTGAGAAGACGGCGCAGCGCAGCCAAAAAGTCCCTGGTTGCCGGACGAAACCGGTCACCAAAGCGTCATGTTTTGACGCCCAGATTTGCTTGCTGCGGCAAAAACGGAGTTTTTATTGTTCTGCGGGTACCGCGAAAGCTCTCCAGCGACATGAATTCTACCGGGAAACCGGCTGATTAATAAAGATGCAGTCCCAGCCTCCGGCCGGGGCTGCCAACGGTAGGGCCGGCCGCTTGCCGTGGCCCGCCCCGGTTTTCGCCGCGCCGTTGCCAAAACCCGCCGATACGGTGAAGATGCGGGCTCGGAGCCGAGCATGACCCATCCCGCCGCGAATTCCCCCAAGCGCCTGCTGCTTTCCATCATCGAACTCGGTGGCTATCCCGATTTCAAGCCGTTGTATCGCCAGGCCGGTTATGAGGTCGAATCGGCGGCCTCGGTGCGCAAGGCCCTGGGCCTGCTGAAAAAACTCAGCCCCGATGTCATTGTCGCCGAGTTCAATTTCCAGTCGGATTTCCGCGACCGCACCAGCAGCCTGGAATCACTGCTGGCCGTGGTGCAGCGCACGCCCAGAACCAAAGTCATTGTTTTCTACGAGAAAGAACACGCGCACCAGCTCACTCGCCTCACCAACCAGTATCCCATCCACGAAACCCTGCCGTTTCCCATCGATACCGCGAATCTCGAACAAAGTCTGCATCGCGCCGCCGCCGGCTGATCCGCCGACAAAAGGCCGGAACCGGCCGCGCTGTCCGCCTGTCACAGTTTTCCGTACCGGAGCCCGCCACAAGACGCCGGACATCCCGCCCTTCATCTGACAAGGAGACGCCAATGAACACGGAGCCTGTTTCCAATTCCTCCGACTATCGCCAGTCCATGGGCCAGTTGCTCATGCTCTACACCCAGGTTGACCGCCTCATCATGGAAATCTGCGCCGAACGCCTGACGCAGGCGCCCGACGAAGACGCCGAGCTGTCGCTGGCCAAGCAGGTCGGCGACGAGAGCCGCCATGTTTCCATCCAGCGCCAGTGGATGCGCGATTTCGGCACGCAGCCGATGCCGGTCATCACGCCGGAACAGGAACAAATGATCCGCGCGCATTTCCGCACGCTGCCGTGGATCGATTTCCTGGCCGATCTCTATATCTGCGTCGAGGCGCTCGGCAGCGAGGCGGTGGAGCGCATCGTACCGCTGGCTGACCCCGGCACGCGCGAATCGCTGCGCGTTCCGCTCACCGATGAAATTGATCACGTTGCTTTCGGCGTCGCGCGGCTGAAACAGGAACTGGGGAAGATTTCCGAAACCGAACGCCAGGCATTTATTGAGCGCCTGCCGGTGCGCATCGAAGCGCTGACGGACACCTTCCACGGTTTCGGTTTTTCCGTGCGCGACCTGTTCGAAGCCGTCGGTGCCGACTACGTCCGGTTGTGCCGGATGCTGGAAGAGCGCCAGAAGGAGTTGATCGCAGAGCTTGCCGCGGCCCCGGCTGCCGGCCACCAGCCGGTGCGCGAGATGGCGGGGGTTCCGGCTTGAAAATGCATCGCGCAATCTGCACGCCATACATTGCCGGCTAATCAAATGTAGGGCGGGTTAGCGCCGCAGGCGCGTAACCCGCCGAATGCTTTTCTGCCGCATGCCTTCCATATATGCCGTCATGCCGGCGAAAGCCGGCATCCAGGCTTTGAATGGTATCGCGCGCGTTGCGCGCGATGACATAAACGGCACTGGATTCCGGCTTCCGCCGGAATGACGGCGGATGCAGGGCGCGTCCCGCGCGCCGGACATATTTCCTCTCTCCCTTGAGGGAGAGAGGAAGGGGAGAGGGTGACGTCCATCGGCTATCGCCGACAGCCCCATTTTGCCCATTCCGCAAGCAGGCGTAATATCTCCCTGTCTGGCCGGACCAGGGAGAAAAGCATGCGCAGGAGAGTTTTCCTGTTCGCTGTCGCGGCGGCCGCGTTTTCATGCGCGGCCCCGGCGCATGCCGCCGAGCCGATCATCAGGGAATATGACGTTCCCAAAGGCTCGCACCCGCATGACGTCGCGCCGGCGCGTGACGGCGGCGTGTGGTACACCGCGCAGGCCCTGGGTGAGCTCGGCTGGCTCGATACCGTTTCCGGATTTACCAAACACATCCCGCTCGGCCGGGATTCCGCGCCGCATGGCGTGATCGTCGGGCCCGACGGCGCGCCCTGGATCACCGACAGCGGTCTCAACGCCATCGTGCGCGTGGACCCCAAGACCGAAAAGGCGCAAGTTTTTCCGTTGCCGAAGGACATGCCCAACGCCAATCTCAACACCGCGACCTTCGATAGAAAGGGCGTCCTCTGGTTTACCGGCCAGACCGGCTATTACGGCCGGCTCGATCCCAAAACCGGCAAGGTGGAAATGTTCAATGCCCCGCGCTGGCGTGGACCGTACGGCATCTGTACCGCGCCCGACGGGAGCGTGTACTACGCCTCGCTCGCCGGCTCGCACATCGCGCGCATCGACACCAAAACCGGACAGACCACGGTGCTCGAACCGCCCACGCCCAAACAGGGCGCGCGGCGCGTGTGGGCCGATTCCCAAAGCCGCATCTGGGTGAGCGAATGGAACTCAGGCCAGGTCTCGGTGTACGACCCGAAAACGAACCAGTGGCGCGAGTGGAAACTTCCCGGCGACAACCCGCAGACTTACGCGGTGTACGTGGACAGCCGGGACATTGTCTGGCTGTCCGATTTCGGTGCCAACGCCATGGTGCGCTTCGATCCCAGGACCGAACAATTCAAAGTGATTCCGCTGCCCAGCCACGGCAGTGCCGTGCGCCAGATTCTCGGCCGGCCCGGCGAGGTGTGGTTGCCTTTGTCGGGAGTGGATAAGTTGGCGGTGATTCGGGAGTGAGTAATCGAAAAAAAGAGGGGCGCCGCTCGTTACCCCTATGTCGTGTTTGCAGTTTTAAATATTGTCGTGATAAAAATTCGTAACTGACTGAAATAACAAAGATATAAAAACTATACAGCATGGATATACAGTATTATGTCGCTTTATAAAACGACATTTAGGCCGTCTACTTTTAGTTAGGGGGCCCTCAACTATGAAGAGCGCTGTCATAGTGGTACTTGTAGCTGTTGCGCTAAACGGCTGCGCGATGGGCGGCACCTATTCCGTAAGTGAACCCTATATCACTGAAACATCCGAACACCGGCTCGATGCAGACGGCACATTCTATGCAGACGGAATCGTGTACAGGGTAATACCTCTAAACTACAAACCGGGAATAGATGCTGTCGGTCCAGTTCTCCCATTAATCCCAATCATGTGTTGCCGCAATCTTGACCGTTCTGGTCAAAGTTTCCACGTCGCACTTTACTTCTACCCACAAAGCGAAGAGTTCACTCTTACTCCCAGTGGCATAATGCTTGATATTGACGGCAAAACTCTGTCACCAACTGCTGCAGGGGGCCCGTTCCCTTGCGCAGCTGACGAAGCTCGTCACACGAAATGTACTTATCAAGAACAGGACCTCACAACAAACGATTTATCAAAACCAGTTCAAATTCGGCGAGGAAGCTACATACTGGCGTATCCGGTGATGACTCCGGACCCTAAACAACCGTTTGCAATCAGAATTGCGGGGGTTCATAGAAAAGAGCAGCTACTCTCAGCACCACAGATAAATTTTAAGGGCATTTCTCATGGTTCTTGGTTCCCGTTTGCGGGCCCCTAACATCCGGTTCGAGGCGAACCGAGTTCCCGCTCGCTTTGCTCGCGGGTCCTCGGCCGCTCAACCGGGGCGTTAGGCCAGCTATGCAAACCAAAACCGATGACGTGATTAAAGAAGCTGAAGTCTATGCGGCTTATGGGCGCTTTTCGGAAGCGATCTCAATTCTAGAGTCAGCGATCACCCGCAAACCTAGCAGTGCGCTTCGCATCAAACTTGCTGAAATAAAACAGAAGGCGAAGGAGCCCTTCACAACACCCAGGGGAATCGACGGTTCAACCCGCCCAACTAGCCCTATCGAGTCAATAAAAAACGGAGGTCTCGCTCAGGAGCGCAATCGGGTCGATCTCGGTGCCTTGCGCCGACAAGCCGAAGCACTGACGGACTCCGCAGACCGTGCACAAGCGTTGGCTGCAATAACAGAACTCGAACGGGGGGAACAAGAGCTTGAGCGCTTGCTGGTTGAGCTAGAACCGAGGCGTTTACAAGAACGCCGCGAGCGTTGGCTCGGACTTTTCGTCATGCTACCCATCGTCATCGCTGCAACAATTTTCTTTATCTCGAAACTCGTGATGGGCCAGATACCAAACATATTCGTACTAGATAATCCTTACATCTCCTGGAATAGTGATCCATATGTATTTGTCTTCGTTGTTGCCTTCATTAGCATTGTGTTGTTTGCCTTTGCTTGCGTGGCAATTGGGATCACGCGATTCGGCCGCGATTGGCCAAGCGCTCTAAGGCGGCCTAACAATCGGTTCGAGGCGGACGCGCAAAAACGGCACGCCGCTCAACCGAAGCGTTAGGCATCGATGAAACCACAGATTGTTTACTTGTTATCCACGATCTTTCTTCTTCCCTTTTGGGAAGCCATAGGCGGTATGGTGGGTTACACCCTCATTGCAATTCTTTCTCTGGGAGCAGTACAAGGCCAAAGACCCGAAGACGACAAAATGAAATTTCCGTGGCACGGTTTTGCGCGTGCGCCCGATGGTCGCATTATTGTTCAGTCCGAAGTCGCTACTATATTCGGCTCTGTTTTCCTTTTGCTGGTCGTCGCGTTCGGAATAGCGTGGAAAGTTGGAGCATTCAATGCCTAACTTCTTATTCGAGCCGACGCGGTGTAACGCTGGCGCAGGGTTTGGCAGTCGTACCCCGCGCGGCTCAACACGGCGTTGGGCATAACCAGAATGCAGCGAGAGAAACCCACCAAGCGTCTTCAGTTTCTTTTTGGCCTTGCGGCAGTTTGGCTTGTTGTGGCGGCCCTGCTCATCCTGCAACTGTGGCCCGACCTACCGAAAACCGATCTTGGGTGGTTTCTTCTAGTTGTAGTTGGTCCTCCCGCTTATGTCGCGGGTGAAGGGTTTTTTGGGTGGCTCTTCTCCGAGAAGCACGGCAAAGAAATCTCAACGAAACAGTTTTCGTGGCTGCGAGTAGCGCTCGCGTTTGTTGTGGTGGCGGTTGTCTTCGGTCTCAGTATTGTTGTTTCGTCTATCCTCAAACAATGAACATTCATGCCCAACAAGCGCTTCGAGGCGGACGCGCCATACAGCGGCGCGCCGCTCAAGCGCGGCGTTAGGTCACTCACCATGTTGCAAAAGTTGCGGCTCGCATTCACTTCTCTTCTGGCGTTTGGCGCGGGTGCCAACGCTGGGAGTGGCGCTCCTCCGGTGGACCTGAATACGGCGGTAGAGAATCCTTCCCTTGTCCATGCTATGGACCGAGTGGTTTCCGAAAACTCTACCGCGGCAAAGGACCTGTTGCTTCTCGAGTTACAACGCGCCAACTATTTGGCTGCCATGCTTCCCGATGGCGAAAAGCCATCTATCGGTATTAAGCCGGGCCGAACAGTTCTAAAGAAAGGCACTCACTTTGGTGTGTTGTCAGCGGGGAAAGACGGGAAGAACTACCTCGTGCTGTTCTCCGATTGGAAGGCGCTGAAGGCATACACCAAGTTAGAGGTTACGGGCTGGGTCCTGCCTGCTCATGACGCTTGGTCTTTTGCGCTGCAAGGGAGCACGTACGACGGAGTTGTAATCAATCCGGCCCACAACGCTTTGCCGCTCGAACGGCCGATGCTTGAGTTTCTTTCCAAGAATGCCCAAAGTGACCTAACAATTCATTCCACCGGACCTGCGCGAAAAGCCCCGCAGGCCGGTGAATTCAAACGTTAGCCGCCAAAAATCCATTTACTTGCGGTGTATGCATATAGTGCATATACTGAATCAGTGCGCTTCCAATACGATCCTGCAAAAGCCGTAAGTAATCTGAGAAAGCACGGGGTTTCCTTTGCGGACGCCGAAGGTGTGTTTTATGACCCGCTGGCGATCCATCGGCTGGAACCGGACTCCATTGATGAAGAACGGTTTGTTGCAGTTGGTATGGGCAGCGCTGGAGAAATCCTGGTTGTTATCTACACACTTCGTGACGAGGAAATCCGAATCATATCGGCTCGTCATGCCACGCGACATGAGGTGAAAAGCTATGAGAACTGAATACGATTTTTCGAAAGGGAAACGAGGCGCTCTGATTCCTGCAAAGGGCAAGACTCGTATTACGATTTATATCAATGATTCCATACTGGATGAATTCCGGTCCCGTGCCGAACGTGCCGGTATTGGATATCAAACGATGATGAACGAAGCATTGAAAGCCTTCTTGGAAAAGAACGAACAACCCGTCACTGCGGCCTTATTGCGTCAAATTATCCGAGAAGAGCTTCCAGAGAAATCGCGGCTAACACGTCGTTCCACCGGACGCGCAAAGACGGCGCGCCGGTGAACTCTGCGTTAGGCTCCAAATATGCGAAAAGTGGGATTGCGTTTCAGAATTGTAATTGTGTTGTCAGTGATGCCGCTTATGGGCTTTAGTTGTTGGCGGTTTGACAACTACGTTTTACGACCAGAGCTTGATATCTCCAGCACAGATGGAATTAGAGGTGAAGAGCAAAAAAAGTTTGAAGAAGTGCTCGTTATCTTCAGAAAATGGGCAAGATCAGAACAACTAAAAACTATCAGATGTGATGCAGATCAGGGAATTAACAGTTACACGCAGCCTTGTGAAGCATACGAAGCGACCTACGCGATTTGCGGATTGATTTCATGTGCATCGAAAAACTTGCAAGTAACGCTACTGATTGATCGTCAGTATCACAAAATACGGGTTGTATTTTATGATTTTGGTCGTTGGAGTAAAGGCAAAAGAGAGGCTGAACTTCAAGCGAGCCTTAAATCCGCAATCGAAGAAGCTTTCGGTGATGGGGCAATGATTGAATTTAAGGAGCCTAACAAATCACTTCAGCCGACGCAGAAACCGCGCGGCTGAGTTCTATCGTTGGGCCACAACATGAAAAATGGATTAACTTTGGCACTGTTGTGGTGCATGGCACTAGTAGCTTGTGTGCCCATGTCGGTGGATTACTACAAGCCAGAAGCGCCAGGCGGTCAAGCTATTTCAAAGGCCTGCGGAGCCATAAACGCTCCTAAGAATATATGGCGACATGAAATGGACCGAGTAACGCTAGAGGCGACCGTCGGCGAAGACGCCCTCGACAAACCGCCGGGAGAATTCATGTTAAGACTTTTTGTCCCAGTCGGTATGGAAGTTTCACTACAGAGTAAAAAAGTTTCGATGCGAACAGTAACGAACCCGAAGCACCAGAACCTGGAATTTATGAAGCTCCATCTATTCAGGGGAACATTCAAGAAAGAATTGGAGAAACTTGAGTCGACAGTGTTTAAAGGAGATACGGAGGATGAATTCGGGTTATTTGAAGGCAGGTGGACTTCCCCCAAATTCATGGACACCGGCTCAAGCAACTTGGTTCATCGCCTCGAACTCGGCCGGTGAACGGTAGCCGAGGGTCGAATGACGACGTTGCCGATTGTAGAACACTTCGATGTATTCGAAGATGTCCTGTTTCGCTTCTTCCCGCGTGAGATAGCGCCGGTCGTGGATCAGCTCCTTCTTGAGCGTGCCGAAGAAACTCTCGACGCAGGCGTTGTCCCAGCAGTTCGCCTTGCGGCTCATCGAACACGTCATGCCGGCGCGGCCGAGCAGTCCCTGGTAATCGCCGCTCGCATACTGCACGCCGCGATCGGAGTGATGCAGCAGCCCCTTGGCCGGTTTGCGCCGCCACAGCGCCATGGTCAGTGCCTGGGTGGCGAGATCGGCGGTGAGCCGCGGCCCCATCGCCCAGCCGATCACGGCCCGCGAGTAGAGATCGAGCACCACGGCGAGATACAGCCAGCCTTCCCGCGTCCAGACGTAGGTGATGTCACCGGCCCACACCCGGTTCGGTTCGTCGACCGCAAACCGCCGATCGAGTGTGTTGGCGGCCACCGGCAGTTTATGGCCGGAATCGGTCGTGGCCTTCCACTTTTTCACCGTTTTGGCCCGGATGCCGTGGAGGCGCATCAGCCGCGCCACGCGATTTTCGCCGATCCGGTGCCCGCGTTTCTGCAGTGCATCGCAGATGCTGGGGCTGCCATAGGTGCAGCGGCTCCCGGCGTGGATCGCCCGAATCGAGACCAACAACGCCCGGTTATGCACCGCGCGTTGGCTCTCCGGCCGGGTGTGCCAGGCGTAGTAGCCGGCCGCCGAGACCTTCAGGGCCCGGCACATCAGGCGCACGGGGAAGCGGCGGACGTTCTCCCGGATGGCGCGGTATCTCATGACCGCTCCCTCGCGAAGAACGCCGCCGCACGCTTTAAAAAATCACGCTCCTTTCTCACGGTGTCGAGCTCGCGGCGAAGACACGTCAGCTCTTCGTGCTCGGCCTTGAGGTTCGTCCGCGTGGTCCCGAGGCGACGTGCGTTATGTTCCTCGGTTCGCCAGCGGTACAGCAGATTCTCCGCGATGCCGAGCTCCCGTGCGATCTCGGCCACGGGTTTACCACTTTCCTGCACCAGGCGCACGGCCTCGGTCTTGAACTCCTCGGTGTATTGACGTCGTTTTTGTGCTGACATAGGGTCCTCCGATTTCGGTATTGTCCACCTTAACGGGGTGTCCACGAAATCGGGGGAGGTTCACAGGAGAATATTTTTGCTATCGGCAGAAATAGAGACGCCGATTGAACATGAAATATTCATTACCTTACCGTTGATTACCGTCGACGGCAAAGTGTTTAAGATTCCGGAAATTAAATTCGTGAAGGAAAAGAAATTCGGGATATATCCGATAAATTGCTGATTAAAGTCAGCCCAACAAGTGCGTTGAGCTGACCTCGGGTCCCGCTGGCGCGGGTCCCTCGGCCCCTCAACTCAGCGTTACTAAAACTCACCGGAGGTTTCATGCCCCTCGTGCGAATTTCCCTGATGGAAGGCAAGAACGCCGAATACCGGCATAAAATCGGTGATGTCGTGCATCAGGCGATGGTGGAGACGATCAACTGCCCGCCGCAGGACCGGTTTCAGGTGACCCACGAACACGCCAGGGGAAATTTTCTCTACGCACCGGTGTATCTGGATATCCCGCACACCGACGACCTGGTAATAATTCAGATCACGCTGAACGAAGGCCGCACAGTCGAACTGAAGAAGGCGCTGTACAAAGCCATTGCCGAGGGATTGCAGAAGGCGATCGGCCTCAAGCCACAGGACGTGTTCATCAGCCTGGTCGAGGTCAAGAAAGAAAACTGGTCGTTCGGGAACGGCGTGGCGCAGTATGCTTCGTAATTTACCCCTCTCCCTAGCCCTCTCCCCTAAAGGGGAGAGGGGAGAGGGGAGAAAAAGAAAAGCCGCCCGGCGGGCGGCTTTGTTATTCCTGTTGCTGCCCGGGGTGCAACAAAATTCGTTGCACCCGTTCGGCGGCGTGAACACACGTTAAGTGTGTTCACGAAAACTCCGCCCCACCCAGCTTTCGCCGGAATGACGAGACTGTTAGAGCTCGTAGGGCGGAATAGCGATAGCGTATTCCGCCGTATGTAGCCTTCATCCGGCGCAATACGGCTCCGCCTATTGCGCCCTACGGAGCTTGTTGTTCCTCACGGTGGCAAGCAAAAGACGCTTGCCGCCATCCGACCGGGCGCATCGAGTGCCCGACAAATGGGAGATACGGTTAACGCGCAATGGCGTTATCTTGTTGTCTCAGGGATTGATCGGCAAATCCCATCTATTTGGATGAAATTCACATGTCTTCCGCACCGCAGTCGTCTCTTTATAACATTATCTCGCTTTCTCTGATCGTATCCGGGCTTGTTGCCGTCGGACTGATCAGCGGCCTGATCCCTGGCGTGTTTACCACCAAGCCCGGCGCTGACGAACCCGCCATGCAGCTGGAAGCGAAAGCGGAAGCCGTGAGCGCAACAGAAGCCGTTATCGCGAATCCGGCCAGCATGGCGATCACCGATCATCGCGCCGCCGCAGACCAAGCCGGGAACAGTGGCGCGAGGTCACCGGTGCTGTTGACGGAAGCTAATGAAAGGGGACGGAGGGATTAAAGTTTCTCCGTCCGCCATAAGACGCTGTAGCGTTCCCTGAAAAAAATATGCCCGCTTGCGCGGGCATATTTTTTGACAACCTGAACTGCTGATCAGTTGCGGACGAGCGTCCCGTTCTCGATCTTGACCTTGTCACCCACGTTCACGCCATTGGCGGCGTCGAGCGTGAGCGTCTGCTGCGTGCCGTCGTCCATGTTCAGGGTGATGCGGTAGCGCGTGACCTTCTTCACGTTCTTTTCGATCTCGTTGCCGGCAATGGCGCCGCCGACGGCGCCCGCCACCGTGGCGAGGTCCTTGCCGCGGCCGCCGCCGATCTGGTGCCCGATGATGGCGCCGACCACGCCGCCCGCGACCGCGCCGCCGCCGGAGGCCTGTCCCTTTTCGGTGAAGCTTTCGATGGCGGCGACCGTGCCGCATTCATGGCACACGGCGGGCTTCGCCTTGGCTACTTTGGCTTTGGTCGCAGTGGTTTTGCCGGCGGCGGCGGGCGATGTGGATTCCGTTTGGCTGGCCGTCTGGAACGGGTTGGGGACGACGCCGGTCTTGACCGCGGTGACGCCGCCGACGGCGATCGCGGCCGAAGCGATCGCGGCTATTTGCAGGGTGCTGAGTGCCATGGTTCTCTCCTGTTGAAATTCGAACTGCTGGGCGCGGATTCTACTGCAAGTCCGCCAAAAGATACCGCCTTGGACAGTCTGGCCGTCATGAGGTTTTGGCCGCATGTCGGCGGGCCTGAAACTTGAGTTATTTGATGGCCAATCCGGGAGGCGCGCGCCGCCGGCGGCTGCTCAGCGTGGCTTCAGGATGTCGCGCACCAGGCCGAAGAAGGCACCGATATCCACCGGCTTGGTCACGAGCGCACGGATGCCGGAACGGCGCGTCTGTTCGTCGGTGAGGCGCTCGGTGTAGCCGGTGTAGAGAATCACCGGCAACCCGGGGCGTCTGGCCATGAGCCGCTGGGCGAGTTCGATGCCGGTCATTCTCGGCATGGTCTGGTCGGTTACCACCAGATCGAAGTGCTGCGGGTTTTCCGCGAACAGGGCCTCGGCATCGGCGCCGTTGGGTTTCACGACAACTTCCAGCCCCCAGCTTTGCAGCAGCTCGCCCATGAACTCGCCGACGGCGGGTTCGTCGTCCACCACCAGCACGCGGCCGTTGAGCTGGCGTACTTCGGCGGCGTTGGTGGATGATTCCGTCGCTTCGCTGCCGCTCTTGCCTTCGGCCTGCGACATCGGCCGGAACAGCACGCGAAAAGTGGCGCCCGTGCCCGGCCGGGTTTCGACAAGGATATGCCCGCCATGCTCGTGCACGATGCCGTGCACGGTCGAGAGCCCCATGCCACTGCCCTTGCCGACCTCCTTGGTGCTGAAGAACGGCTCGAACATGCGTTCCACCACCTCGGGCGCGATGCCGGAGCCGGTGTCGCGCACGATAAGCTCGACATAATCGCCGCGCACCGGTTGGTGACAGGAAGTGCACACGCCGTCGCGGTGCGCGATTTTCTCCAGCGCGATGTGCAGCTGGCCGGCGCCCTGCATGGCATCGCGCGCGTTGATGCACAGGTTCATCAGTACCTGTTCCAGTTGCACCGGATCGAGCAGCACCGCCGGCAGCGTGGCGTCGAGCGATGTATTGAATTCGATGCTGGAAGGAAGCGTGGAACGCATGAGCTTCACCGACTCCTTCACCAGCGGCGGCAATTGCAACGCGCGCGGCTCACCGCGCTGGCCGCGCGAGAACGTGAGCATCTGCTGGATCAGGTCGCGCGCCTGGCGGCCCGAGCGCAACGCGCGCTCGAGATACTTGTCGAGTTTTTCGTCACCTTGCGCCGCGACGCGCTCCTGCGCCATGGCGACGTAGCCCATGACGGCGGTAAGGATGTTGTTGAAGTCGTGCGCCACGCCGCCGGTGAGATGGCCAATGGCCTCCATCTTTTGCGCCTGGCGCAACTGCGCCTCGAGCCGGATGCGCTCGGCCTCGGCCTGCTTGCGTTCGGAGATATCGCGCATGATCAGCAGCAGGTGCGGTTCGTCGCCATAGTGCACCGGCACGCCGTGGGCCTCGGCATCGAAGATCGTGCCGTCCTTGCGCTTGGCCCTGGCCTCGGACTTCAGGCTGTGACCGGCGCTCGCGGCCTCGAAGAACGCCCAGCAGCGCAGATGGCTGTCCGGGTGCACGAACTGGAACGACTCGGCCGCCAGCAACTCCTCGCGCGTGTAACCGTGCAGGCGGCAGAACGCCGGGTTCGCGTCCATGATGCGCCCGTCGGGGGTGCACAGGGCGAGCCCGTCGACGGAGGCGTTGAAGGTGGTGTGATAGCGCTCTTCGCTCGCGCGTAGCGCCTCTTCAGCGGTCTTGCGCTCGGTGATGTCAGTGGAGATGCCGCATACCGCATAAGTCTCATTGCGGCTGTTGTACAGCGGGAATTTTAGCGAGAGATAGGTATGCGTACCGTCCTGTTGCGGCACCTGCTCCTCGAACTCAACCGGTGCATTGCGCTCGAACACGAGCGCATCGTTGCGGTGCAGGTTGGCGGTGATCTCGGGCGGGAAAATTTCCGCGTCGGTGCGACCGATGACCTCGCTCGCGTTCCGGCGGAACAGGTCCAGGAACAGGCGGTTGGCGAATTGATAACGGCCGTCACGATCCTTGACGTATACCACGGCGGTGGCGTGGTCGAGAATCTGCTGCAGGACGGGGACGCTGTCCGCGTCGCGTGCCATCGGCGGCATCAAGGATTCGGGTTGCGTGGTCATGTATTTATCTGAAGCCAGTGTCCTGAGGCAGCAGTTCGCATCGAAGATCCCCTCTCCCCCACAACGTGGGGGAGAGGGGAATGATGTTTGGCGAAGTGTTGACCTAGGTTGCTAGTGTACCCGCGCCCCGGCGACTGCCAAGCGGAGTTACAAAATTGAAACAATTGAAATGAAACGCCGGGCTCAGCCGGGGCTGGGCACGAACATGTAGCCCGAGCCGCGCACGGTTTTGAGGGTGGCGGGCTTGTCCGGGTCGGCCTCGATTTTCTTGCGCAGGCGCGCGATGCGGATGTCGATGCTGCGGTCGAAGGGGTCCCAGTCACGGTTGCGCGTGAGATTCAGGATCTGGTCGCGGGTCAGCACCCGGTTGGGGCGCTCGGCGAACACCTTGAGCAGGTCGAATTCCATGCTGGTGAGCGGGATTTCACGGTTGTCGGCGTCGAGCAATTGGCGCCGGTCGAGATCGAGCGTGCAACGTCCGAAGGGGACGCGCTGTGTCGCCTGGCCCGCGGCCGGGGTCACCGGGGCCGTGCCCGGGCGCTGGTAGCGGCGCAGCACGGTCTTGATGCGGGCGCGCAGCTCGCGCGGATCGAAGGGTTTGGTGAGGTAGTCGTCGGCGCCGACCTCGAGTCCGACCACGCGGTCCACGACCTCGTCGGCGGCGGTCACCATGATGATCGGGAGATCGAAGCGCTCGCGCACGTAGCGCGCCAGCGTCAGCCCGTCCTCGCCCGGCAGGTTCACGTCCAGCAGCACCACGTCCGGCACGTTTTTCGCCAGCAGCTCGCGCATGGTCTCGCCGCTGTCCGCCGCCATGACCTCGAATCCGTGGGAGTCGAGGTATTCGGACAGCATTTCGCGGATGGCGGCTTCGTCGTCGACCACCAGAACGCGCTGTTTTTTCTCCACGCTTTCTCCCGGGTCCGGCCTGAGCAACGCCGGGATTATAGCAACACGCTGATACAAACCGGCAACAAAAATCCGCTTGCGCGAAATCATGCCGATACATGCCGGGCCTAGAGTTCGGATCGTGCAGAGGCGGTCCATGCGGAGACGAAACCAGGGACGGCGCTGCCGGGCGGGCGGTTCAGCCGGTGACGGACGAGCGACCCGAATCAAACCTCAATCGAAACAGGAGACGAGTGTCATGCAAACGAACAAGGCCAATGTAGTGGTGGATTTGAAACAGGCGATCAGCCGTCGGCACGGCAGCGAGCTGGAAAGCGAGCTCGGCGGCATCCGCGGCGTGAGCCGGGCGCGGGTGAGCCAGCGGGCGCGCCGTCTGGTGCTGGTGGACTACGACCCGGAGACGGTCAACTCGCAGAAGATTCTCGGCACCGTCGTGCGCCACGGATTCGATGCGCGCCTGATCGGCATGTAGCACGGCACCCGGACGCGCGTCGCGCGTCCGGGTGGACCATCAACCATCCATTGAGGAGACAATAGTCATGAAAAGAATCGCGGCATTCACTTACGGCGTGATCTGTTACGCCATTTTCTTCGGAACCTTCCTGTACGCCGTCGGCTTCGTCGGCAATTTCATCGTGCCGAAGTCCATCGACTCGACGCCGGCGGGCCCCTTGGGCGAGGCACTGTTGATCAACGCGCTGCTGCTCGGGCTGTTCGCGGTGCAGCACAGCGTCATGGCGCGCCCGGCCTTCAAGCGCTGGTGGACGCGCTTCGTGCCAAAGCCGGTCGAGCGCAGCACCTATGTGTTGTTTTCGAGCCTGGCGCTGATCGCGCTGTTCGCGCACTGGCAGCCCATCGGCGGGGTGATCTGGGACGTGCAGAACCCGGTCGGCCGGGATGTCCTCTACGGACTCTGCGCCTTCGGCTGGGGGCTGGTACTGGTGGCGACCTACCTGATCAATCACTTCGATCTGTTCGGACTGCGTCAGGTGTGGCTCTATCTGCGCGGCAAGGAATATCGTCCGGTCAATTTCGGCACTCCGGCCCTGTACAAGATCGTGCGCCATCCACTCTATGTCGGCTTCATCTTCGCCTTCTGGGCCACGCCGACCATGACCGCGGCGCACCTGTTCTTCGCGCTGATGACGACGGTCTACATTCTGATCGCCATCCGCCTCGAAGAGCGCGATCTGGTGGCCGAGCACGGTGCGCGTTACGTCGAGTACCGCAAACAGGTGCCGATGCTGGTACCGCGTCTCGGCGGACGTCCGTCCGGGATCGATTCGGAGGCGGCCTGAAAACCGGGTGGCGCGGCCCGTGCCGCGCCACCCATGACCAGGAGGAAATGACATGAGCACGCTGACAGGCAATATCGAAAATCGCTTCTGGAAACGTCTGGGTATGGCCGGTTTCGCGTTTTTCCTGGTGAAGGGCCTGCTGTGGCTGGCCGTGCCGGTCATTATGTATCTGATGGGCATCGCAGATTAGCGACGCGGTGTTTTTTTGTGTACAAATAAAAGAACGTATAACCCGTATCTCGACCCTGATGGAGGATCAAACATGTTTCAATATCGTCATGCCAGCTGGTGGTACTGGCTCGCCACCGTCCCGCTGTTGATTGCCGGACTCTCGGGCCGCAATGAGGCGTTTTACTGGGCGATGGGGCTGACCGTGGTGCAGTGGATTCACTTCGCGCTGCGCGATCGCAACGCGGTGTCGTTTCCGGTTCAGGTGCGGATGGGCTATCTCGGCCTGTTGCTGCTCGGGCAGTGGGAGCCGCTCTATTTCATCTATTACATCCAGCTCATCGGCACCTCGGCCATGGTGCTGTTCGGCTATTGTCCGCTGGCGCGCTTCATGTCGCTCATGCCCTGGAACCGGAGCGAACCCTTCAGCCGGTCGCTGGTGATGCGCACGATTTTGGCACCGCCCACGCGCGGCAGCATTCTTCAGGGGCTGCCGCCCGAGCCGGCGCGGGCCGTGTGATCCGCGGCTGAGGTCAGTGGTGTGATTGAGGCGTGTGCTGGCGCAGCCATTCGGTGACATCGGCCGCGGGGATCGGCCGGCAGATGAAAAATCCCTGCGCGTAGTCGCAGTCGAGGACCTTGAGGATATCCAGCGTTTCCCGGTCTTCCACGCCCTCGGCGATGACGTTCATTCCGAGGTTGTGTGCCAGATCGACGGTGGAGCGGACGATGATGGCGTCGTTTTCATCTTCGGTCATGTCGCTCACGAACGAGGCGTCGATCTTCAGGCTCGACACCGGCAGCTTCTTCAGGTGCGCCAGCGAGGAATAACCGGTGCCGAAATCGTCGATGGAAATGTGCACGCCGCGATCGTGCAGCTTGGTCAGGATGTCCAGCGCGCGCCCCGGGTCGGCGACGATGGCACTCTCGGTGATTTCGAGTTCGAGATAATCCGGCGTCACGCGATGTTTGACGAGCAGTTTTTCCACGTCGTCCGGGAGTTCGCTGTCGAGCAGGTTGCGCGCGGATATATTGACCGCCACCTTGGTCGGCAGGCCCAGGTCCTGCCATTGCCGGCATTGCATCAGGGCATGTTCGATCACCCACAGCGTGAACGGCCGGATCAGGGTGCTGCGCTCGACCTGCGGGATGAACTCGCCGGGCGGTATCAGTCCTTCCCCGGGATGATGCCAGCGGATCAGCGCCTCGACGCCGATGACGTTTCCGTCCTGAAGCCGGATCTTGGGCTGGAAGTACAGCGCCAGCTGCTCCAGTTGCATGGCTTCCTCGATCTGGCTCATGAGCGACAGCTGGCGCGGGCTGTGCATGTCCAGCTCCGGCTGGTAGACGGCATAGCCATGGTGGCTTTTCTTGGCGACATACATGGCCACGTCGGCGCAGCGCATGAGCGTGCTGCCGTCCGCGCCATGCAGCGGATGCAGGGCAATGCCGACACTGGCGTCGATCTGCACCGTGATGCCGTCCAGTTCGAACGGCCTGTGGATTTCATCGATCACCCGCTTGGCCCAGATCTCCGCTTCTTCCACTCCGCGCAGCGGCGTGAGCATCAGTCCGAACTCGTCGCCGCCGAGCCGCGACAGCGCGTCGGTCGGGCGCAGCAGTTTCTGCAGGCGCGGGCCGATCTGCTGCAACAGCGTGTCGCCGCTCTGATGCCCGAGGGTATCGTTGATTTCCTTGAAGCCGTTGAGATCGATCAGCAGCAAGGCCATGTTCCCCGGGTTGCCGGGGTTCTTCTGCAGCTTCTCCTTGAGTTGTTCGAGCAGGAAGCTGCGATTGGGAAGGTTGGTGAGCGAGTCATGCCGTGCCTGGCGTTCCAGCATCTCGGTGTACTGGCGCCGCTCGCTGGCGTGGACGGCGCGCGTCAGGATCACACGGTAGAGCAGGAAACTCAGCAGGGAACCGGCGATGAAGAACAACATCGGAAGTTTGCTGCTGAATTTGTCGTGAAATGCCGGCAACGCCGTGAACGACAGGCTCCAGACGCGTCCGCCGACGTTGATCTCGGCCACTTGATGGTACGGGCTGGAGGGCTCTGCCTCGCCGCTGTGCAGCACCGTGTCATCGTCGTATAGCAGTTGCTCGCGCGTGAGCTGGCGGCCGTCGAATACTTCCAGATCGATGCCGAGATTGGACACCACGCGCTTGCCGAAGATGCCCTGGAACAGGTCGTTAACGAGAAAGTTGCCGAACACGTAGCCGATGAGCGCGCGGCGCCGTTTCTCCATGTTGTGGAGCGCGGCGCCCGGTTCGTACAGCGGCAGCATCAGCACGAAGCCGGGTTTGTCCATGTTTCCGTGCCTGAGCATGATGCGCTCGCTGGCCGACATTTCACCGGTGTCGCGCGCCCGTTCCATGGGGGCACGGCAGGCCGGCTCGGTCAACGCATCGCGGCCGAAAAGTGCGCGATTCTGGGCAATCGGTTCGACGAACACCACCAGAAAGTACTCGGTGCTGGTGCGCGCCGGGAATATCGGGAAGTCGGGATAGCCGCAGGGATTGTTGCGGTGTTCTTCGAGGATCTGTTGCGCGAGAGTCTGTTTCTCGAACTCCTGCACGCGGCGGATGAAACCCAGGCTTTGCATGCCGGGATAGCGTTCCGGGACGCGCAGGGTGTTGACGTAGGTCTGGAACTCGCGCCGGGTGACGTGCTCGCTGGCATAAAACAGGGCGCTGACGCCGCCCAGGGTGTCGGCGTAGGCTGCCATGCGCTGCTCGATCGCCGTCAGGGTTTGCAACACCGCGTCGTCAAAGCGTCGGCGTTCCTGAAGATCGATATTGCGCTGGATGTTCCAGGCGAGCAGGGTCGAAAGCAGCAGCGTGACCGCGAGCACGAACCAGGCAATGCCGTGCGGGCGCATGAAGCGATCCAGGGATAGCCATTGTGGCAGACTCACAGAAATCACCCCCGCTATTCAGCAAGCGATGGCTTGCGATGACACAGGTATCCGGTCCAGCTACAGCATGGCTTCAGTGGAAAGAATACAGCGTATTACCCTAGCACTCCTCGCGCCGGGAGGACTTGCGAAAGATCAAATTGCAACCGGCGCCGGCACCGGAAAATGCAGTGTCGGCGCGTGAATCACGGCGTGGGGTTATTCCTGCGGTTCGTAGCCGAGATTCGGCGACAGCCAGCGTTCGACGGTGCCGAGCGCCATCCCTTTGCGGCGCGCATAGTCCTCGACCTGGTCCTTCGCCAGCTTGCCGACGGCGAAGTATTGTGACTGCGGGTGCGAGAAGTAGAAACCGCTGACCGCCGCCGCCGGCCACATGGCGAAGCTTTCGGTGAGCTTGATGCCGGCGTTGGCGGTGGCGTCGATCAGTTTGAACAACAGTTCCTTCTCGGTGTGGTCCGGGCAGGCCGGGTAGCCGGGCGCGGGGCGGATGCCGGCGTACTCTTCGCGGATCAGCGCGTCGTTGTCGAGTGCCTCGCCGCCGGCGTAACCCCAGAACTCCTTGCGCACGCGCTCGTGCAGGCGCTCGGCAAAGGCCTCGGCCAGACGGTCGGCCAGCGCCTTCACCAGGATCGCGTTGTAGTCGTCGTGCTTCGCCTCGTACTTTTTCGCCAGTTCGTCCGCGCCAGTGATGCACACCGCGAACGCGCCGATATAGTCCTTCCTGCCGGAACCCTTCGGTGCCATGAAGTCGGCGAGCGCACGGTTCGGTTTGCCGGGCGGCTTCTCGTCCTGCTGCCGCAGCGTGTGCAGGGTGGTCCGCAGTGCCGTGCGCGTCTCGTCCGTGTACACCTCGATGTCGTCGTCGTGGATGCTGTTGGCCGGGAACAGGCCGATCACGCCGTTGGCGGCGAACGCGCGATCGGCGATCACGCGCTTCAGCATCGCCTGCGCGTCGGTGTAGAGCTTGCTGGCTTCCTTGCCGACCTTCTCGTCGCTGAGGATCGCCGGGTACTTGCCGTGCAGTTCCCAGGTAATGAAGAACGGCGTCCAGTCGATGTAGCGCACGAGTTCATCGAGTGGGTAGTTCTTGAGGGTTTGCACACCAAGCCGGCCAGGGGCAGGTGGGGACGACGCGGCCCAGTCGATCTTCACCTTGTTGGCACGGGCTTCGGCGAGCGTCAGCATGCGCACGTTCTGCTTCTTGCCGGCATGGCGGGCCCGTACCTCGTCGTACTCGGCCTGGTGCTTGGCGAGGAAACCGGCGCGCAGCGTGTCGGACAGCAGGCTGCTCGCCACGCCCACGGCACGCGAGGCGTCCTTGACCCACACCACCGGTTCTTCGTAGCCGGGCGCGATCTTCACCGCCGTGTGCACGCGCGAGGTGGTAGCGCCGCCGATCAACAGCGGCACCTTGAAGTCCTGGCGCTGCATCTCCTTCGCGACGTGGCTCATTTCGTCCAGCGACGGGGTGATCAGGCCGGACAGGCCGATGATATCGGCGTTGTGCTTCTTCGCCTCTTCCAGGATTTTCGTGGCCGGCACCATCACGCCGAGGTCGACGACCTCGTAGTTGTTGCAGGCCAGCACCACGCCGACGATGTTCTTGCCGATGTCGTGCACGTCGCCCTTGACGGTCGCCATCAGGATCTTGCCCTTGGGTTTGGCGTCGGCGGACTTCTCGGCCTCGATGTACGGGATCAGATGCGCCACCGCTTTTTTCATGACGCGCGCGCTCTTCACCACCTGCGGCAGGAACATCTTGCCGGCGCCGAACAGGTCGCCGACCACGTTCATGCCGGCCATCAGCGGGCCTTCGATCACTTCGATCGGGCGCGCGAACTGCTTGCGCGCTTCTTCCGTGTCCCGTTCAATGAATTCGTCGATGCCGTGCACCAGCGCGTGGCTGATGCGATCGGCCACCGGCTTTTCGCGCCACGCCAGGTCCGGGCCCTTGGCCGCTTCGCCCTTGCCGGCGTATTTCGGGGCGATCTCGATCAGCCGTTCGGCGGCGTCAGCGCGACGGTTGAGCACCACGTCTTCAACGCGCTCGCGAAGTTCGGCCGGGATGTCTTCGTACACCGCCAGCGCGCCGGCGTTGACGATGCCCATGTCCATGCCGGCCTGGATGGCGTGATAGAGAAACACCGAGTGAATGGCCTCGCGCACCGGATTGTTGCCGCGGAACGAGAACGACACGTTGGACACGCCGCCCGAGATCAGCGCATGCGGCAGATGTTGCTTGATCCAGCGCGTGGCATCGATGAAATCCACCGCGTAGTTGCTGTGCTCCTCGATGCCGGTGGCGATCGCGAAGATGTTCGGGTCGAAGATGATGTCTTCGGCCGGGAAACCGACCTTTTCCGTGAGCAGCTTGTACGAGCGCGCGCAGATTTCCTGCTTGCGCTTGAGCGTGTCGGCCTGACCGGATTCGTCGAAGGCCATCACCACTACGGCCGCGCCGTAGCGGCGGCAGGCGCGTGCGTGCTCGATGAATTTTTCCTCGCCTTCCTTGAGCGAAATCGAATTGACGATCGGTTTGCCCTGGGTGCGCTTGAGGCCGGTCTCGATCACGCTCCACTTCGAGGAGTCGATCATCACGGGCACGCGCGATATCGCCGGCTCCGAGGCGATCAGGTTCAGGAAGGTGCCCATGGCGGCCTCGCCGTCGAGCATGGCCTCGTCCATGTTGATGTCGATTACCTGCGCGCCGTTCTCGACCTGCTGGCGCGCCACGTCGAGCGCCTTGTCGTATTCGTTGTTGAGGACGAGCTTCTTGAATGCCGCCGAACCGGTGACGTTGGTGCGTTCGCCGACGTTCACGAACATGGAGTCGTCCGTGATATTAAGCGGCTCCAGGCCGGACAGCCGGCAAGCCGGCTCGATTTTCGGCAGCGAGCGCGGGCGGACGTCGTCCACGGCCCTGGCGATGGCGGCGATGTGCGGCGGCGTGGTGCCGCAGCAGCCGCCGACGATGTTGAGGAAGCTCGACTCCGCCCACTCGCGGACGTGCCTGGCCATGAACTCGGGCGATTCATCGTAACCGCCGAACTCGTTCGGCAGGCCGGCGTTGGGATGGCTCGACACGTGCACGCTGGCGACGCGCGCCATCTCTTCCACGTACTGGCGCAATTGGGTCACACCGAGCGCGCAGTTGAGACCGATACTGAGCGGATTGGCATGGGACAGCGAATTCCAGAACGCCTCGGTCGTCTGGCCGGAGAGGGTGCGGCCCGAGGCATCCGTGATCGTACCGGAAATCATGATCGGCAGACGCAGGCCGTGGTTATCGAAGTACTGATCGACGGCGAATAGCGCGGCCTTGGCGTTCAGCGTGTCGAAAATGGTTTCGACCAGGATGATGTCGGAGCCGCCGTCGATCAGCCCGCGCAGCGAGTCGGTATAGGCCGCGACCAGTTGATCGAACGTGACGTTGCGAAAGCCCGGGTTGTTCACGTCCGGCGACAGCGAGGCGGTACGGTTGGTCGGGCCGAGCACGCCGGCGACGAAGCGCGGCTTGAGCGGATTCTTCTTCTCGAATTCGTCGGCCACGGCGCGCGCCAGACGCGCGCCCTCGCGGTTCAGTTCATAAGCCAGCTCCTCCATCTTGTAGTCCGCCATGGAGATGGACTGCGAGTTGAAGGTGTTGGTTTCGAGGATGTCGGCGCCGGCGTCGAGATAGGCGGCGTGGATGTCGCGGATGATCTTCGGCTGCGTCAGCGTGAGCAGGTCGTTGTTGCCCTTCAGCTCGTGCGCCCAGCCCGCGAAGCGTTCGCCGCGATAATCTTTTTCGCCCAGCTTGTAGCGCTGGATCATGGTGCCCATGGCACCGTCCAGGATCAGGATTCGCTCCTGGAGGAGGCTCTCGAGCCGGGACAGGCGTTCGCGTCGGGCGCTGTCGGGAACGACGTAGGGACGTTGGGGCATTCTTCTTCAGGTTCTGGCTCTATAAGAGCTTCGGGAGTTTACCGGAAAGCCTGGGGAATTGCTTTCATCAACCTCTTTGCAAGCTCTCTGTCACCGCGGCGAAAACCGGGGTCCAGGCATTAAATGGTTCGCGCGCTTTGCGCGCGACTGAATAAAGAACTGGATGCCGGCTTCCGCCGGCATGACGGATGGGTTGGATTCCCGCTTTCGCGGGAATGACATCCCCCAAACAACAACCCCGCCTCTCGGCGGGGTTGTCGAACAACCAACGGATGAAACCGGCGGCCCGTTACGCCGCCTTGCTGCCGTACTTGGCCTTGGCCTTGCGCGCCTCTTTAGCCTCCTCGGGGGAGTAGGCACGGCCGGACCAGAGCATGGAGTAGGCGATTTCCTCGTTGCCGTTCTCGCACAACTCCAGCACCTGCTTGAACAGCGGCTGGAAGGTGTCGCTGCGGTGCGACTGTTCATGTTCCTCGAAGGAACGCCAGAACGTCACGATCAGCGCCTCCTTGTCCTTGAGCGGACTTTTCACCGCCTGCCCGATGGTCGAGCCTTCGTTGGAAATGGCGCCGCTGTTGAGCGCCACGAAACCGCCGACGAAGCCGGTGTCGGAGTGGTAGGTCTTCACGTTCTCGCACAGTACCGCGACACGTTCCTGCAGGTCGTCCACCGTGTACTGGGGTTTGAGCAGCACGCGGTTGATCGTGACGATGCCGTCAGAGGGGAAGCCATTGATGAGTTCTGCCATAACGATTACCTCCGTTTTACAAGATCCGGGCCTTGCGGCCCGCGTTCTGTTTCAGGATTAACCAACTCCCTTTTACCAATTCCTTACTGAATTAGTCAACAATATGGGTACAAAAGTTCAGGGTTTCAAGGGTGCAAGAGGCAGGCCATTCATGCGTGGCGTATCCCGACCTGGGGGTCGGAATATCCCGTCGGGGTTACTCGATGGAGCGCGCCGTCAGCCCCAAGTGGAGGATGCGCTGGATGAAGTCTTCGTAACTCAATCCGGACTTGATGGCGGACAGGGTGCAGTCCTCGTCGCGCGCGATGCCGGGATTGGGGTTCGCCTCCAGCACGTACAGCTCGCCGTCCGCTGCCATGCGCAGGTCGATGCGGCCGTAGCCGTCCATGTCAAGCAGGTGATACACACGCTTGCACAGGTTGCTGATGCGCTCTTCCGTGCCGTTCGGCAGGTTGCGCGCGAACTGGTATTCGATGCCCCAGCGCTCGCGGTACTTGTCGTCCCATTTCACCTTGTAGGTCGCCATGTGCGGTGTGCCCGGTTCGGCGTTGCCGAACACCAGCTCGCGGATCGGCAGCACTTCGAGCTTGGTGTTGCCCAGCACGGTGACGTAGAACTCGCGCCCTTCGATGAACTGCTCGGCGATGGCGTCGCCGTTGAGCTTTTCGTGAATCAGCGCGACACGCTCGCGCAACTGGGTTTCATTTTCCACGTACGAGGCCTTGGCGATGCCAACCGAGCCTTCCTCCGTCAGCGATTTGACGATCAGCGGCCAGGTGAACTTGCGGCGTTTGCTGATTTTCTTGCGCAGCGGAAACACGTCGAAGTCCGGCACGCTGATGCGGTGATAGGTGAGGATCATCTTGGTCAGCGCCTTGTCGCGCGCCAGCAGCAGGCCGCGCGGATTGCAGCCGGTGTGCGGGATGCGCATCATCTTGAAATAGCTGACGACGTAGTAATCGAAGGCGCTGTTGCCGGCGAAGTCCTCCAGCAGGTTGAAGGCGATGTGCGGTTTCCATTCCTCGATGACCTTGCGGATCGGCGCCAGGTCGTCGTAGACGCCCACGACCTGGACTTCATGGCCGATGTTCAGCAGCGCGGTCTTGACGTCGTACTCGGTGCGGAACTTCTCCATCCGCGGGTCGTTCTTGTCGTGCAGGTCGTCCGGCGGCACCAGCGTGTAGTGCACCACCAGCATGACGCGCAGCTTTTTCATGATTTTGCCTCATAACCCCCTCTCCCTTGAGGGAGAGGGCGGGGGAGAGGGTGAGAGGTTGTGCCATAGCGCGGTATTGCGCCCCTCTCCCTACCTCTTCTCGCCCGGGGTGCGCCAGAATCGGGCGCACCCGCTCGGCGGGGAAAAGGTCCACCGGACCTTTTCCCGTTTCCGCCTCGCCCCCGGAGGGGAGAGGGATTGAGAAATATGTTCATATGGCGAGGCGCGACATGCCGCTGCGCAGCGAGCCCATGTAGAGCATGACGAGCGAGGAAATGAGCGCGATCTTGGTTTCGTCCTTGTCGCGCGCGGCGTGCAGGTTCATCTCCTCACAGCGATGGATCATGTCCTCGATGGTCAGGTTGATGCGGTAGCGGGACTCGGAGGTCCAGCGGGCGACGGTGTTGATGGCCTCGCGGCGCAGCCGGCGTATGAAATGCGCCGCGCGCTCGTTCTTGTGGCTGACCGAGGCGGGAAAGATCTGGCGCAGCTGCTCTTCGTGAAAGTACGGCAGGTCCTGTTGCAGGCGTGTCTGCTTCTCGGCGAAATATTCGCGCAGGGTGATGCGCAGAGTGTTGAGCGAATCCACCTGTTTCTTGGTGCGCACCGGCGGCGCGTGGCCGACGATTTCCTTCATCAGCGCATCCACGTAATTGAGTTTCTTGAGCGCCGGCCAGTCGCGATAGCGCTCGCGCCAGCGTGAATTGGGGTCGAGCCACACCGAGAAGGTCTCGGCCCAGTCCTCGGCCGGGTGGCTCTGTGCGTACCAGTTGTCGAGGTGCAGCACGTAATTACGGCTGTAAGGCCGCGGCAGGTAGCTCTCGGGATAGATTTTGCTGTGGCGACCGAAGCGGCGGCGCCAGCTCTGTTTCAGGTGCAGGCGGTAGGCGTTGGCCAGCGCGTGCGCGGTCTCGTGGCGCAGCAGCTTCATGCGCGATTCCGAGGTGTTGCCGTCGAATTCGAGCATCTGAGCCTTTTCCAGGCGCATCAGCCGCGGGTGCACGAGGTAGAACGGGATGGCGAAGCCGGGCACGCCGTCCGGACAGAACCAGCAGTCCGACAGCCACACGTGCGGGCGGAAGGCGAAACCGCGGTTGACGAGCTCGCGCCACAGCAGCTCGACCTCTTTCTGCATCTTGCCACCTTCGAGCGTGAGGCCGAGGTCGCACAGCCGGGTGTCGAGCAGATTCTCGTCCGACTTGCGCGTCCAGGACATGATCGTGGGACGCCGGGCGGGTTTTTTCCGGCGCGGTTTCCTGCGGTTTTTCGTTTTTTTGGAAGAGATGTCTGTCTCCTTTGTTTATTCTTCAGTATTAATAGATCGCGGTGACACGATACCCGGCCTTCTCGATCAGCTGCAACAGGCCGGTTTCACCCGGCAGATGCGCCGCCCCCACGGCGATGAAGGCGCCGCCCTGTTTGAGCATCGGCGTCATGCGCTCAGCCATGCGCCGGTTGCGCTGGACGATCAACCGGTCCATGCCCTCTTGGTACAGGCGTTCATCGGTCGGCTTGTGCTTTTCGCTGATCGCGATGATCGCGGCCAGGTCACGCGCGAGCCAGGCCTTGTGCAGCGCCTCGAATTCCCGGTCGAGCTCCGGCTGCAGGCGCACGGTGTCTTCCAGCAGCGCCACCTGGTCGCGCAGGGGCAGCTCGTCGAATATCGCCAGCTGCTCGGCGACGGTTTCCAGCCCGGACACGGGTTTGTTCTGTTGCGCGGCGCGCGCCTGCAACACGAGATCGAGGAATTCGCCGGTCCGGGGCGGCGGCATGGACAGCGCCATCATTACCGCCCAGGGTTTTTGTTTCTCGACACCCAGTGTCGGCATGCCACGCGCGCTCAATGCCTTTACCGATTCCGCGTAGAGTTTCCGGCCGACGACCTGCTCCAGGGTGCGCTCATCGTTGAAGAACATGACCTCGGCCATGCGCATCAGGCTTTCGCCGTCGATGATCGCTTCCATGACGAAGCGAGTGGAGGCGTCCAGCGTGCGGGTGACGGCGTCGGGGAGTGCGGTAATGCGCGGGTCATCGGAGTGGATGGTGCCGAACAGATAATTGGCCGCGGCGCCCGGGGATTCGATTTTCCACAGCAGACCCTTGGTGTTGCGTACCGCCGGCCCGGCGGCGCTGACGCTGTTTTTCGCGGTGGCGGTGGCCGCCACCGCGCCGGTCCAGAGCGGCAGGACAAAAAGGACGGCAAGGAGAAGTCTTATAAAGGAATAGAAACCCGTCATGAATGACGCCGGGCGGATGGCGAAATGTCGTCGCATGGAGCGGATGGCTTCAGGAAGAGGGCCCGATTACCATGTACCCAAGAATATATTAGGAATGCCGATGCGCCAAATACTTATTCCTTCATTCATGGCGGCTTGCCTGCTCGTGTCCGCCGCGCGTGCCGCCGACTTGCCGCGTTGGGAGCTGGGGCTGGGCCTGGCCGGTTTGAGCATCCCCGACTACCGGGGCTCGGATGAACAGAGCGGTTATCTTCTGCCCCTGCCCTACGTGCAGTACCGGGGCGAGATTTTTCAGATCGACCGCGAGGGCGCGCACGGCAAGCTGTTCAGCTCGGAGCGCGTCCGGCTGGAGCTGAGCGCCGCGGCCGGCCCGCCGGCCCGCAGCGATGACAACGCGGCCCGACGCGACATGCCGGACATCGACCCGACCGTGGAGGTAGGCCCCTCACTGGAGATTTATCTGACGGACGACCGTGCGTGGCAGCTGGAGCTGCCCCTGCGTACGGTCATCGCGACCGATCTCACGCATGCAGAAGGCATCGGCTGGGTGTTCGCGCCCAGCCTCAATTACCGCCTGCGTAACAACAATGGCTGGGGTGGCGGCATCGCGGTCGGCCCGCTGTACGCCTCGGAGCAGTATCACGATTACTATTATGAAGTCGCGCCGGCTTTCGCCACCGCCGTGCGCCCGGCCTACGACGCGCCGGGCGGTTACAGCGGCAGCCGCCTGACCTTCACCGCCAGCCGGCGCTTCCCGGATTTCTGGGTCGGGGCGTTCGCGCGTTATGATCGCCTTTCCGGCGCGGCCTTCGAGGACAGCCCGCTGGTGAAGAAAAAATCCTCTTTCATGGCCGGGGTGGGCATTGCCTGGGTACTGGCGGAGGCGAAGAAACCGTAACAGTCATGACACCGAAAACGCGCGACGAATTCCTGGACCTGGTGGACCAGCTGATCTTCGAGATGGAAGAGGTGCTGATGTGCGCGCAGGACGAGGGCGATCCCGAGGATTCCGTGTTCTCCGATCTGTTGCCGGTGTACGAGCAGTTGACGGGCGATCTCAAGCAGCTGCACGCCGAGGTCATGCAGGGCCGGCACGCCTTCGGCGGAGACCGCGACCTGCCGTTCATGCCGCTGGTGAACAAGTGGAAGGAGCGACTGCCAATCTATAATCTGTTCGCGACGCTCAACGCCGTGAACAAGCAAGGCCTGCCGGGTTGACGGTTTGTGACTTCGCTTATTTGCCGGTAACATCGCACTATGTCCGGAAATTCCATCGGCAAGCTCTTCACCGTCACCACCGCGGGTGAATCCCACGGGGCGGCCTATGTCGCGATTATTGATGGTTGCCCGCCGGGCATGACGCTCAGCGAGGCCGACATCCAGCCCGACCTTGATCGGCGCAAGCCCGGCAAGTCGCGCCACACCACCCAGCGGCGCGAATCCGACGAAGTGAAAATTCTCTCGGGCGTGTTCGAGGGTAAGACCACCGGCACGCCCATCGGCCTGCTGATCCAGAACACCGACCAGCGCTCGCAGGATTATTCCAAGATCCTGGACCGCTTCCGGCCGGGCCATGCCGACTACACCTACCAGCAGAAATACGGCCTGCGCGACTATCGCGGCGGCGGGCGCTCGTCGGCGCGCGAGACGGCGATGCGCGTGGCCGCCGGGGCCATCGCCAAGAAGTGGCTCAAGGAAAAATACGGCACCGTGATCCGCGGCTACCTCGCGCAGCTCGGGCCGATCGTGCTGGAGCTGAAGGACTGGAACGAGGTCGAGAACAACGACTTCTTCTCCCCGGATGCCGCCAGGATTGCGGAGTTGGAAAAATACATGGACGACATCCGCGCCGCTCGCGACTCAATTGGCGCGCGCGTGAACGTCGTCGCCTCGAATGTGCCAGTGGGGCTGGGTGAGCCGGTGTTCGACCGCCTCGATGCCGACATCGCCTACGCCATGATGAACATCAATGCCGTGAAGGGCGTCGAGATCGGCGCCGGCTTCCGGTCGGTAGCGCAGAAGGGCACCGAGCACCGCGACGAGATCACGCCCAAGGGTTTTCTGTCCAACAACGCCGGCGGCACGCTCGGCGGCATCTCCACCGGTCAGGACATCACGGTCAGTATCGCCCTCAAGCCGACCTCCAGTATCCCGCAGCCCGGCCGCACCGTGAACGTGAAAGGTGAGGCCGTCGAGGTCGCTACCACCGGGCGCCACGATCCCTGCGTCGGCATCCGCGCCACGCCGATCGCCGAGGCCATGCTGGCGATCGTGCTGATGGACCACGCGCTGCGCCACCGCGCGCAGAACGCCGACGTCAAAAGCCCCGTGCCGGTGATCCCTGGTAGCGTCTGACGCTGGTTAATTATGGGCTGCTCGAAGAATATTTCTTGACGCAGCTGATGGCAAATCGGGAAATTAAATTGTGCTTGGCCCCATTGGCTTTAGGAAAAAAATACCATGAAATTTCGCGCTCGTTGGGCAGCCGCTACACATTCAACCATCACCACAGCTTTCATGAAATCAAATATTATGCTGGTCGCAGCTATATGTTTGATCTTGGTGGGTTGCGCTACTTCAGATGTTTCGAAAGATTTTTCTTTGTCACCGGATTCGAAATCCGGCCTGCTAATCGGATCTGTAAAATATCTTGGCCCTGTCTCTGGCTATAGAGTTTATTTCAAGGGATTGAACAATAATGAGAAAGGCTACTTTGAAGCAGGCTCAAGTAATGCTGTTTCCTTATTCTCCACACGCTATGACTTTCCTGATGTAGGGGGTAAATTACAAGTTACTGAGTTAATTCCAGGTAATTACGAAATATATGGTTGGGCTGTTCAAAGTGGAGTGGCACATCTCAGCCAAACAACCCCTTTTAGCATTAAGTTCAAAATTGAGCCCGGAAAAGCGACGTATATCGGCTCATTCATTTTTACTGTAACCAATAAGCTTGCGGCTACCGTTACTGCAACCAAAGTCGACTTTGCTGACGCATTTGATGAAGATATCAAAGTGTTGCACCGGTTGTATCCGAAGCTCGCCATGGCTGATATTTACCGGGGCGTGGATCTGGGGCTAAGGAAAGAAGACATCGGAGGAGCTAGCAGCGTCTATTTTAATTTGGCGCCTTTTTTTATTCCTGGAGCCCCAATAAAACATTGACATCCAAACTATGTATTGTGATCAAGGCATCAGAGTAGTTAAGAAGTAAAATTGCCTTTCGATTTCAAGTGCTCTGACCTTGGATCGTAATTCCATGCCTTACTGGCGCCTCTCCGGTTTTTATTTTTTCTATTTTGCCACGCTCGGCGTGCTGGTGCCGTACTGGAGCCTGTATCTCCAGTCCGCCGGTTTCGCGCCGGTGGACATCGGCAACCTCGTCGCCATTCTCATGTTCTCGCGCATCGTGGCGCCGGTGGTGTGGGGCTGGATCGCGGATCATCGCGAGCAGCGCATGGCGGTGGTGCGGCTGGCGTCGCTGCTTACGGTCGTGGCCTTCGGCGGCGTCTTTTTCGGCGCGTCGTTCTGGTGGCTGGCCGCGGTCATGCTGCTGTTCAGTTTTTTCTGGCACGCCTCGCTGCCGCTGCTCGAAGTATTCGTCATGCGGCATACGGCAACGCAGCCGGGCGCCTACGGGCGCGTGCGCCTGTGGGGTTCGATCGGCTTCATCGTGTCGGTGCTGCTGCTGGGTCCGGTGATCGACGTCCACGGCCCGTGGTGGGTGTTGCCGTCACTGTTGTCGCTGATGTTCGGCATCTGGCTGTTCAGCCTGACGCTGCCGGAGTCGGAAATGAAAGGCGCGGTGGAGCACGCCGGGCGGTTTCGCGAGGCATTACTGCGACCCGAGGTGTTCGCGTTCCTGCTGGCCTGTTTGCTGATGCAGATCAGTCACGGGCCGTACTACACCTTTTATTCCATTTATCTCGAAGGCTACGGCTACTCCAAGACCGTGATCGGGATGTTGTGGGCCTTCGCCGTGGTGTGCGAGATCGGCGTGTTCCTGCTGATGCAGCGCCTGTTGACGCGCGTATCGCTGCGCGCGGTGCTGGTTGCCAGTTTCCTGCTCGCGGCAATACGCTGGCTGCTCATCGGCCATTATCCGGAGAATATTCTAGTGCTGGCGCTGGCGCAGGCGCTGCACGCGGCCACGTTCGGCAGTTTTCACGCCACGGCCATGCAGCTGGTACACCGGTTTTTCACGGGCAGACATCAGCATCGCGGTCAGGCGATTTATGGCAGTCTCAGCTTCGGGATCGGCGGGGCGGTGGGGAGCTTGTACAGCGGTCACGCCTGGGCCACGCTGGGCCCGACGGTGAGTTTCAACATCGCGGCTGGAGCCGCGGGCGCGGCGTTTCTGGTTGCGTGGTTGTTTATCAAACCGAAGGCGTGAATATCGCAATCATGTAGGTTGGGGTTCGCTTCGCTCACCCCAACCTACATGAAAAAGTTGAAAATTTGTTGTGAGTCCGTTCGTACTTCGACAAGCTCAGTACGAACGGAATTGGAGATTTCTAAGCCGAGGTCTTGAGCTTGCGCAGGTGGCGGTAGGCGGAGAGCGGGATGATTTCGGCGGTGCGTCGTACCACGGGCCCGGCCATTTTCTTCGCTACCATGCTCTCGGCGAAGATCTGATTCAGCGCGGCGCCGAGCTCGTCGAGCACGCGGTAGAGGTCCACGTCGGTGCGCGCGGCGCGCAGGATCTCCTGGCGGATCGGCGTGAGCGCCTGAAAGGTTTTGTCCAGCTTCACCGGATCGGTCAGGACGCGGCAGGCATTTGAGACATAAATCGCGCGCACCAGGCGCGTCATCAGGTCGTGGTGCAGCGGGGTGCCCTCGAACACGTCCTTGATGTTGGTCGCGGCCGGATTCACCGGGAACTGGTGAAAGCCCAGGTGTTCTTCCAGCTGTTCCAGCAACTCTTTAAAATTCATTTTGTTTTGTTTTCCCGAATTATTCGTATCATCGCCTGACCGGCGTTGGAGAGAGTGCGTTTCTCATGGGTAACAATGCCCAGTTCACGCCGTATCTCCACCTTTTCAATCCGGACCACGTTCAGCCCTGCATCAATCATAGTCCGTGGAAGCGCACTCCACCCGAGACCGATCGTCGCCAGCATTTTCAGCACTTCCAGATAATTGGTGGCCATCCCGACCTGAATCCGGTCGCGCAGGCGGCCGAAGGCATTCAGGATGATCTCCCGGGTATAAGTCCCGGGACCCGGCAGAATGGCCGGGTAATCCAGCAATCTGTTCAAAGTAACGTGCAATTCCCGCGCCAACGGATGCCCGGGGCTGACCACGATATCCAGCGGATCGTCCCAGATTTTCTCGGTTTTCAGGGGCGCGGCGGTTTCGGGCGGCAGGGTGACCACGGCCAGCTCCAGATCGCCGCGGGCTACACCCTGGCAGGCCTTTTCCGAGTCCATGAACTGCAGATTCAGGTGCACCTGCGTATAGGTTTCGTGAAAACGCTTGAGCAGCCCCGGTAGCCGGTGCAGGCCGATATGGTGGCTGGTGGCCAGCAGGAGTTCGCCGGAAATGTTGCCGGAAAGATTGGTAATGCCGCGTTTGACGTCCTCCAGCTCCTTCAGCACGTTGCGGGCCCGGCCCAGCAGCGCTTCCCCGGCAGGGGTCAGGTGAATGCCGCGGCCGATGCGGTCGAACAGGCGTGCCCCGATCTCCTTTTCCAGCGCGGCAATGCGCTTGCTGATGGCGGGCTGGGTCAGGTAAATGCGTTCAGCCGCGCGGGAAAACGACCCGGATTCGGCCACGGCTAGGAAGGCTTGCAAGGCGGATATATCCATAACTTAATAGAATATATTACATGATAAACATGAATTTGTGTTATTAGTTCCCCGCGCCTAGAATTTGCCCAATTCTTCACCCTTGTTGGCTGCCATGGCCGGAAAGACTCTCTACGACAAGCTTTGGGATGCGCATGTGGTGCGTCATAACGATGACGGCACCGCGCTCATCTATATCGATCGCCACCTGGTTCACGAAGTGACCAGTCCGCAGGCGTTTGAGGGCCTTCGCCTGGCCTCACGCAAGGTCTGGCGCATCGATGCCAATCTCGCCACCGCGGATCACAACGTCCCGACCACGGACCGCGCCAGTGGCATCGCCGACCCGGTGTCGCGCCTGCAAGTCGAGACCCTTGACCAGAACTGCCACGATTACGGCATCACCGAATTCGGCATGCACGACGCCCGCCAGGGGATCGTGCATGTGATCGGTCCGGAGCAGGGCGCGACCCTGCCGGGCATGACCGTGGTGTGCGGCGATTCACACACCTCGACCCACGGCGCCTTCGGCGCGCTTGCCTTCGGCATCGGCACCTCCGAGGTGGAGCATGTGCTCGCCACGCAATGCCTGATTTTGAAGAAGGCGAAAAACATGCGCGTACGGGTCGAGGGCAAGCTTCCGCCCGGCATCACCGCCAAGGACATCGTGCTCGCGATCATCGGCAGGATCGGCACCGCCGGCGGCACCGGCCACGCCATCGAATTCGCCGGTGAAGCCATCGGACAGCTTTCGGTCGAGGGCCGCATGACGGTGTGCAACATGGCCATCGAGGCTGGTGCGCGCGCCGGAATGATCGCGGTGGATGACAAGACCGTCGAATATTTCCGCGGCCGGCCCTACGCGCCCAAGGGTGCGATGTGGGAACAGGCAGCGAAAGCTTGGCGTGAACTGCACAGCGATCCGGACGCGAAGTTCGATAAGGAAGTCGTGCTCAATGCCGCCGACATCAAGCCACAGGTGACCTGGGGCACCTCGCCCGAGATGGTGGTGCCGGTGGACGGCGCCGTGCCCGATCCGGAGAAAGAGTCCGACACCGTCAAGCGTGGCAGCATGCAACAGGCGCTCAAGTACATGGGTCTCCAGCCGGGCACGCCGATGCACGCCATTACGCTCGACAAGATTTTCATCGGTTCGTGCACCAACTCGCGCATCGAGGATTTGCGCGCTGCGGCAAATGTGGTGAAAGGAAAGAAAGTGGCGCACAACATCAAGCTCGCGATGGTGGTGCCGGGCTCAGGCCTGGTGAAGACGCAGGCCGAGAAGGAAGGCCTGGATAAAATTTTCCGCGATGCAGGATTCGAGTGGCGCGAGCCGGGCTGTTCCATGTGCCTCGCCATGAACGCCGACCGGCTCGAACCGGGCGAGCGCTGCGCTTCGACCTCGAACCGCAATTTTGAAGGCCGCCAGGGCGCCGGCGGGCGCACGCATCTGGTCAGCCCCGCCATGGCCGCGGCCGCGGCGATCGCCGGGCATTTTGTGGACGTACGAGAATTTCACTGATGCAAAAGTTTGAAAAACTCAATGGTCTCGCGATGCCGCTCGACCGCGCCAACGTGGACACGGACGCGATCATCCCGAAGCAATACCTGAAATCGATCAAGCGCACCGGCTTCGGACCGACCCTGTTCGACGACTGGCGTTACCTCGATCCGGGCGAGCCGGGCATGGACCACGGCAAGCGCCGCCTCAATCCGGACTTCGTATTGAACCAGTCGCGCTACCAAGGCGCGCAGGTTTTGCTGGCGCGTGACAACTTCGGCTGCGGTTCCTCGCGCGAGCACGCACCGTGGGCGCTGATGGACTACGGCTTCCGTGCCATCATCGCGCCGAGCTACGCCGATATTTTTTACAACAACAGTTTCAAGAACGGATTGTTGCCGATCGTGCTCGATCGTGCTGTCGTGGACCAGCTGTTCCGCGAGACTGAAGCCACGCCGGGTTATCGTCTGACCGTCAATCTTGCCGCGCAGACCGTCGCAACACCCTCGGGCAAGCAGTTCAAATTTGATATCGATGCCTTCCGCAAGCACTGCCTGCTGAACGGGCTCGATGACATCGGTCTCACCCTGCAGCATGTGGACGAGATCAGGGCTTACGAAGCGCGGCGCCGGCAGGAAGCGCCGTGGCTTTTCGCCAAATAGGAAACATACGATGACCAAGAAGATTGCGGTATTGCCCGGCGACGGGATTGGGCCGGAAGTAGTAGCCGAAGCGGTCAAGGTGTTGGAGCGCCTGCGCCGGGGTTTCGGCCTCAAGATCGAAATGGAGACCGCCCCGGTGGGCGGCACCGCCTATGACATGCACAAGCATCCGCTGCCGGATGCCACGCTGAAACTGGCAAAACAGGCGGATGCCGTGCTGCTCGGCGCCGTGGGCGGCACTCAGTGGGATACGCTGCCGCGCGAGTTGCGCCCGGAAAAGGCCCTGCTGGGCCTGCGCGCGGAGTTGAAACTGTTCGCCAACCTGCGTCCGGCGATACTCTATCCGCAGCTGGCCTCGGCCTCGACACTGAAGCCCGAGGTCGTTGCGGGGCTCGACCTGCTGATCGTGCGCGAGCTGACTGGCGACATTTATTTCGGCGAGCCGCGCGGGGTACGTACGCTGGCCAACGGCGAGCGCCAGGGATTCAACACCATGGTGTACTCCGAGCACGAGGTGGAGCGCGTAGCGCGGGTGGCGTTCGAGGCCGCGCGCAAGCGCCACAAGAAGCTCTGCTCGGTGGAGAAGGCCAACGTGTTGGAGACCTCCGGCTTGTGGCGCGAGGTGGTGCTGCGGGTGGCGAAGGATTATCCGGATATCGAGCTTTCGCACATGTACGTGGACAACGCCGCGATGCAGCTGGTGCGCGCGCCCAAGCAGTTCGACGTCATTGTGACCGGCAATATCTTCGGCGATATCCTGTCGGACGAGGCGGCCATGCTCACGGGTTCCATCGGCATGCTGCCGTCGGCCTCGCTGGACAGCGCCAACAAGGGCATGTACGAGCCGATCCACGGCTCGGCCCCGGACATCGCGGGGAAGGGCGTGGCCAATCCGCTCGCGACCATACTTTCAGCCGCGATGATGCTGCGCTACACGCTCAACGAGCCCAGGCTCGCTGACAAGATCGAACAAGCGGTGTCTAAAGTACTCGACCAGGGCTTGCGTACGGGCGACATTCACACCGTAGGCACGCAGAAAGCCGGAACGAAAGAAATGGGCGACGCCGTGGCGGCGGCGCTTTAACGAATAATTTGACGAGGATATGACGATGAAGCGGGTAGGTCTGGTAGGTTGGCGCGGCATGGTGGGTTCGGTGCTCATGGGCCGCATGCAGGCGGAGAAGGATTTCGATCTCATCGAGCCGGTGTTCTTCACCACGTCGAACGTCGGCGGCAAGGGCCCCGCGATCGGCAAGGACGTGCCGCCGCTCAAGGACGCGAAGAGCATCAATGAACTGAAGGCGATGGACGTCATCATCACCTGTCAGGGCGGCGAGTACACCTCCGAGATATTTCCCAAACTGCGCGCCGCCGGCTGGAAGGGTTACTGGATCGACGCGGCTTCGAGCCTGCGCATGGACAAGGATGCGATCATCATCCTCGATCCGGTCAACTTGGATGTCATCAAGGCCGGACTCAAAAACGACGTGTTGAATTACATCGGCGGCAACTGCACGGTGTCGCTCATGCTCATGGCGCTCGGCGGGTTGTTCAAGGCCGGACTCATCGAGTGGATGACCTCCATGACCTACCAGGCCGCCTCCGGTGCCGGCGCCAACAACATGCGCGAGCTGGTGAAACAGATGGGCAGCATCCATGCGGCCGTGAAGGATAAACTCGACGACCCGGCGTCGGCGATTCTGGATATCGACCGTGCGGTTGCCGATCATATCCGCGGTGACAAGTACCCGAAGGAATTCTTCGGCGTTCCTCTCGCCGGCTCGATCATTCCTTATATAGATAAGCAACTCGACAGCGGACAATCGAAAGAGGAATGGAAGGGCCAGGCCGAGACCAACAAGATCCTCGGTCGTTCCGGGCAGCCAATCCCGATCGACGGCATCTGCGTGCGCGTCGGCGCCATGCGCTGCCACAGCCAGGCGTTCACCATCAAGCTCAAGCGCGACGTGCCGATGGACGAGATCAATGCCATGCTGGCCGCGCACAACGCGTGGGTGAAGGTGGTGCCGAACGACCGCGACAAGAGCATGCGCGAGCTCACCCCGGCGGCGGTGACGGGCACGCTGACGGTGCCGGTGGGTCGCCTGCGCAAGCTGAACATGGGCATGGATTACCTGGGCGCCTTCACGGTCGGCGACCAGCTCCTGTGGGGCGCGGCCGAGCCGCTGCGGCGCATGCTGCGCATCCTGCTGGAGAGCCGGTAACTCCAGAAATTCCCGGTTTTACCGCTTGAAATGCGGGCCTGGCGGCACATTTGCCGTCGGCCGGCAGCGCGACTATAAAAAAAGAAAGCGGACCACGCGCAGAAAACCGGCCGAAACCTGACTTCGCATACGCGTGGCCGCCAAACGGGTGGGTAGCCTCATTTTCCAGCCAAATTCAGGGGTGTACGGCAGTTTGCCGGCCGCCAGATGTCTGGTAAAAATACATCTGTACGCTATAGTTAGTTGAGGTTTGTAAAAAGTATTGCTATTTATTGACCTAACTCCCGGTCTTATAAGGCCTTTGGACAAGGAAACCCGTTGACTACAAGAGGGGTGTACAGGATGTTTCGGAACAGGAGGGGAATAGCGCTGTTCTCACGATGGATGCTGGTCGGCATCATGGCGCTGTTCCCGGCCGTTGGTCATGCGCTGGCATTGGGCAAACTGAAAGTTCTCTCCGCTCTGAACGAACCGCTCAATGCCGAGATTGAATTCACTTCCGTCAACGACAAGGAACTGAAGGGGCTCAGCGTGGCACTGGCCTCGCGCGCCGATTTCGAAGCCGCCGGTGTCGAGCGGCTCCCGTTTCTGTCGCAAGTCAAATTCGTGGTCGACCAGAGACCCGATGGCCGTCATTTCCTCCAGCTTCGCACCGATCAGCAGATTGACGAACCTTTCCTGCATTTTTTGCTGCAAGTCGAATGGCCGGGAGGTCGTCTGGTGCGCGAGTACACCGCGCTGATCGACCCGCCTTATAAAATCGCCGGCAAGGCCGCGCCCGTCGAAACACCCGTGGTGACTCCGCCGGCGCCGGCACCAATGCCCGAGACGCAGCCGGCGCCACCCGCACCGGTGGCGGAAGCGCCGCCGATGGACATGATGAAGGAAGAAATTCCGCCCGTCGCCGCCGCCCCGGAAACACAGAAAGCACCCGAAGAACCCAAAGCCGAAGCAGCACCTCCCAAGGAAGAAGTTGCGCAGCAAGTTCCGCCACCGGAGACGGTGCCGGCAGAGCAGAAGCTGGGACCGCCTGAGATGGCTCAGGGCGTGCCGCCGGAAGAACCCGGCGCGCCAAAAGTTGAACCACTGGAAGCGGCACCGACTGCAGAACCCGCACCGGAAGCGCCGCCGCCGGCAGCGCCGGAAGCCGTGCCAGCACAGGCGCAGATGGCGGAGTACAACGTGCAGCGTGGCGACACGCTGTGGCGCATCGCCGAGCAGGCACGCGCGGATAATCGTGACGTGAGCATCGAGCAGATGATCCTCGCGATCTACCGCACCAACCAGGACGCTTTTTTCGGCAACAACGTCAACAACCTGAAGGCGGGCAAGATTCTCAAGATGCCCGAACGCGAGGCAGTGGAAGCGACCACGACCTCCGAGGCGCGCCGGGAATTCCGCGCGCAATACAGCGCCTGGCAGGAATACAAACTGAAACTGGCGAGCGCCAGTGGTGCCGTTAAGGTTCCGGAACCGACAGAAGCTGCGTTGGAAGCGCCCGTTCCGGCACCCGCACCCGTGCCGGCAAAGGAAGTGGCCAAGCCGGCGAAACCGGCTCCGGCCGTGGTGGACAAGAACCGGCAGGAAGAACTGCTCAAGATCGTGCGCAGCACGCTGCAGCGGGAAAAGAGCACGCCGGACCAGAAGGTAGCCGAGAAGGAATCCGCCCAGGAAACGGCCACGCGTGAGCAGCAGGCGCTGGCGGACCGTGCCGCCACGCTGGAGGAATCCCTTGAATCCAAACGCCTTGAAAACAAGGAGCTGAGCGAGAAGGTCGGCGTGGTGCGCTCGCAACTCAGCAAGGAATCGCGCCTGATCGATCTGGAAAGCCAGAGCCTGGCGCAACAGCCAAAGCCGGCCGAAGCCAAACCGGTCGAACCCGCCGCCAAGCCCGCGGAACCGGCCCCCAAGCCCGCGGAACCTGTTACGGCACCTGCGCCGCAGGCTCAGGCCAAGGCCGAGCCGCTGCCGCCGGCCAAGCCCGCGCGCGTGGCGCCTAAAAAGACGCCGGCGCCGCCCGCACCGCCGCCGGAGAAGGACTTCCTCGCCACGGTGCTGGAGGCGGTGCAGAGCGATCTGCTGGTGCCAGTCGTGATCGGCATCGTGGTGCTGCTCAGCGGCGGCATCGCGCTGGTCTATTTCCGCCGGCGCCAGAAGTCCATCGCGGAATTCGAGGAAAGCATTCTCTCGGCCGACGCCATCAGCACCGAATCGCCGGCGACCACCGGCACTGTCGTTGGCCAGCAGTCGGCGGCCGCGACCACCGGTGGCGATACCTCGTTCCTCAGCGATTTCAGCCAGGGCGGCATGGGCAACATCCACACCGACGAGGTCGATCCGATTGCCGAGGCCGAGGTTTACCTGGCCTACGGACGCGACGAAACGGCCGAGGAGATTCTCAAGGAGGCCATGGTCAAGAACCCGGACCGCCAGGAGATCAAGCTCAAGCTGCTCGAGATTTATCACCAGCGCAATGACGTTTCCGCGTTCGAAACGCTCGCCGAGGAACTCTACGCCGCACAAGGCGGGCGTGGTGGCAAAGTCTGGGACAAAGTGGAAGAGATGGGGCGCAAGCTCAATCCGGGCAACCCGATGTTCCGTGGCGGCGCTCCGGGCAAAGCTCCGGCGGGCGCGGCTCCGGCCAGGCCCGAGGCTGTCACCAAGCCGGCAGCCACCGCACCATCCGGCGTTAATTTTCCGGCCGCTTCCACCGAAACGGCAAAAACGGAACTGGCCGGTGACTTCGATTTTGATATCGAGTCACCTGCACCGGAGTCGAACAAAACAGCTGCCGGCGGCGATGACTTCTCGGTGATGATGCCGGAGACTCCGTCCAGGGCCAAGGAAGAGACCAGTCTTGAATCGCTCGAACTGGGCGGTGCGGCGGACAGCGGGCTTGATTTCGATGTCGGCGGCGGAGAAGCGCCGGGCGCGCCCGCTGGAAATGAAATCAAATGGGAACCGGCGGCGCCTGCCGCGGGAGCCGAGATGGATCTGGAAGCAGCCGCCGCTCCGGCGGGCAATGGCGAGGGCTCGGCGCAGTGGGATGAAGCGGCGACCAAGCTCGACCTGGCCAAGGCCTACATCGACATGGGCGACGCCGAAGGCGCGCGCAGCATTCTGCAGGAAGTGATGGCGGAAGGCAGCGAGGCGCAGAAGAAGCAGGCGCAGGAACTTTCGTCCCAGATCGCGTAAGCCGTAATCCGTGATTCGTAACAAAAAAGGCGGGCTTGGCCCGCCTTTTTTGTTTTTTGTGTTTTCAGAAGCGTCGTTTGAAATAAATATCCACGCCGCGCATCAGGCCCGACCGGGCTTCGATGCCTATATAGCCATCCGTTTCCACGTTCAGGTCGAGGCCGAGAAATCCTCCTGACTGCGCGCCGCGCTCGAACGACAGCGTGTGATTGATGGAACCGGTGGCGCGTTCCTCGCCGTCAATCTTGCCGTAGTTGCCGCCACCGTAGAGCCGCCAATTCCGCGCCAGCGTCAGCGTGGCGCCGAGCTGCGCCTGCGGTTGCACCCAATCGATTACGACCGTCTGGGCATCACTTTTGTGATCCGTCTTCTGGTAGCCGTAATCGAGCGTGCCATACAGGGAGGCGCGCTGACCCTCCAGCAGAACGGCGTGCAACGAGAACCCCGCATGAAACCCGTCCAGCTCGATTCCGGCGGTCACGGGGTTGTTGGTCTGGGTGAGCCAGGCATAGCCGCCATACATGCCCAAGGTCACGCGGCGGCTCACCTGCTCGCGCAGGCTGACGCCCAGCCAGCTGCTGGTGCCGTCCTGGGTCCGGCCGGCGTAGTCGAGCGGCATTTTGGCGCGCGCAAAGCGCAGCGAAAAGTCCAGGTTCGAAGCGTTGTTGTCCGCCGGCACCAGCGGGCCGGCGGCCTCGGCCACGGCGGGCAGAATGAATATCAGCAACAAGCCTGTCAGACGTCTCATTCGCGGTTTTTCCTGTCGTAAGTCACGAAGCTGTAAGCATAGGGGTTTTTTTCATCCGCCTCGTGGCGCGTACGGCTGGTCTCGTGCCATTCGCTGGCATCGAACTCCGGAAACCAGGTGTCGCCAGGGATGTCGGCATGCACCAGCGTCAGATAAATCCGGTCGGCGTCACCGATGGTTTGACGATAAATTTCCGCGCCGCCGATGATAAAGATCTCCGGGTCGTCCTGGATGTCCCGCAGCGCCTCCGCGAGTGAATGCTTCACCTGACAGCCCGGCGCGTGGTAACCGGGGTTGCGCGTGATCACGATATTGGTGCGGTCGGGCAGGGGTTTGCCGATGGATTCGTAATTGCGCCGCCCCATGATCACATGATGGCCGGTGGTGAGTTGCCGGAAATGCCGCAGATCCGCCGGCAGTCGCCACGGGAGCGCGTTGTTGACGCCGATCACGCGGTTTTCCGCCATGGCGGCGATGAGCGAAACACGCATAACGCAAGTTAAAAGTGAAAAATGAAAAGTGAAAAGTTGAATGACAAAACACTATTCACTTTGCACTTTACACTTTTCACTGTTTATACCGCCACCGGCGCCTTGATGGCCGGATGCGGGTCGTAGTTCAGCAGTTCGAAATCGTCGAAAGTGAAATCGAACAGGGCGGTCTTTTCGGGATTGAGGCGCATGGACGGCAGCGGGCGCGGCTCGCGCGCCAGTTGGGTATGCGCCTGCTCCAGATGGTTCAGATACAGATGGGCGTCGCCGAGCGTGTGGATGAATTCCCCGGGTTTGAGGCCGGTGACCTGCGCGATCATCAGGGTCAGCAGGGCGTAGGAAGCGATATTGAACGGCACGCCGAGGAAAATATCGGCACTGCGCTGATACAGCTGGCAGGACAGCCGGCCGTGGGCGACGTAGAACTGGAACAGCAGGTGGCAGGGCGGCAGCGCCATGCGCCCGATCTCGGCGACGTTCCAGGCGCTGACGATCAGGCGGCGCGAGTCCGGATTCTGGCGGATATCGCGCACCACCTCGCTGATCTGGTCGATGCGCCGGCCGTCCGGCGCCGGCCAGGAACGCCACTGCGAGCCGTAAACCGGGCCGAGATCGCCGTTCGCGTCGGCCCATTCGTCCCAGATGCTGACGCCGTTTTCCTTCAGGTAGCGGATATTGGTATCACCGCGCAGGAACCACAGCAGCTCGTGGATGATGGACCGGGTGTGGACCTTCTTGGTGGTGAGCAGGGGGAATCCCTGAGCCAGGTCGAAGCGCATCTGGTGACCGAACACGGAGAGGGTGCCGGTGCCGGTGCGATCGTCCTTGCGCACCCCGTGGTGCATCACGTGCCGCATCAGGTCGAGGTACTGCCGCATGCGTTTGCCTCCGTTTGCCGACTTGTCGAACAACGCGCCGACGATTATATCCGCTCACGCCAAAGCGCGCAGCCGCTCAGTGCCGCGGCGGCGCGAACAGCCGCACGTTGCGGTGCTTGAACAGCGGCAGCAGCACCATGCCGGCGACGAAGCCGCCGATGTGTGCGCCGAAGGCGACGCCGCCCTGGGCGGGATCGGCGAGCGCCGAGCTGACCAGTTGCAGCACGAACCAGAAACCCAGCACCACCATGGCCGGCAGGCGCATGGTGCGCATGTAAACGCCCAGCGGTATCAGCACCAGCACGTGCGCGCGCGGATAGAGCAGCAGGTAGGCGCCGAGCACGCCGGAAATCGCGCCGCTGGCGCCGATCATGGGTATCGTGGAATTCGTATCCGGCAGGGCCTGCGCGAACACGGCGGCGACCCCGCACAACAGATAGAAAATCACGAAACGCACGTGACCCATGGCGTCCTCGATGTTGTTGCCGAAGATCCAGAGATAGAGCATGTTGCCGATCAGATGCATCCAGCCGCCGTGCAGGAACATGGAGCTGAACACCGTCACGGATGGCGGCACCAGCGCCAGTTCCGGCGGCAGGGTTTTGCCGCCCAGCAGCGTGGCCGGGATCACGCCAAGACGGAAGACGGCGGCTTCGAAACCCTGTGCGCCAAGCGACAGCTGCCACAGGAAAACCAGCACACAGGCGATGATAAAGGCTATCGTCAGCAACGGTGTGATGGTCGTGGGATTGTCGTCGTGCAGCGGGATCATCGGTCAGGCTTGCTTCATGAACTGGCGCGGATCCTGGCGGTAGAAGTGTTGCAACTGTTTATACACTGACGGATAAGCCTCGTAAACGAGGTGTGGATTGGTGAAGAAGGTCTCGCTCATTACGGCGAAAAACTCTGCCGGGTCCTCGGCGGCATAGGGATCGATGCGGCTATGCTCGGCGTTGTCGTCCACTTCGGTGCACAGTTTCCGGTAGGCGGCGTGGAAATCGCGCGCCCAGGCGCGCGCGTCCATGTCTGCATGCAGCGGCGGGAAGCCGTTGGCCTCGCCGTTGAGCAGATCCAGCTTGTGCGCGCATTCGTGGATCACGAGATCGTAATCGCCGGGCGTTTCGTTTTCCGCGCGCATCGCCTCCCAGGACAGCACGATCGGACCCTGGGACATGGACTGGCCGCAGAGGTCCATGATCTCGCGATGCACAATGCCGTGTTCGTCCATGTACTCATCTTGCACGCGGAAATCACCCGGATAGATCACGATCGAGCTCCAGTCGGCGTAATAATCGAGCCCGAGATGGAGAATGGGGATCACGGCATGCAGCGCGATGCGGGCGCGCGCCGGTTCGGTAACCTTGAACCCCGCCGCGCCCTCGAAGGCTTTGGCGCGCAGAACCTGCGCCGTGAGCTCGCGCAGTTGCGCGCGGTCGTCTGGTGGCAGGGCGCGCGCGTAGGCGCAGCTGTACAGGGTTTCCGCCCACAGCGCATTGGACAGGGCATTGCTTCGGGAGCGCCAGCGGCGATAAAGGTTCCTCAGGACACCGGCGCGGGCGCCGCGGCGCGGCGAGGGTTTCCGTTTAGCGGCCACCGCCGAGCAACCGGATCGCCAGTTGTTTGCCTTTTTCCACGGCCGGCTGGTCCAGCGGGTTGATGCCGTAGAGCAGGCCGGCGTAGACCGTGGCGCGCTGATAGAGATCGATCAGCTGGCCCAGCGCGTGGGCATCGAGCCGGGACAGGCGCAGGGTCATGTTCGGGTGGCCGGTTTCGGTGATCACCTGGCGCGTGGCCTGGAGCTCCGCCTCGAGCACGTCCTGCATGTGCTTGCCGTCGAGATAGGGAAAATATTTCCGGTCATGTTCTGTCAGCGGGATGCGCCGATTGGACTCGCGCTGGTCGATCGCCAGGAAGCTGAAAATCTTGTCACGCCGCGACTCCAGATACATCTGCAACTGGCTGTGCTGGTCCACCGTGCCCAGCGCCGTGACCGGCAGCGTGCCGGCCGGCGGATCGTCCGCGCGCGCGCCGCGGCGCTTGCCGAGGGATTCCGCCCACAGCTGGCGGTACCAGTCGCCGAAGAGCTGCAACGGATCGGCGTAGGGCATCATGATCGAGACGCGCTTGTGGCGGCGGGTGTCGAGCAGGAAGAACAGGGCCGCCAGTTCCAGCGCCGGGTTGCCCGAAGGGTTATCCGAGACACAGCGCGCCGCATTGGCCGCGCTGCCGGCCAGCAGGGCGCGGATGTCCACGCCCACCGCGGCCAGCGGCAACAGCCCCACGGCGGTCAGCACCGAATAACGCCCGCCCACCCGCGGCGGCACCGGCAGCGACGCCAGGTCCTCGCGCGTGGCCAAATCGCGCAGCCATCCCTGCGCCGGATCGGTGATCAAGTATTGATGTCGGCGCGCCTTGTCCTTGCCCAGTTGCTGCTCCAGCCACTCGCGCAGGATCAGGTACTGGATGCCCGTTTCAATGGTCCCGCCGGACTTGCTGATGCAAATCACCGCCGACTTTTCGGCGGAGCGGTTGCGAACGAACACATCCAGGTTGCGGGGATCGATGTTTTCCAGGAAATGCAGCCGTGGGCGATGGGCGCCGGGCTCGTCGACAAGCGCCTGGTGCACGGCCTTGGCGCCGAGGCTGGATCCACCGATGCCGATGACGGCGATATCCTCGAAACGGCGCAGTTGCTCCGCCGCCGTTTCGATCGCCGGCAGCGTTGCCGGCATGCTGTCGTGCAGGGTCAGGCAGGCGAACTCGGCATTCAGTCCGCCCGCGGATTTATCGACGAGCGCCTGATGCACGCGCCGCAATTCCGGCGCCAGCGCCTCGACCTCGGTGCGGTCAACGCCTTCGACGCCGACGCCGTCCCGATACAGGCGCGCGGTGTCGATCTGCAGCAACGGCGGCGGGGAGGAAGCGGGTGAATTTTTGCCGGGTGGGGCCACGGGTTGTTTCGTCTGCGTCAGGATTGACGCCATACTATCATTCTTTGTTGTCGCGCTGCTCCGCGGCCTCCAGCGTGTTCAGCAGCAGCGTGGCCACGGTCATTGGCCCGACGCCGCCCGGCACTGGCGTGATCCAGCCGGCGCGCTGTTTGGCGGTTTCGAATTCCACGTCGCCGACCAGTTTTCCGTTCGGCAGGCGGTTAATGCCGACGTCGATGACAATCGCGCCGGGCCTGATCCACTCGCCCTTGACCATGCCGGGCTTGCCGACCGCGACCACCAGCACCTCGGCGCGGGCGACATGCCCGGGCAGGTCCCGGGTATAGCGATGGCAGGTGGTGACGGTGCAGCCGGCCAGCAGCAGTTCGAGCGACATGGGACGTCCGACGATGTTGGACGCACCGACCACGACGGCCTCCTTGCCTGCCAGCGCCTCGCCGGTGGTCTGTAGCAGGCGCATGACGCCGTAGGGCGTGCACGGGCGCAGGCGCGGAATGCGCTGCGCCAGCCGGCCGATGTTGTAGGGATGAAATCCGTCCACGTCCTTGGTCGGACTGATGCGCTCAATGACGATGGTCTGATCTATGTGCCTGGGCAACGGCAGCTGTACCAGGATGCCGTCCACATTCGGGTCGGAATTCAGCTGGTCGATATGGGACAGGAGTTTCTCCTGAGGGGTGTCCAGCGGCAGGTCGTAATCGAAGGACATGAAGCCGGCAGCGGCACAGGCCTCGCGCTTGTTGCGCACGTAAACCTCGGAGGCGGCCTCGTGGCCGACCTTGAGCACGGCGAGACCGGGCGGCCGTTTGCCCGACACGAGGCGGCGGTCCACCCGCTGTTTGATTTCAGCGCGCAGTTCTTGTGCGATTTTCTTTCCGTCGAGGATGCGTGCGCTCATGATTGACCCGGCATATCCGAGTGTTTACCAACCGCGGCGCGGAAGTATGCGCCCGGCGCATCATCGCACGCGCTACGGCGGCGCGCCAAGCGCAGCCATCGCATTTTTGCCTGACTTTTAGCCTATAATTCAGGCACGCCAGATTGACGGTCCCGAGGGCGGTGCGTATAGTTCCGGCCTCGCGCCGACCGGGCCAAGCCGATTTTGCATGCGTTCGCCGCGGCGGTTCGCGGAAGCGGCGCCTGGCGTGAGTACCGCTCGGGGTATAGCGCAGCCTGGTAGCGCACCTGCTTTGGGAGCAGGGTGTCGTGGGTTCAAATCCCTCTACCCCGACCATATTCAGAAATTGCGTGTTGGGTGTGCATCGGCTGTAATGGGCGTTAGAGCGCCCGTAGCTCAGGTGGATAGAGCACCAGCCTTCTAAGCTGGTGGTCGCAGGTTCGACTCCTGCCGGGCGCGCCATACAAGCCATCCATGGCCGGGCGTTCGGCGGCGCAAACGTCCACTAGACGTTTGCGAAGGCTCCGCGTCTCCCCGAGTGGAGTATGATGTTTCTTCGCAGGTATAATATCCGGCGACGTAGATCACCATATGGTGAGCGTAGCTCAGTTGGTTAGAGTCCCGGATTGTGATTCCGGTTGTCGTGGGTTCGAGTCCCATCGCTCACCCCATTTTTTTTGACCCGGGCCGTTAGCTCAGTTGGTAGAGCAGCTGACTCTTAATCAGCGGGTCGTAGGTTCAACCCCTACACGGCCCACCATTTTTTTGCACCGCCGGGTATTTTTGGAGGAGAGAAGGCTGTTTCTCTCCCGGCGATTCCGCCCGCTTTCGTTCCCTGATCTTGCGGTGAGCCTGTCTGGCCGGCGTCAGGCAGCTTGGCGCTATACTGTGTCCGATTATTGCTGCGAATGTGGCGGAACTGGTAGACGCGCTGGATTTAGGTTCCAGTGGGGTAACCCGTGGGGGTTCGAGTCCCTCCATTCGCACCACCTCTTTTTTATGCCTGAAAGCCATTATTGTTGGCCTGCCCGCGGCAAATCGGTATGATTCCTCTCCAAAATACAGCCGGTTCAATATTTTATCGTTCATTGATTATGGGGTTTTCCAATGCAAGTTTCGGTTGAAACCATCGGCACGCTCGGGAGGCGCCTGAAAGTGGCGGTGCCGGCGGATCAGGTGGAGAAAGAATTCAATGTCAGGCTGCAGCGCCTGTCGAAACAGGTGAAGCTGCCCGGCTTTCGGCCGGGCAAAGTGCCGCTCAAGATGGTCGAGGCCCAGTATGGCGGACGGCTGATGGACGAAGTGGCGGGGGAGCTGATCCAGACCACATTGTACGAGGCCATTGGCAGCCAGGGTTTGCGTCCGGCGGGCGATCCGCGCATCCAGCGCAAGCCGGCGGTGCGTGGCGAGCAACTCGAATACACCGTCGAGTTTGAAATCTTCCCGGAAGTAAAGCGTTTCGATCTGGCGGGCAGCCGCATCGAGCGGCCGGTGGTGACGGTGAGCGAAGAAGACGTGAACCGTACGCTCGAGACCATTCGCAAGCAGCGCGCCACCTGGAAGCCGGTGGAGCGCGAGGCACGCCAGGGAGACCGGCTCAGCATCGATTTCATCGGGCGCCTCAACGGCAAGGAGTTCGATGGCGGCAAGGCCAATGGTTTTCAGCTAACACTGGGCAGCGGCACGCTGATCGAGGACATGGAGCAGGGGCTGCTCGGTGCCAAAACCGGTGACATGCGCCAAATCCCGGCCAGGTTCCCGGCGGACTACCGGCATTCCGTGCTGGCGGGGCAGACGGCGGATTTCGAGGTGAAGATCAACGAAATCGCCGAACCGGTATTACCGGAGCTGAACGAAGGCTTTGCTCGCGATCTCGGCGTGGCCGACGGAAGTCTGGACAAACTGCGGTCCGACATCCGGAACAACCTGGAGCGCGAAGCGGCCGGCCGCGCCCGCGCCGTGGTGCGCGCACGCACGCTCAAACTGTTGCTGGACGCGAATCCAATCGAAGTGCCCCAGAGTCTGCTGGACGCGGAGGCACAACGCCTGAAGAACAGCGACGTGGCCGGTGGTCTGGGCGCGAAGGACGAAGCGGCTTATTCAGTGCGGGCACGCAGCCGTGTGGCGCTGGGACTGATTCTGGGCGAGTTTATTCGCAATCGCGGGCTTACGCCTGACCCGGCGCGGGTGCGCGCCAAGATCGAGGAAATGGCTGCCGATTACGAGTCTCCCCAGGAGTTCATCCAGTGGCATTATGAAAAGCCGGAGCGTTTGAGCGAGATTGAAGGCCTGGTCATGGAGGAAAAAGTCGTCGAAGACCTGCTGGTTTCCGCCGATATCAGCGACAAGCCGGTGAGTTTCCAGGAACTGCTGAAGATCGAGACTGTTGTTCAATAGCTCGAATGGCTAATATCCACCCGAGATAACCGATTCTGGCATAATGCAAGGAACTGAATGATGAAAGATACCGGACAATACGGCGGAGCGCTGAATCCCCAGGCCCTGGGCCTGGTTCCCATGGTTATCGAGACCACGGGACGAGGCGAGCGCGCCTACGATATTTACTCGCGCATGCTCAAGGAGCGCGTGGTGTTTCTCGTGGGACCCGTCGAGGACCATATGGCGAACCTGGTCGTGGCCCAGCTGCTGTTCCTTGAGTCCGAAAACCCGGACAAGGACATACACCTTTATATCAACTCGCCGGGCGGCGCCGTAAACGCGGGTCTGGCGATCTACGACACCATGCAATTCATCAAGCCGGATGTGAGCACGGTGTGCATCGGCCAGGCCGCCAGCATGGGCGCGCTGATCCTCACCGGCGGTGCCGCCGGCAAACGCTTCGCCCTGCCGCATTCCCGCATGATGGTGCATCAGCCCATGGGCGGTTTTCAGGGCCAGGCGACCGACTTTGACATCCACGCGCGCGAGATCCTGCGCATACGCGAACGGCTGAACCAGATCATGGTCAAACATACCGGTCGCACCATGGACCAGATCAAGGAAGATACCGACCGCGATTACTTCATGGACGGCGAGGAGGCCAAGGGTTTCGGCCTTATTGACTCGGTTATCGAAAAGCGCACTTAGAAAAAACAGGTGCACTTTCCGCGGGATATGCTATAGATTTAAGGTATAATATTGGTAAAGTAGATGAGTATTGCAGGCGATTATTACTTGCAAAGGGTGGCGGAAACCCGCATTCTTTGCGGCATAAAGATCCTTAATCGATAGCGAGGTTTAAGGATGGCAGACAACAACCACACGGGCAGGGGCGATGGCAAGGGCGAAAAGCTCCTGTATTGCTCGTTCTGCGGCAAGAGCCAGCACGAGGTGCGCAAGCTGATTGCCGGTCCTTCCGTATTCGTTTGTGATGAATGCGTCGAGTTGTGCAACGACATCATCCGCGAAGAGGTTCAGGAAGAGAAAAACGCCGCCAACGCCAAGAAAAAATTCCCCACCCCGCGCGAGATCCACCAGATTCTCGACGAGTACGTGATCGGACAAAGCGACGCCAAGAAGGTATTGTCGGTCGCGGTCTACAATCACTACAAGCGCATCGAGAACGAAGGCAAGATCGGCGAGGTCGAGCTTTCCAAGAGCAACATCCTGATGATCGGGCCGACCGGCTCGGGCAAGACGCTGCTGGCCGAGACGCTGGCGCGACTGCTCAACGTGCCGTTCACCATCGCCGACGCCACCACGCTCACCGAAGCGGGTTATGTCGGCGAGGACGTCGAGAACATCATCCAGAAGCTGCTGCAGAAGTGCGACTACGACGTCGAGAAGGCGCAGAAGGGCATCGTCTACATCGACGAGATCGACAAGATTTCCCGCAAGTCCGAGAATCCCTCGATCACGCGCGACGTATCGGGCGAGGGCGTGCAGCAGGCGCTGCTCAAGCTCATCGAAGGCACGATCGCTTCGGTGCCGCCGCAGGGCGGACGCAAGCATCCGCAGCAGGAATTCCTGCAGGTAGACACGCGCAATATACTGTTTATCTGCGGTGGTGCGTTCTCGGGACTGGAGAAGGTTATTCAGAGCCGCAGCGAACGGACCGGTATCGGCTTCAATGCCGAAATCCGCAGCAAGGCCAACGCCAAAAAAGCCGGCGAAGTGCTGCGCGCGGTGGAGCCGGAGGACCTGATCAAGTACGGCCTGATTCCGGAATTCGTTGGCCGCCTGCCGGTGGTGGCGATCCTGGACGAACTCGACGAGCGGGCGCTGATCCAGATCCTGACGGAACCCAAGAACGCCCTGGCCAAGCAATACCACAAACTCCTCAAGCTGGAAGGCGTCGAGCTGGAAATTCGCGAGGACGCGCTGCTGGCCGTGGCCAAGCGCGCCATGGAGCGCAAAACCGGCGCGCGCGGCCTGCGCTCCATCCTCGAGCGCGCCTTGCTGGATGTCATGTTCGACCTGCCTTCCAACGAGAACGTGAAAAAGGTGGTCATCGAGGCGGGCGTCATCACGGACGGCACCAAGCCGCTGGTGATCTACGCCGATAACGACGAGCAGGAAAAGCGGCGGGCATCGGTCAGCCAGTAAATGCAACGACAGACCCAAAAAAAGAAACCCCGCCAACGCGGGGTTTCTTTTTTATGAGCAGTTTGTAAGGCCATATGCGCCATTTGTCGCAGGCATGAACGAAGCCGGGAAATTACCGAAAAAATTTCCCGTCGAATGATTGAAATCAGGGGGTTTAGCCCCCAAACTTGAAGAAACCCATCCATTAACTGATTACAGGCGCCAATGCCAGAAACCAAACCAGCCGTGGTAGTTCCCGGATCGGAAACCAGCATCCCCGTGCTGCCGTTGCGCGACGTCGTTGTGTTTCCGCACATGGTCATTCCCCTGTTCGTGGGGCGTCGGAAATCGATACGCGCGCTCGAGCAGGCGATGGAGTCCGGCAAGCAGATCATGCTGGTGGCGCAGAAGAGCGCCTCGGATGACGATCCGACGACGGACAACATCCACACCATCGGCACCATCGCCACGATTCTGCAGTTGCTGAAACTGCCGGATGGCACCGTCAAGGTGCTGGTCGAGGGCGAGCGCCGCGCGGTGCTGCAAAAATATCTGGAGACGGATGATTATTTCTCCGCGCAGGTGGCGCTGCTCGAGGCCATGCCGCTCACGGACAAGGAAGGCGAAGCGCTCACGCGCTCCGTGCTCAACGAATTCGACCAGTACGTCAAGCTCAACATGAAGATCCCGCCCGAGATTCTCACCTCGCTCGCGGGCATCGACGACCCGGGCCGCCTGGCGGACACGGTGGCGGCGCACTTGTCGCTCAAGATCGAGGACAAGCAGCAGATCCTGGAAGTCCAGGACGTGCGCGAGCGCCTGGAAAAGATTCTCGGCGTGCTCGAGAGCGAGATCGACCTGTTGCAGGTCGAGAAGCGCATCCGCGGCCGCGTCAAGCGCCAGATGGAAAAGAGCCAGCGCGAGTATTACCTCAACGAGCAGATGAAGGCGATCCAGAAGGAACTGGGCGAGCTCGACGAAGGACCGAACGAGGCCGAGGAACTGGCGAAGAAGATCGAGAAGGCAGGCATGAGCAAGGAGGCCCGGGAGAAGGCCGAGTCCGAGCTGAAGAAGCTCAAGATGATGTCGCCGATGTCGGCTGAGGCCACCGTCGTGCGCAACTACATCGACTGGCTCGTGAACGTGCCATGGAAGAAGCGCAGCAAGATCCAGAAGGACCTCAGCAAGGCGGAGGAAATCCTGGAGGCCGATCACTACGGCCTGGAGAAGGTCAAGGAACGCATTCTCGAATACCTCGCGGTGCAGCAGCGCGTGGTCAAGCTCAAGGGACCGATCCTGTGTCTGGTGGGGCCGCCGGGCGTCGGCAAGACCTCGCTCGGACAGTCCATCGCGCGCGCCACGAACCGCAAGTTCGTGCGCATGTCGCTGGGCGGCGTGCGCGATGAAGCCGAAATCCGCGGCCATCGCCGTACTTATATAGGTTCGCTGCCGGGCAAGATCATTCAGAACCTGTCGAAGGTGAAGGTGCGCAATCCGCTGTTCATGCTCGACGAAGTGGACAAGATGGCCATGGATTTTCGCGGCGATCCGTCATCCGCGCTGCTGGAAGTGCTCGACCCCGAGCAGAACCACGCATTCAGTGATCATTACCTGGAGGTCGATTACGATCTGTCGGACGTCATGTTCGTCGCCACGGCCAACACGCTGAACATCCCGCCGCCGTTGCTGGATCGCATGGAGGTCATCCGTCTCTCGGGTTATACCGAGGACGAAAAGGTGAACATCGCCATCCGCTACCTGGTACCCAAGCAGCTCAAGAACAACGGGCTCAAGGAGGACGAGCTGCACCTGTCGGAAAAGGCCATTCGCGACGTCATCCGCTATTACACGCGCGAGGCGGGCGTGCGCAATCTGGAGCGCGAAATCGCCAAGATCTGCCGCAAGGTCACCAAGGAATTGCTGCTCAGCAAGGACAAGACGGAAAAGACGGTTTCCGTCACCCCCAAGAGCCTGGAAAAATATCTTGGCGTGCAACGCTTCCGCTACGGTACCGCCGAGCAGACCAACCAGGTCGGTCAGGTGACGGGTCTGGCGTGGACCGAAGTGGGCGGCGAATTGCTCACTATCGAGGCCACCATCGTGCCCGGCAAGGGGAAGCTGACCATTACCGGCAAACTCGGCGATGTCATGCAGGAATCCATCCAGGCGGCCATGAGCGTGGTACGCGCGCGCGCTGCTAAGCTCGGCATCATGCCGGATTTCTACCAGAAACATGACTTCCACGTGCACGTGCCCGAAGGCGCGACGCCGAAGGACGGTCCGAGCGCCGGCATCGCCATGTGCACGGCCATGGTCTCGGCGCTGACCAAGATCGCGGTGCGCGCCGAGGTGGCCATGACCGGCGAGATCACGCTGCGCGGCGAGGTCCTGCCCATCGGCGGGCTCAAGGAGAAGCTGCTCGCGGCGCATCGCGGCAACCTGAAGGTGGTGCTGATCCCGGAAGAGAACCGCAAGGACCTCGCCGAGATCCCGAAGAACATCCGTGACAGCCTCGACATCCGCCCGGTGCGCTGGATCGATCAGGTGCTGGAGGCGGCGCTGGAGCGCATCCCCGAGCCGCTGGACGAAGCCAAGCTGGCGGAGGCGGCCAAGCCTCCCGAGGCCGTCGACACCGCTGCCGTCCGGACACACTGACCGGCGCCGCGGGAATTGCCCATCGCCCTCGATCGAGGGTCATGTACCTGTTGTCTCTGATGTCCGCGACGCGGTGTTTTGATAAACCGCGCCGTGTATATCTTTCTTGACAAGGTTTTTCCACACTTGTATAAAACCTGCGACGCGTCTTGGTTTTTCCCCGGCGCGCCGTTTGGTCTTACCAGCAATGGCTTTTCGGGTATCCATTCACCACATCGAGCAAGGAGCTAACGTGAATAAAACCGATCTGATCGATAAAGTTGCTGTAACCACCGACCTCAACAAGGCCTCCGCCGCGCGCGCCGTGGAAGCGGTGCTGGACACCATTGCCAGCACGCTGCGCCAGGGCGATTCCGTGACGCTTTCGGGATTCGGCACGTTCTCGGTAAGCAATCGGTCGCAGCGCACCGGACGTAATCCAAGAACCGGAGAGATGATCACCATCCCGGCCTCGAAGGCGCCCAAATTCAAGTCTGGCAAAGGCCTGAAGGATGCCTTAAACTAGCCGCCCTTTTGGGGGGTCTTTCGCCTCCGGGTGCTTAGCTCAGCTGGTAGAGCGTCGCCCTTACAAGGCGAATGTCGGCGGTTCGATCCCGTCAGCACCCACCAAGAGACCGGGAGCGGTAGTTCAGTTGGTTAGAATACCGGCCTGTCACGCCGGGGGTCGCGGGTTCGAGTCCCGTCCGCTCCGCCACTACAATCGTATACCGGGCGAGGGTCATTCCTCGCCCTTTCGTTTGGGTCGGCCATCGCATTGATGCGGCGCCTTGGCCCCGTTAAATTACCGCCATAATGCTTACCAAGATCCGCGAGAAAACCCAGGGCATCATCGCCACTTTCATTCTGGTGCTGATCGGCGTCCCGTTCGCACTGTGGGGCGTCAACTCCTATTTCGACACCGGCGGCAAGATCAACGTCGCCAGGGTTGGCGATATGAAAATCAGCCAGGACGAATATCGCCGCACGCTGGACCGGCTGCGCGCCCGCGTGGAACCCAAGGCCATGAACGACCCCCGGTTCAAGCAGTCCGTGTTGGACAGCCTGATCAGTCAGACGCTGCTGGCGCACGACGCCGAGAATCAGGGCTACCGCATCAGCGACGCGCAACTGGCCCAGATTCTGCGGGATCAGCCGTCATTCCAGCGCGATGGCAAGTTCGACCCGGCCCTTTACGAGGCCCTGCTGCGCCGCGAAGGCCTGAGCCCGCGCGAATTCGAGACGCGCGTGCGCGACGATATACTGGTTACCCAGGTGCAGGCCGGCATCAGTGAAAGTTTTGTCGTCACCCAGGGCGAGATAGCGGCGCTGGCGCGCCTGCTGGCACAGGAGCGGGAACTGGCCCAGGCCATGATCAGCGCCGAAGCATTGATGCCGAAGGCCACGGTCAGCGGGGCGGACATCGAGCAGTATTATTCGGCGCATCCCGAAATGTTCCAGTTTCCCGAGCAGGTGCGCGTTGACTACCTGCGCCTTTCCGCCGGTGACCTGAACCAGGGATTCCAGCCCACGGAAGAGGAGCTGAAAAAGGCCTATGCCGAAGAGGCCGCCCGCTACGTGATTCCGGAGAAACGCCGCGCCAGCCATATCCTGATTTCCCTTCCCGCCCAGCCCGGTGAAGACCAGTCAAAGGCGGCGCTCGCCAAAATCCAGGACATCGCCAGACAGGCGCGTGCCGGCGGCGATTTTGGAGGGTTGGCGAAGAAATATTCGGCAGACAGCGTGACGGCCGCGCAGGGTGGCGATCTCGGCGAGGTTCGGCGCGGGGTGCTGCCGAAAGAAGTGGAAGACGCGGTGTTCGCGCTCAAGTCCGGCGAGGTCAGCCAGCCGGTGCGCAGCCCCTTCGGCTATCATCTGGTGAAGTTGACCGCCCACACGCCGGAGAAACGCAAAGCGTTTGCCGAGGTACGCAAGGATCTTGTTGAAGTGTTACGTCGTCGTCAGGCCGAGGAGCGCTTTTTCGACGTGGCCGAAAAATTCAGGAATCTGGTTTACGAACAACCGGACAGTCTCGCGCCCGCCGCCAAGGCGCTGGGACTCGAGATCCGCAAGAGCGAATGGTTCTCGCCTGCCGGCGGCACCGGCATCGCGGCCAATCCCAAGGTGGTGCAGGCGGCCTTCGAGCCGGACGTGCTGAGCCAGGCGCGCAACAGCGACGCCATCGAAATCAGCGCCGACACCCTCGTTGCCGTGCGCGTGGCCGAACGCCGCCCGGCGGGGCGCAAGCCATTGGCGGAAGTGCGCCCCGGAATCGAGCGCACCCTGAAACAGCAGCGGGCGCTGGAACAGGCGCATTCACTGGGCGAAGCGGCGCTGCAGGAGCTGCGTGCCGGAGCATCGCTGGAGGCGGTCGCCAGGAAACACGGCTTTAAATACGTGCCGTCTAGGACGCTGACCCGCCGGCAAACCGGCGGTATCGACCCGCGCATCGTCGAATCCGCCTTCCGCGCGCCGCGGCCGGAGGGCGGGAAACCGGTGCATGAGCTGGTGGATCTGGGAGAGCAGGGTTATGCCTTGCTGGCATTGCAGGGCGTGCGCGATGCCTCAGGCAAGGCGGACAATGCCACGCAACAGCAGATTCGTGCGCTGCTCGGCACCCGCCGCGGGGCTGATTATTACGCCAATTACCGCGAGGGGTTGCGGCAGAAGGCCGAGATCAAGATCTATTCTGACCAGCTTTGACGAGAAACCGTTTCAAATATATTTTTATCCGCAGATTAGCGCAGATTTTATTAAGATGAACGCAGATAAAAACATAACTCCTGATCTGCGTTTATCATCATAATCATCCGCGCTCATCTGCGGATGCCTTGTCTTTCCATTCAGCCTACTCGAGCAGCTTGGCGTAATCGAGGCCGATGGCCACGGTGTTGAAGCCGCCATCCACGTAGGTGATTTCCCCGGTGATGCCGGAGGCGAGATCCGAACACAGAAACGCCGCCACGTTTCCGACCTCGTCGATGGTCACGCCGCGCCCGAGCGGCGCCATCTTGTCGTTGTAGTCCAGCAATTTCTTGAAGTCACTGATACCGGCGGCCGCCAGCGTGCGGATCGGACCGGCGGAAATCGCATTGACGCGTATCCCTTCGGGCCCGAGCGCCTGGGCCAGATAGCGCACATTGGCCTCCAGGCTCGCCTTGGCCAACCCCATGATGTTGTAGTTGGGCACCGAGCGCTCGGCGCCGATATAGGACAGCGTCAGCAGGGCGGCCTGGCGTCCCTGCATCATGGCGCGGCCGGCCTTGGCCAGCGCGGTCATGCTGTAGGAGCTGATTTCGTGCGCGATGCGGAAACCTTCGCGCGTGGTCGCGTCCACGAAGTTTCCGGACAGCTGCTCGCGCAGCGCAAAGGCGACAGAGTGGACGATGATGTCGAGCCCGTCCCAGTAGTCGTCGAGATGCGAGAATACCGCCTCGATCTGCTCGTCGCTGGAAACGTCGCAGGGGATCAGGATGTCGGATTTGGTCTGGGCCGCCAGTTTCTCGACGCGCTCCTTCAGCTTGTCGTTCTGATAGGTGTAGGCGAGCTCGGCGCCTTCCCGGTGCATGGCCTTGGCAATGCCCCAGGCGATGGACCGGTCGCCGGCTACACCCACGATCAGCGCCCGCTTGCCTGCCAAAAATCCCATAAACGTCCTCCGCTTCTTGTTGCTTCGAATCCTTGATCGAACGGGATGCTGTCAGCATGCACGTCCGCATGATATTTGCCGCTACAGTAGCGAAAATTCAGGTTCGCGGGAAGAGGGACGGAGCAGGAGAATTTGGTATATTGGCGGCGCAAACGGCACACCTGCACCACGGACATCTCTGGGAGACAGACACGGAAGCATGAAATGCCTCGGCGCGATGCGGATAGTCTTGTGGCTGATTACCCTTCTTTTCTCCGCTGGCGCTACGGCCTCCTGGAACAATCCCTATCCGGCGTCGGAAGCAAAGGCGAACATCCTGTATTCCGCCTTCCGCGAGCGCCCCAAGACCTTCGATCCCGCGCGCGCCTACAGCTCCAACGAATATCTCTTCATCGCGCAGATCTACGAGCCTCCGTTCCAGTATCACTATCTCAAGCGGCCGTACACGCTGGTACCGCTCACCGCGGTGTCCGTGCCGACGCCAGGTTACCTCGACAAGCAGGGGCGGCGGCTGTCGTCGAACGCCCCGGCTGCCAGCATCGCCTACAGCGTGTATGAAATCCGCATCCGCCCCGGTATTTACTATCAACCGCACCCGGCGTTCGCGCGCGATGCCGAAGGCCGGTATCTGTACCATGCCCTGAGCCCGCAGGATCTCGCCAGGGTTTACGCCATTGGCGATTTCCCGCAGACCGGCACGCGCGAGCTGGTGGCCAGCGACTACGTGTACCAGATCAAGCGCCTGGCGCATCCCAAGGTGCATTCGCCGATCCTGAGCGTCATGAACGAGTACATCGTGGGCATCCGGGAATATGCCGACACGCTGAAAAAGGAGTACGAAAAAATCGCGGACGGGCGCGATACCGGTGTGTATCTCGATCTCACGCAATTTCCGTTCGCCGGTGCCGAGGAGGTGGATCGCTACACCTACCGCGTGAAAATTCACGGCAAATATCCGCAACTGCTGTACTGGATGGCGATGCCGTTTTTCGCTCCGATGCCGCCCGAAGTTGACCGGTTTTTCTCGCAGCCGGGCATGGCGGAGAAGAATCTCACGCTTGACTGGTATCCCGTCGGCAGCGGCGCCTACATGCTGACGGTCAACAACCCCAACCGCCAGATGGTGCTCGAGCGCAATCCCAATTACCACGAAGAACTTTACCCCGCCGAGGGCGAGCCGGAGGACGGCCCGGCCGGGTTGCTGGCCGACGCCGGCAAGCCCCTGCCTTTCGTCGACAAGGTCGTGTTCAGTCTCGACAAGGAAAGCATTCCGCGCTGGAACAAGTTCCTGCAGGGCTATTACGACCGCTCCGCGGTATTGCCGGAAGGTTTCGATCAGGCGATCCGTTTCACCGGCGAGGGTGACACCGAGGTCAGCGACACGATGAAGCAGAAGGGAATCCGCCTGCTGACCAGCGTCGCCGCCTCGACCTATTATCTTGGTTTCAACATGCTCGACCCGGTCGTCGGCGGTTACACCGAGCGCGCGCGCAAACTGCGTCAGGCGATTTCCATCGCCGTGGATTTCGAGGAACAGATTTCCATCTTCGAAAACGGTCGCGGCATCGCGGCGCAGGGACCGCTGGCGCCGGGCATTTTCGGGTACCGCGAGGGGCAGGCCGGCATCAATCCGTACGTGTACGACTGGGTGGATGGCAAGCCCCGGCGCAAGCCGATCGAATATGCCCGCCAGTTGCTGGCGCAGGCAGGTTATCCCGGCGGTGCGGACCCCGCGTCGGGCCGGCCGCTGTCGATCAATTATGAAACCCCGGCCATCGGACCGGAAAGAAAGGCCCAACTCGACTGGATGCTCAAGCAGTTCAGCAAGCTCGGCATCCAGCTGGTGGTGCGCGCCACCGATTACAACCGCTTCCAGGAGAAGATGCGCAAGGGCGACGCGCAGATCTACGACTGGGGCTGGAACGCGGATTACCCCGATCCGGAGAATTTTCTGTTCCTGCTTTACGGACCGAACAAGAAGGTCGGGCACGACGGCGAGAATGCCTCGAACTACGACAACCCGGAGTTCAACCGCCTGTTCGAGCGCATGAAAAACATGGAGAGCACGCCTGAGCGGGCGCGCATCATCGATCAGATGCTCGACATCGCGCGACGTGACTCTCCGTGGATCTGGGGCATGCACCCCAAGAATTTCCTGCTCGAGCATGCCTGGATGTCCAATACCAAGCTGCACAACATGGCCAACAATACGCTCAAATACAGCCGGCTCGATCCCGAAAAACGGGCGGAGCTGCGCCTGGCCTGGAACCGCCCGGTGGTCTGGCCCATGGTGGTGCTGCTGGGAACGCTGATGGCAGGCATGGTCCCGGCGGTGCTTGCCTACCGCAGAAGAGAGCGTGAGAAGCGCAGATGATCGGATACATCATCCGCCGCCTGCTGTACGCCATCCCGATTCTGATCGGCGTGAACCTGCTCACCTTCGCGCTGTTTTTCTTCGTCAACAGCCCGGATGACATGGCGCGCGTGCATCTGGGCGGCAAGCGCGTCACGCCCGAGGCCATCGTCAAGTGGAAGGAAGACCACGGCTACAACAAGCCCATGCTGTACAACGGCGCCAGGCCCGGCACGGAAAAACTCACCGACACCATTTTTTTCAAACACTCGGTAAGTCTGTTCGCATTCCGTTTCGGCCGCTCCGATCAGGGCCGCGACATCGGCTACGACATCTATCAGCGCATGTGGCCGAGTCTCGCCATCGCCCTCCCGGTGTTTCTGGTCGGTATCCTGGTGCACGTGACTTTCGCCATGATGCTGGCATTCTTCCGCGGCAGCTATCTCGACACCGCCGGCGTGGTGCTGTGCGTCGTGATGATGTCCATTTCCTCGCTGTTTTACGTCATCGGCGGGCAGTATCTCATCAGCATGCTGTTGCGGCTGGTGCCGATCTCGGGTTATGACAGCGGATTCGAGGCCGTCAAATTCCTGATATTGCCCGTGATGGTCGGCGTGGTGGGCGGTATCGGCGCCAGCACGCGGCTGTATCGCACGTTTTTTCTGGAGGAGATCAACAAGGACTATGTGCGTACCGCGCGCGCCAAGGGCCTGTCCGAACTGCGCGTGCTGTTCCGTCACGTGCTCAAGAACGCCATGATCCCCATTCTCACCGGCGTGGTGGTGGTCATTCCGCTGCTTTTCACCGGCAGCCTCATCCTCGAATCGTTTTTCTCCATCCCCGGCCTCGGCAGCTATACCATCGACGCCATTCACTCGCAGGATTTCGCCATTGTGCGTTCCATGGTTTTCCTGGGCTCGGTGCTGTATATCGCCGGCCTGGTCCTGACGGACATCACTTACACGCTGGTGGATCCGCGCGTGCGACTGGAATAAATGAACATGTCATTCCAACCCGCATTTCTCTGGACTGACGTATTGATCTACGTGCTGCTCGCGGCGTTGATCGCCTTCGGTTTCTATACCGCGCGCCACGAGCATCTGCGTGTGCCGTGGCGCCAGGTGGCGCGGCGCCCCATGGCCATGGCGGCGCTGGTCGTGTTGCTGGCTTATGTCGCCGTGGGGCTGATGGATTCGATTCACTACAAGCCGCGTCTGTCCGGCGGCGCGGATACCGAATCGGTCTACGCCAACGAAGTCCTGAGCCTGCTCGATACCCTCGCCAAACCATTGCGCAGCCGCACGGAGAAAACCTATTCCGCGCCGTTTGCCATGCAGGCGCACACCATGGAAACCGTGGAATACCCGGACGGCCGGCACGTGCGCGAGTATCCGCGCCTGCGTCACGGCGGCGCGCATTTGCCGGACCCCGGTGAACGCGCCGGCGATATCCAGTCGCGTGCGGCCGCCGCCACACTGGCAGGGCTTGTCCTGTGGCTGTTGCTGGTGGCCGGCTTCCTGCTGCTCTGGCACCGGCGCAGCGAACCCTGGTTGCAGACACTGCGTCGCTTGTTGAGCGGCAACGGCGATTTCCCCTGGCGCACCGTGCTGGTCACGGTTGGCGTTCTGATTGTTCTGACGGCGAATGCCGCGTACCTGTCGCGCTACTATCATATCTTCGGCACCGATCAGGTCGGGCAGGACGTGTTTTACAAATCCATCAAAAGCGTCCGCACCGGACTGGTGATCGGTACGCTGACCACACTGGTCATGCTGCCGTTCGCGGCGCTGTTCGGCATCATGGCCGGGTATTTCCGCGGCTGGGTGGATGACGTGATCCAGTACGTCTATACCACCCTGAGCTCGATTCCCGGTGTGCTCCTGATTGCCGCCGCCATCCTGAGCTTGCAGGTGTATATCGCAGCCCATCCCGAGTCGTTCGCCAGCGCCACCGAACGCGCCGATACCCGGCTCTTGTTCCTGTGTCTGATACTGGGCGTCACCAGCTGGACCGGCCTGTGCCGCCTGTTACGCGGCGAAACGCTGAAGCTGCGCGAGGTGGACTACATCCAGGCCGCGCGCGCCCTTGGCGCGAGCCACCTTTCCGTCATGGTGCGCCATATCCTGCCCAACGTGATGCACATCATTCTCATCACGGTGGTGCTGGATTTCAGCGGGCTGGTGCTGGCCGAGGCGGTGCTGTCCTACGTCGGCGTCGGCGTGGACCCGACCATGGACAGCTGGGGCAACATGATCGTCAGTGCGCGCCTGGAAATGGCGCGCGACCCGCTGGTGTGGTGGAGCCTGGCCGCCGCGTTCGTGTTCATGTTCGCGCTGGTGCTGGCGGCCAACCTGTTTTCCGACGCCGTGCGGGACGCCTTCGACCCGAGGCTGCGTAAATGAAAAAGACCGGGATGCGCGAAACACTGTTGCAGGTCGAAAACCTCAAAACCTGGTTCGACACGCCGGAAGGTACCGTGCGCGCGGTCGACGGGATCGACTTCGACATCGCTTCCGGCGAGACGCTCGCGCTGCTCGGTGAATCCGGCTGCGGCAAATCCGTCTCCGCGTTGTCGCTGCTGCAACTGGTGCCGGAGCCGGCGGGACGCATCGCCGCCGGGCACGCGCGGCTGCGCGGGCAGGATGTGCTGGCGCTGCCCGAGCGCGACATGCGCGCCATTCGCGGCAGGCGCATGGCCATGATCTTCCAGGAACCGCAGACGTCGCTCAATCCGGTGCTGACGGTGGGCGAGCAGATCAGCGAGGCGATTCCGCAGGCTGATAAGCTTTCGCGCCAGGACAAACGCACTCGCGTCGCCGAACTGCTCAAGGCAGTCGGCATTGCCGATGCCGCGCGACGCTACGATGAATATCCGTTCCAGCTTTCCGGCGGCATGAAGCAACGCGTCATGATCGCCATGGCGCTGGCCACGCAGCCTGACCTGCTGATCGCGGACGAGCCGACCACGGCGCTCGATGTCACGATCCAGGCGCAAATCCTGGCCCTGCTCAAGGAGCTGCAGAAAAAGACCGGCATGGCGATGCTGCTCATCACGCACGATCTCGGCGTGGTGGCCGAGATGGCGGACCGGGTGGCGGTGATGTATGCGGGCCAGATCGTCGAACTGGCGCCGCGCAAAAAGTTTTTCACCGATCCGCAGCATCCCTATTCGCGCAAGTTGTTCCGCTCCGTGCCGGGGCGGATGCAGCGCGGCGTCGCGCTCGAAGTGATCAGCGGCAGCGTGCCCTCACTGCGGCAGGAATTCCGCGGTTGCCGCTTCGCCGATCGCTGTGACCGGGTCTGGGATCTGTGTCACAAACAGTTGCCGGTCTGGATCGAGCGGGATGGCCGTGGCGTGCGCTGTCATTTGTACGACGAGTCGGTTTCCGCGCCGGCCGCACCGCCAGTAACACGTCGCAAAGCCCGTAAAACGGCGCCGGAGAAGGCCGGCAAGGCGGGCGGGCCACTGTTGCAGGTGCATGATCTCAAGGTGCATTTTCCGATCCGCAGGGGCGTGTTCCAGCGCGTCGTGGGTCAGGTGAAGGCGGTGGACGGGGTATCGCTCGACATTGCACGCGGGCGCACGCTGGCACTGGTAGGCGAGTCCGGTTGCGGCAAGACCACCGTCGGCAAGGGCATCCTGCAGCTGGTGTCGCCCACGGGCGGTCGGGTCCGGTACGACAATCGCGAGCTGACGCAACTGAAAGGCGAGGAGCTGCGCGCCTTGCGGCGCCACTTCCAGATCATCTTTCAGGACCCCTATGCCTCGCTCAACCCGCGCATGCTGGTGGGCGAGATCCTGGAGGAGGGTATGCGCGCCCAAAGCATCGGCGCCGGTCGTGTCGAGCGTCAGGAAAAAATCGCGAAGTTGCTGCAACAGGTGGGGCTGCCGGCAGATGCGCGCCAGCGGTACCCACACGAGTTCTCAGGCGGTCAGCGCCAGCGTATCAGCATTGCCCGGGCACTGGCGGTCGAGCCGGAGCTGATCGTGTGCGACGAGCCCACCAGCGCGCTCGACGTGTCGGTTCAGGCGCAGGTGCTGAACCTGCTCAAGCACCTGCAGGACGAGCTGGGGCTGAGTTATCTCTTTATCACGCACAACCTGTCGGTGGTGGAGTATCTGGCGCACGAGGTGGCAGTCATGTATCTCGGCCGCATCGTGGAGCGCGGGCCGGTGGACGAGGTGCTCGAAAACCCGAAACATCCCTACACCGAGGCGCTGCTGTCGGCGGTGCCGGTGATCGATCCCCGCGAGAAGCGCACCATCATCCGGCTGCAAGGCGACATGCCGTCACCCAGCAATCCGCCTTCGGGCTGTCATTTCCATCCACGCTGCCCGCAGGCGATGGATATCTGTCGCCGGGAATATCCCGCGACGACGCCGTTCGGCGGCGCGCACGAAGCGCGTTGCCACCTGTTTACGACGGAGAAGAAGAATTAAGGAAGATCTGATTAAGTCCGTTCGTGGTGAGCTTGTCGAACCACGAACGGACGGAAGGTTTCCAATTTACGGAATTTCCCGTTCACCCTTCGACAAGCTCAGGGCGAACGGGAAACTTGATCAGAGCTTTCTTGAGTAAGCGAAGAACGGCTTAACCGTTCGGGGTAGGATTATCGATCGCGGCGGTAGGCGCGCCGTTGGGCCAGATTTTCAGTCTCTGCCCCATGCGCAGGACGCCGTTCACGCTCATGAAATTCCATTTGGCCAATTGACGCACCATCACGTTGTAGCGCCGCGCGATGCTGGACAGGGTATCGCCCCGGCGCACGCGGTGAATGATGGCCTCGCCGTGGCTGGCGGTCGAGCGGTAGGTGGTGCGCACCGCCGCCACTGTGAGCGGACGGGCTGAAATCGGGATCAGCAGGTCTTGTCCGACACGCAGCAGGTTGCTGCGCATATTGTTGGCGGTGCGCAGCGTCTCGATGTTGAGCCCGTAACGCCGGCCGATCTCATGCAGGGTCTCGCCGCGTTTGACCGCGTGATGTTGCCACTGGATTCTTTCCGCTTCCGGCAGATTGTTGAGCCCCTCGATCAACGCCTCTTTCTTGTCGGCCGGGACCAGCAGGTGATGCGGTCCATTGGGGTCCGTGGCCCAGCGCCGATAGCCGGGGTTGATATCCTGCAGGTCGTCCACCGACAGATCCACGAGCTTGGCCACGATGCCGAGGTCCACCTGGGAACCGGTCTCGACGCGCGCGAAGTAAGGCTCGTTGGGGATATCGGCCAGCTTGACGCCATATTTGGCCGGGTCGGCGACGATGCTGACCATGGCCATGAGCTTGGGCACGTAATGCCGCGTTTCGGCCTTGAGCTGTTTCAGATCGGTATAGCTGTCCGGCTTGCCCTTGCGACGGTTTTGCTCGCGGGCGCGCATCACGCGGCCTTCGCCGGCGTTGTAGGCCGAGATGGCAAGGTGCCAATCACCATCAAAATCGTTGTAGAGCTTTTCGAGATAATCCAGCGCCGCCTGCGTGGAGGCCTGCACGTCGCGCCGGCCGTCGTACCACCAGTTGGCCTTCAGGCCGTACAAGCGGCCGGTGGACGGAATGAATTGCCACAGGCCCGAGGCACGGGCGCGCGAGTAGGCGTTCGCCTTGTAGGCGCTCTCGATGGCGGGCAGCAGCGCGATTTCCATCGGCATGCCGCGCTTGTCCACTTCGTCCACGATGTAATACAGATAGAGCTTGGCGCGCTCCATCATGCGCGCCATGTATTCGGGGTTGTTGGCGAACCATTGCGCCTCGCGCTCCACCAGCGGGCTGTCGAGCGGCGGAATGGAAAATCCGGCGCGGATTCTGGTCCAGATATCGGAATTACCGCTCGCTGCTTGCTCGTCGAAAGTGGCGTGGGGTTTGCTGCGCTCCGGCTTGGCAGCGGTTGCCGCGACCGGGGCGGGTGAGTCATTTTCAGAAACGAATGGAACAGCCGCGACCGGCGCCGAATCCTTGGCGGTCTGAGCGGTCTCCGGGGAAGTTGTCGCGCATCCGGCGGTGGCCAGCAGCAAAACAACGGACAGGACCTGATTCTTGCTTCTTTTCCAATCCATCTGGGGCAATAGTATTTGTTGGAGGAAGTAGCGTCAACTCTTTGAACTACATGACTAAGTAAATGCGAATTTCACGATTTGTCCAGTGCGAGAGTAACCAGATTCGGTACTCTTGTCCGAAACAATACCCTCCGCTCATCCCCTGAAACCGTCCTTCCATCGGCGTAGTGCCGCGAATACTTCCACCTCCGAAACCAGGGCATGACCCGCCTGTTTTTCCGCGGCTTGGCGCACTCCAGCCACCCCGGAGCGCAAAAACGGGTTTATGCGTCGCTCTAGGCCGATAGTGGAGGGCAGAGTGGGGAGATTTTGCTTCCGCAGCGCCTGCGCCCGCTCGCGATAGGCACGGGTGTCGGCATTGTCCGGCTCGACCGTGAGCGCGAAGCGCAGGTTGGCCTCGGTATATTCATGTCCACAGTACATGCGGGTGGCCTCGGGCAGCGCCGCGAAACGGGACAGTGAGGCGTGCATCTGCTCGGCGGTGCCCTCGAACAGCCGCCCGCAGCCGGCGGAGAACAGGGTATCGCCGCAGAACAGCATGCCGCCGCCGGAGAAGGCGATATGCCCGGCGGTATGGCCCGGGACGTCGAGCACGTCGAATTCGAGGCCGAGTTCGGCAATATTAATATGATCGCCATCCTGCAGCCGGTGCGTGAGGGTCGGGATGCGCTCGCGCGCCGGGCCGTACACCGGGATGGAGTAATGTTTGAGAATATCCGCCACGCCGCCGACATGATCGCCGTGATGATGGGTGCACAGGATGGCGGCGGGCGTGAGGCGCTGTTTTTCCAGCGCTGCCAGCACCGGATCGGCGTCGCCGGGGTCGACGATGGCCACATGGCCCTGCGATTTCCCGCGGATCAGCCATATATAGTTGTCGGCGAAGGCGCGGACGTGTAAAACATCGGTCATGCATCCAGTTTGAGATGCCACAGGGGGAACGTCAATGAGCGAGCGCGATTCCTGTTCCATGCAGCGCCAGCAACTCAACCAGTGGTTCGATTCGCCGCTCGGGCGGTCGCTGCAGGCGCACGAGGCGCATCATCTGCGCGCGGTGCTACCTAATCTTTACGGCACCGTGGCGGCCCAGCTCGGGCGCATCGGCGATTTCGACCTGATGGATGCCTGCATAGCCCCCACGCGCATCCTGCTCGACGACCAGGCCGAACCCGGCAGATGCCGGGTGCGCAGTGTCCCGGAAGAACTCCCGCTCGACACCAGGAGCGCCGACGTCATGATCCTGCCGCACACCCTCGATTTCTGCGACGACCCGCACCAGGTCTTGCGCGAGGTCAGCCGCGTGCTGCGCCCCGAAGGGCATGTCGTGATCCTGGGTTTCAATCCCATGAGCATGTGGGGACTCCGCCGCCTCGTCGCGCGCCGGCCGCGCCCCGCGCCGTGGTGCGGAAAATTCTTCCGCCTGGCGCGCATCAAGGACTGGCTGGCGCTGCTCGATTTCGAGACCACGCACGGCATGATGCTGTATTACCGTCCGCCGCTGCGAAACGAAGGTTTCATGCACCGCCTGCACTTCCTCGACAAGATGGGCGACCGCTGGTGGCCGATGATGGCGGGGGTGTATCTGGTGGTGGCGAAGAAGCGCGTCGTCGGCGTGACACCGCTGCCGGTGAGCTGGAAAACCAAACGCACCGCCGCCTCGGGCGCGGCCCAACCCGCCGCGCGCGGGATGATCCTGCCGTTCCGCAAACAATAAATGCTTTTTATGAATTTTCACCGCAAAGGCGCAAAGAGCGCAAAGAATTCTTGAAATTTAAAAATGCTTTTCTTTGCGTCCTTTGCGTCTTTGCGGTGATTTTCCTTCATGGACAAAGTCACGATCTTCACTGACGGCGCCTGCCGCGGCAATCCCGGACCCGGGGGCTGGGGCGCGATCCTGTTCAAGGACGACCACGAGAAGGAACTCTACGGCGCCGAGCGCGAGACCACCAACAACCGCATGGAGCTCATGGCGGCGATCCAGGCGCTCGAAGCGTTGAAACGACCGTGCGATGTCACGCTCACTACCGACTCGCAGTATGTGAAAAAAGGCATCACCGAATGGCTCGCCAGCTGGAAGCGTCGCGGCTGGAAGACCGCGGACAAGAAGCCGGTGAAAAACCAGGACTTATGGCAGCGCCTCGACGAAGCCGCGCACAAGCACAAGATCCACTGGAAGTGGATCAAGGGGCATAGCGGGCATGAGGAGAATGAGAGGGCGGATCAATTGGCGAATCGGGCGATTGAGGAGATGTTGTCATAAACTCGGCCTAAATATCAGCGATGTTATTTTAATAACAGTTGTCCTACCTTAGTCGAGAAGAAAAATGGAAAACACTTCGGGTCAAGGGAAATTGGCCGCAGTACCGGCCGAAATCGATCGTTGGAATTGGGGCGCGTTTTTATTGAACTGGATCTGGGGGATTGGCAACAACACCTATATTGCATTGCTGATGTTCGTCCCTCTGGTAAATATAATCATGCCATTCGTTTTGGGCGCCAAAGGGAGTGTCTGGGCATGGAGAAATAAGCGTTGGGAAAGCGTTGAGCAATTTAAGCGTATTCAGAAAAAATGGGCTATATGGGGCATTATTGTCATCGTCTTCTTCATCTGTTTTTTCGTGGCAGTTTTTTTCTTTGTGTCATCTGCCCTCAAAAGTTCTGATGCATATCAATTAGCTTATTCAAGGTTGGAGCAAAGTCAGGAAGCAGTATCGGTATTGGGCGCCCCGATCACCACGGGGATGGTGCAGGGTAACTTTCAATCTTCCGGGCCCACTGGGACTGCACAATTAACAGTTCCGGTCGAAGGTACGAAAGCCAAAGGCATGTTGTATATAGATGCCACTAAAGATATGGGTGCATGGCGTATTAATAGACTTGAGCTTGAAATAGAAGGACGTGAGGCAAGAATCGATCTCTCACCAAAATAGATAGTTTGTATGCATCAACAGGTTGACCTTTTTATTTTGATAGAATGCACGGAAGGAAATCACAATGCGCCAGATAATTCTCGATACGGAAACCACCGGCCTCGAACCTTCCGAGGGCCACCGGATCATTGAAATCGGCTGTGTCGAGCTGATCAACCGGCGCGCGAGCAATAACCGCTATCAGCAGTACATCAACCCGGGGCGGGAGATCGACGCGGGGGCGATGGAGGTGCACGGGATCACCAACGAGATGCTGGCGGAGAAGCCGAAATTCGCCGACATCGCGCAGGCGCTGCTGGATTTCATCGAGGGCGCGGAGCTGATCATTCACAACGCGCCGTTCGATATCGGATTCCTCAATAGTGAATTGTCCCGGGTGACGAACGGCGGGAAGCCGGTGCGCATCGAGGAAATCTGTTCCGTGGTGGACACCCTGAAGCTGGCGCGTTCCATGCATCCGGGCCAGAAGAACGACCTCGATTCGCTGTGCCGGCGCTACAACGTGGACAATTCGCACCGTTCGCTGCATGGCGCGTTGCTCGACGCCGAGATCCTGGCGGACGTGTATCTGGCCATGACCGGCGGCCAGACCGGGCTGTTCGAGGATGCGCACAGCCACATGAAAGGCGCCACGACCGGCAACGTCGTCGCCGCGCCCTCGGATATCCGCCGCCTCGACCCGAACCGCCCGAAGCTGCCGGTGATAGTGGCTACCGCCGAGGAACTGGCCGCGCATCAGGCTTGGCTGGAGGAACTGGACAAGAAAAGCGGCGGGAAGTGTTTGTGGAAGAAGCTGGTGACTGCTGGCACCTGAAGTCAGTCGTCATGCCGGCGGAGGCCGGCATCCAGTTAATTAAATAGTCTGGATTCCGGCTTTCGTTGGAATGACAGCAATGTTGGGGTTCGGCGTACCGCGCCTCACCCCAACCTACATGAATATCTGGCTTGGCTGACAAGCTTGCTGCCTTGCGCTAATCTGCGCGCCTCATGTCTGCATCTGTTGTTTCCATTTCCCGCGTCAGCAAGCATTTCGACAGCGTCATCGCCGTCGATGACATCAGCTTCGATGTCGCGGCGCAATCGACCACGGCGCTGCTGGGCGGTAACGGCGCCGGCAAGACCACCACGCTGTCCATGCTGCTCGGCCTGCTGCTGCCGACCTCAGGCAACGTTTCCGTGTTCGGCGTGGACATGCTGCGCCACCGTTACCGCGTGCTGCCGCGCCTGAATTTCTCCTCGCCGTATGTCGATCTGCCGCGCCGGCTCACGGTGCGCGAAAACCTCACGGTCTATGCGCGGCTTTACGGCATTATCGACATCCCCGCGCGCATCAATGCGCTCAGCGAGGAACTCCAGATCGGACGTTTCCTGAGCCGTCCCTACGGGCAGCTGTCGGCGGGGGAGAAAACCCGCGTGGTGCTGGCCAAGGCGCTGCTGAACGAGCCGGAACTGATGCTGCTCGACGAGCCGACCGCCTCGCTCGACCCCGACACCGCCGATTACGTGCGCGGCATGCTGGAGGCTTATCGCAAGCGCACCGGCACCACCATCCTGCTGGCTTCGCACAACATGTCGGAGGTGGAGCGCCTGTGCGACGACGTCATCATGCTGCGCGCCGGCAAGGTGGTGGACCGCGGCACGCCGGCGCAGCTGCTGGCGCGCTACGGGCGGCACAACATGGAAGAGGTGTTTATCGACATCGCGCGCGAGCGCCGGCGCGATCTGGCCCCGGCCGACAGGCAGGCGGTGAAGCCATGAGCGTGATCGCGCGCGCCCATACCGGTTTTGTTCCGTCCCTGCGGCGGGTTTACGCGCTGGTGCTGCGGCATACCTATCTGCTGCGCAGCTCCGGGCCGCGCATCCTGGAGCTGGTGTACTGGCCGACGGTGCAGATGATCCTGTGGGGATTCATTACGGTATTCCTGGTGAATCACAGCTCCTGGATCGCGCAGGCCTCGGGGGTATTGCTCTCCGGTGTGCTGTTGTGGGACGTGCTGTTCCGCGGCCAGCTCGGGGTGTCGCTGGTGTTCATGGAAGAGATGTGGTCGCGCAACCTGGGGCATCTGTTCGTGAGTCCGTTGCGGCCGTTCGAGCTGGGTTGCGCGCTGCTGACCATGAGCCTGATCCGCACGCTCATAGGCGTAGGCGGCGCGGCGCTGATTGCCATTCCGTTGTTTGATTTCTCCGTTTTCAGTCTGGGCCTGCCGCTGCTGGCGTTTTTCATCAATCTCATCGTCATGGGCTGGGCCATCGGCCTGCTGGTGTCGGGCATCGTGCTGCGCTACGGCCTCGGCGCCGAGAGCATGGCGTGGATCGCCATTTTCGCGGTGCAACCCATCAGCGGCGTGTATTACCCGATCGCGACCCTGCCGGAATGGCTGCAATATGTCGCGGCCATCCTGCCGTCGAGCCATGTGTTCGAGGGTATGCGCTCGGTGCTGTTCGACCATGTCTTCCGCGCGGATTTGCTGCTGCACGCGGTGCTGCTCAACGTGGTCTATCTCACCGCGGGTTTTGCCGCGTTCCTGGCGTTCTTCAAGGTCGCGCGCGTGCGCGGGCAGTTGTTGCACGTCGGCGAGTGATGACACAAGATCGGCGCCGGGGTAGCATTCCGGGATATAAATTAATGGACAGGATTAACAGGATTTACAGGATTAAAAATATTGCGAAACAGGAATCCTGTTAATCCTGTAAATCCTGTCTAATTTTCTTTTTTCCAGGTTTTAATACACGGGGATACACCATGCCTTATTTCGTCTTCCGCATCTCGGCCAACAGGGAACTGAGCCTCGTCAAAACCTGCGAAAAATTCAAGGAAGCGAAAGATCTTTGCCGCGAGTTGCGCGCGTCCGAATCCCCCGACAATCCCAATGGTATCCGCATGGCCTTTGCCGAAACCGAGGTCAAGGCGAAAAACCTGCTCGCCGAAAGACGCCAGCCATCCTCGCCGCTGGAGGAATGGGAGGCCTGATTTCGCCGCCGAACGGCTATCGTCTGTTTGATCCTTTCGTGCGTTAATGACTCAAACATAACTCAGTCAAGCAGGAAGGAGGCCATCATGAATGGAACACTGACGACAGCCGTATTGGGCGGATTGATTCTGCTGTTTTCGATCAGCACGCCGTTGTGGGCACGGGTTGACGCCGACGAGGCGCAACTCGAAACCGTCCGCAAGGATATCGACAAAGACTGGGCGCATGCGGGACAGGCTGACCGGATTCAGTCATTGGCCAAACAGTTCAATGTCGAGCCCGGCGTGGTCGAGAGCCTGCGCGCCAACAAGCAGGGATGGGGCGAAACCACCATTGAACTGTCCATGGCGCAGCAGCTGATGCAGACCGATGCCAACACCTACCCGACGATGACTGCGGCGCTGAACAAAATCGAAACGCTTCGGGGCCAGAAAATGGGCTGGGGCAAGATCGCCAATTATTTCGGTTTCAAGCTCGGTCCGGTAGTCAGCGCCGCGCAGCACGTGCGCAATGAGGCGCGCACTACAGCAGCCTCGAACGTCGGCAAGTCCGGGAAACCCGCCACCGCGACCAGGGTTGAAAGGGCCGGACGGCCTGAACGGGTGTCCCGCCCGGAGCGCCCGGCGCGCCCCGAACGGGCCGCGCGCGTTCACTGATCGCGTCGGACGAGGAATGACAAAGGGCCCTTGCGGGCCCTTTGTATTTTGGGTCAGGCACCGGCGTCCCAGCCACCGCCGAGCGCCTTGAACAGGTCGGCGACCGCGGCGCGCTGCGCGCGCAGGGCATCGCTGCGATTGAGCTCGGCGGCCAGCAGGTTGCGTTCGGCGTCGAGCACATCGAGCTGGCTGGCGACGCCGCTCTCATAGCGCAGCTTGGCCAGGCGCAGTGCTTCGCGCAGGGTCGCGGCGCGCTTGTCTTCAGCCTCGAACTGCTCACGCGTCCTGGATTGCGCCACGATGGCGTCGCGTACGTCGCGAAACGCGTTCTGGATGGCCAGCTGGTACTGCGCCAGGGCCTGACGCTGGCGCGCGTTGGCGGCATCCACCTGCGCGCCGACGCGTCCGGCGTTCCAGATGGGTTGCGTGAGCGACGCCGCCGCCTGCCAGGTGCCGGCGGGACCGGTGAACAGCTCGCTCATGGCGGCGCTCTCGCCGCCGAAAAATCCGGTGATGGACAGCGACGGGAAGTACGCCGCGCGCGCGGCGCCGATACGGGCGTTGGCGGCGATCAGGCGCTGTTCGGCCTCGATCAGATCAGGCCGGCGCAACAACAGTTCCGAGGGCAGGCCCGTGGGCACCACGAGCGCCTGTTCCCGGGCCGGTGCTTCCGCCGGCGTTGCCGTTGCCACGACCGTGTCCGAATAGATGGCGCGGGGACTGCGGCCGAGCAGGACCGCCAGCGCGTTTTCCTGCCGGGCGCGCCGGCTTTCGAGCACGGGCAATTGGGCGCGCGCCGCCAGTTCCTCGGCTTCGAGCTGGCGATACTCGAATTCGGAAATGACGCCGGCGTCGTAACGTTTCTTTTGCAGTGCCAGTGATTCGGCGCGCGAGGTCACCGAGCGTTGTGTCGCGGCCACCTGCTCATCGAGCGAGCGCAGGGAGTAGTAAGCCTGCACCACGTCCGCGGCCAGCGCGATCCGCACCGTTTCCTGCGCCGCCTCGGTGGCCAGCAGTTCGGCGCGCGCGGCCCGGGTGGCGTTGCGCAGGCGGCCCCACAGATCCAGCTCATAGGAGACATTCAATGTGCCGCGGTAATTGTCGCGCTGGCGTATCACGCCCGGCGGCAAGGGCATGGCGGTGCGCAGCGAAGACTGGGTGCGGTCGCGGCTGTAAGCAGCGTCCACGGTCGGAAATTGCCCGGAGCGTGTTTCGCCGAGCAGGGCGCGCGCCTCGTCCACCCGCGCCACCGCCACGGCCAGGTTGGCGTTGTGCGCCAGCGCCTCGTCCACCATGCGGTCGAGCTGCGCGTCGCCGTAGATCTTCCACCATGGCGCGCCCAGGGCGGCGGCGCTTTGGCCCTCGGGGGCTTTCCACTCCGCGGGCAGTTCGGCCGCCGGGCGCTCATATTTCGGCGCCAGATTGATGCAGCCGCCGAGCGCCAGGGTCAGGACGAAGACGACGCCATGAGGTTTAAATCTCGACATCGCCTTCCCCCTTCATGCGTGGCGCCACATGCGGCTGCTGTATCAATTTGTGTTGCAGTTCCTTGTGACGCTCGATCTCGTGCCGGATGTCCTTCGTTGATCGCTTCTCCAGCAGGTGCCGGTCGGTAATGAGCTTGAAGAACATGGGCACGAAGAAAATCGCCAGGAAGGTCGCCGCCATCATGCCGCCCATAACGCCGGTGCCGACCGACTGGCGCGCGCCGGCGCCGGCGCCGGTGGACAGGGCCAGCGGCAACACGCCAAGGATGAAGGCGAGCGAAGTCATGAGGATGGGGCGGAAGCGCAGCCGCGCCGCTTCGAGCGCGGCGGCCGAGGCCGACAGGCCCTCGTGGTGCTTGAGCAGCGCGTATTCGACGATCAGGATGGCGTTCTTGGCGGCCAGTCCGAGGAGCGTCACCAGGCCGATCTGGAAATAGACGTCGTTGGTGAAACCGCGCAGCCACACCGCGGCGAGCGCGCCGAAGGTGCCGAAGGGCAGGGCCATGAGCACGGTGAACGGCAGCGACCATTTGCTGTATTGCGCGGCCAGGATCAGGAACACCATGACCACCGCCAGCCCGAGCGCGAGTCCGGAGGTACCGCCGGATTTTTTCTCCTGGTACGAGGCGCCACCCCAGTCATAACCGAAGTCGGCCGGCAGCACTTCGCGCGCGATGCGCTCGGTTTCCGCGATGGCCTGGCCCGAGGACACGCCGGGTGCCCCCTGGCCGAACAACTTCACCGCCGGGAGATTGTTGAAGCGGGTAAGCAGGTCGGGGCCGGCGCTGTAACGAACCGCGGCCAGCGCGCTCAGCGGTACCATCTGGCCCTTGTCGGAGCGCACGTAGATATCGCCGATCGCGTCCGGCTGTTTGCGGTATTCCGGCTCTGCCGACATCAGCACCTGCCAGGTGCGGCCGTACTTGTTGAAGTCGTTGACGTAATAATTTCCGAGCGTGGCGGACAGCGCACCATACAGATCGCCAAGCGGCACGCCCAGCGCCTTGGCCTTCTCGCGATCCACGTCCACGTACAGTTGCGGCGCATTCGCGCGCCACAGGGTCTGCACGCCGCCCAGCATCGGGTCGCTGTTGGCTTTTTGCAGAAACTGGCCCATCACCTGCGCCAGACGCTGGGCGCCGCCTTCGCCGCGGTTTTGCAGGTAGAACTCGAAACCGCCCGCCTGGCCGAGGCCGAAGATCGGCGGCGGGGTGAAGGCGAGCACCAGTGCCTCCTTGATGTGCCCGGTCTTCATGAACAACTCGCCCACGAGCTGCTTGCTCGTGACATGGCGTTCATCCCAGTGTTTCTGGGTGACGAAGATGGTGGCGGCATTATTGTGAAAATAACCGGCGAGAAAATCGAAGCCGGTGAAGGCCACCGCGTTCTCGTTGGCCGGGTTGGAGCGGATCGCCTGCACCACTTCGGAGACCACCTTGTCGGTGCGCTCCAGCGTCGCGCCGTCGGGCAGAATCACCGCGGCGATGTAATAGCCCTGATCCTCGTCCGGCACCAGGCTGCCCGGCGTGAAGCGCCACAGACCGACGGCGACCACAACCATGACCAGGAACAGGCCCAGGCCGATCCCGCCGCGGCGGACGATCCAGGCCGCGCCGCTGGTGTAGTGGCCGGTGACGCGGTGGAACCAGTCATTGAACCAGTTGAAAAACCGGTTGGGCACCTTGTGTTCGTGTTTCAGGATCCACACGCACAGCGATGGCGTCAACGTGAGCGCCACGAAGCCGGAGATCACGACCGCGATGGCGATGGTGACCGCGAACTGGCGGTAGAGCTCGCCGGTCAGGCCGCCGAGGAAGGCGATTGGCACGAACACCGCGCACAGTACCAGCACGATGGCGACGATAGGGCTGGACACCTCGTTCATGGCCTTGACGGCCGCGTCGCGCACTTCGGCCTTTTCTTCGTGCATGATGCGTTCGATGTTTTCCAGCACCACGATGGCGTCGTCGACCACGATGCCGATGGACAGCACCATGCCGAACAACGTCAGCGTATTGATCGAGTAGCCAAGCAGGTACATCCCCGCGAAGGTGCCGATCAGCGATACCGGCACGGCCGCGAACGGAATGAGCGTGGCACGCCAGTTCTGCAGGAACAGGTACACGACGAGGAATACCAGCAGCATGGCCTCGGCCAGCGTCTTCACCACCTCGCGGATGGACACTTTTACGAAGCGCGTGGTGTCGTACACGACCTTGTGCTCGATGCCGTCGGGGAAGCGCTGGGCCAGCTCGTTGACCGTTTTGGTGACGTTATCGGCGACTTCGAGCGCGTTGGCGCCCGGCTGGAGAAAGATGCCGACCAATGTCGCCTGTTTGCCGTTGACGCGACCGATGAACTCGTAATCCTTGGAGCCGAGTTCGACGCGCGCGACGTCCTTGAGACGCAGCGTCGAGCCGTCGGGATTGGCGCGCACGATGATGTCCTCGAACTCGCGCGGCTCGCTCAGTCGTCCCTTGGTGGTGATGGTGTAGACCAGCTCCTGCGGGCCGCCGGACGGCGACTGCCCGATCTTGCCGGCGGCGAACTGGGCGTTCTGCTCGTTGATCGCGCGGATCAGGTCGTTCGGCGTCAGCCGCAGCTGGGTCAGGCGGTCGGGCTTGACCCAGATGCGCATGGCGTAGTCCTTGGCGCCGAAGATCTGGACGTTGGTGGTGCCGGGCACGCGCTTCAGGACGTCGAGCACGTTGAGCGTGATGTAATTGCTGATGTGCAGGTTGTCGTAGCGCCCGTCGGGCGAGTAGAAGGCGATGACCTGCAGGAAGGACGACGAACCTTTCTGCACCGTCACGCCCTGGCGGCGTACTTCCTCCGGCAGCCGCGGCTCGGCCTGCTTGACGCGGTTATTGACGTTGAGCGCGGCCTGGTCGGAGTCGCTGCCGATATCGAAGGTGACCTGGATCTGCACCACGCCGTTGGAGCCGGAGTTCGAGCTCATGTAGATCATGTCCTCGACGCCCGTGATCTGGCTCTCGAGCGGCGCGGCCACGGTCTGTTCGAGAACCTCGGCGGAGGCGCCGGGATAGACCGCCTGCACCGTGACGACGGGCGGGGCGATTTCCGGGTACTGGGCGATGGGCAGATCGCGCATCGCCGCGAGGCCGGCGATGACGATGAAGATCGACAGCACGGCCGCAAGAATAGGGCGGTCAATGAAGAAGCGCGAGAACATGGTGGCGCCGTCGGTACCGGTTTATTTTGCGGCCGCCTTGGGAGCGGCGGGACCCGGCTTGGGCGCGTTCGGATCGGCCACGCGCACCGGCGCGCCGGGACCGATTTTCATGACGCCGTCCACAATCACCTTGTCTCCGGGGTTGAGTCCGGCAATGATGATCCAGTCGTCGCCCTGCCAGTCGCCGAGCTGCACCGGCCGTGCTTCGGCCTTGCCCTCGCTGTTCACGAGGTAGACGAATTTTCCGTTCGGACCTTCCAGCACCGCGCGTTGCGGCACCAGGATGGCGTTCGGGCGCTGCGCGCCGCCCAGGATCACGCGCACGAACTGGCCGGGGCGCAGCAGCCCGTCCGGGTTCGGCAGTTCGGCGCGCGCCTCGCTGGTGCCGGTGGTGCCGGAAACGATCACGCCGGTGAAATTCATTTTTCCGGTTTTGGCGTACAGGCCGCCTTCGGCGAGCTTGACCTGCACGTCGAACTGCCCGTCCTTCGGCAGCACCAGGCGTCCGGCCTCGGATTCACGATGCAGCTTGAGGCGATCCTGGTCGGAAATGCCGAACAACACGTAAATCGGATCGATCTGTGTCACCGTCGTAAGCAATACGTCGGGACCGGACACGTAATTGCCCTCGGAGCGCAATCCGCGGCCGGCGATGCCGGGTATCGGCGACTCGACGCGCGTGTACTCGAGATTGAGGCGCGCCTCGACGACGCGCGCCTGCGCCGCCTTGACGTCGGCGGAGGCGATGGCCTCGTTCGACACGGCGTCGTCGTAATCCTTCTGGCTCACGGCCTTGGCCTTGAACAGCGGTTTGAGGCGCGCCACCTCGCGCCGCCACTGCTGGAGCCGCGCCTGCACCGCGCCGAGATCGGCTTGAGCGCGTTTGAGCGCCGCGTCGTATAAAGCCGGGTCGATGGTGAACAGCGATTGACCCGCGGTGACGCTGCCGCCCTCGGTGTAATTGCGTTTTTGCAGAATGCCGGTGACGCGCGCCCGCACCTCGACCTCGCGCGAGCCGGCGGTCTGGCCGGTATATTCAAATGTCGCGGGAATATTTTTCGGCTCGATCGTCACCACCGCCACCTCGGGCGGCGGCATGCCGCCGGGCGGCTGCGAGTTGGCGCCATCGCAACCGGCGATCAGAATCGCGGCGAGTGCCGGAAAAAACCATCCATGGATACGGACGGCGGCGGGCATTGTCGAGCTTCTGCTTCTCATGTTTGTTGTCTCGATTCATCCGGCGCGTGAGCGCGCCGGGCTGGGCCGATGCAGTCGTCATCCGCACAGATGACATCCCATCGAAGGCGGTATACTATATACATTCATGAATGTATGTAAATAGCCTGACGCGGTTTTTTCAGATCCTGAACCCATTTTACCCGTAGGGGTATGAGCCGCGGTTCGTAACACCGGAGATCCATATCTGATGGTCCGACGTACCAAGAAAGAGGCACTGGAAACGCGCGATCGTATTCTCGATACCGCCGAGCGCGTCTTCATCAAGAAGGGGGTGGCGCGCACCTCGCTGGCCGACGTGGCCGACGCCGCCGGTGTCACCCGCGGCGCCATCTACTGGCACTTCAAGAACAAGGCCGACCTGTTCGACGCCATGATGCAGCGCGTGTCGCTGCCGATGGAGGAAATGGTGGCGCGCGCCGGTGACGAGGACATCGAGGACCCGCTGGCCTACGTGCGCCGCTGCGCCCTGGCCGTGCTCGAACGCGTGACCACCGACCCGCAGTCCCGGCGTGTGGCGGAAATTTCGCGCTACAAGGTCGAGTATGCCGACGAAATGGAGCCGCTGCGCGCGCGCCACATCGAGTGCCGCACCGAGTGCCTCGGCCGCATCGAGCGCGGGCTGCGCAACGCCGCCAAAAAAGGCTTGCTCGCCGCATCGGTCAACCCGCGGCTCGCAGCGGTCGGGCTGCATGCGCTGGTGGATGGCCTGATCACCAACTGGGTGCTCGACCCGAAATACGTGGCGCTCGCCAAAACCGCCGCGCCCCTGATCGACGGCTATCTCGACGGCCTCAAGGCGGCGGCAAAACCGCCGCGCAAACAGAAAAAAGCGCGCCACTAGCGGCAAGCCAGCTTAGGCTCCGGTACGCGTGCTTGCCGGCTGCTGGTAGAATTTCCGCAAGGCTGAATCAAGACATTGTCCAGATCACTTAAAATCATCCTGCTAGCCGTCGGCGGGTTCGTTGGCCTGCTGGTTCTGGCCGCGCTCGCCCTATTGTTTTTTGTAGACGCCAATGCCTATAAACCCCGGTTGGAAGCGGCCGCTTCAAAGGCTTTGGGGATGGAAGTCAGTGCCGGCGGACGCCTGGGCATCGGTTTTTTCCCGGGCCTGCACCTCACGCTGGAGGATGGACGCATCCGCAACCGGGGAACGGACCTGGTCTCCGCCAGACAAGCCAGCATCGGGATCGAAATCCTGCCTCTGTTCTATCAGAAAGTCCGGATCGACAGGATCACACTGAAGCAACCTGCGATTTCCATCGAACGGGATCGCGACGGCAAGTTCAACTTCCAGAAATCGGAAGCCTCTGACAAACCGTTACCCGTTCTGGACCTGGCGAAGGTTTCCTTTTCGGATGGGACTATCGTCTACACGGACCAGCAATCCGGGCAGGGATTCGAGGCGGCAAACTGCAAGCTGGATCTGCGCCGCCTGCGGCTTCCGGGCGGGGCAAGACCGGATCTTATGAAGCGACTTTCCTTCACCGCGCAGCTCGACTGCGACGAGATCCGGAAAAATGATCTCACGGCATCCAATTTGAAACTCACGCTTAAGGGAAAGAATGGGGTCTACGAACTCAAGCCGGTGACGATGCGTATTTTTGGCGCGCAGGGATCGGGGAGCATGCAGGCGGACTTTTCGGACAGCGTGCCGCGTTACCACGTGCTCTACTCTTTGCCGCAGTTCCGCAGCGAGGAGTTCCTCAAGACCCTGTCGCCGCAGAAGGTCGCGCAAGGCGCGATGGATTTTTCCGCGAACCTGTCAATGCAGGGAAAGACCGTGAGCGAGATGAAGCAGACAGCGGAAGGAGAGGCCTACCTGAAGGGCGAGAATATCACGTTCGACGGCATCGACCTCGACCGGGTGCTGTCCCGGTTCGAATCCAGCCAGAACTTCAACCTCGTCGACGTGGGCGCCTTCTTCTTCGCCGGACCCATCGGTCTGGCGGTCACCAAGGGGTACAACTTCGCCAGCATCTTTCAGGGATCGGAGGGTCACAGCGAGATCCGGACGCTGGTATCCGACTGGAAGGTCGAACGCGGCGTGGCGCAGGCGCAGGATGTGGCCATGGCGACGAAGCAGAACCGGATTGCCCTTCATGGCGGACTCGATTTCGTCAACGAGCAATTCAATGACGTGACCATGGCAACCATCGACGCCAAGGGCTGTGTCAAGGTACGGCAAAAAATCCGTGGCAGCTTCCAGAAACCGGTGGTGGAGAAGCCGAACATCCTCATGTCCCTCACCGGGCCGGCGCGCAAGCTGCTCAAGAAGGGGAGGGACCTTTTTCCGGGCGGAGAGTGCGAGGTGTTCTACGCCGGTTCGGTGGCGCCGCCGGAATGAATGGATGGCATTGGAACCGGCACCACAGCCGGGGGATCAAGCCGAAGGGAGGTTGTTGTGCGGGTCGCGCGTCAGCAGCACATGAAATACCGAGGAGTCGATCGGCACCAGCGGCCGTACACGCTCATCGATCCAGACTGAAACGCGATCGCCATGGGGAGCAAGACGCTTGAGCAGGCGTTCGAGCTGCCGCTGCTGATCCGCGCGCAGTGCTTCGATGTGCAGCGTTACGGTAGCGGCGGAGCGGTGCAGCATTTTCTCCAGACGCCGCGCGGCGCGCGCGAAGAATACGCGACCGACGTAGCCGCGCAGCAGGATTTGCAAATGCGCGCCGCCCTCACCGACGCGGCTGCCAATTTCTACCACACCACGACGTATCTCGGCCGCACACAGTTTGTGCAACATGGCGGCGGTGCGCTGCGCCAGGTGCTGCTCCCGATGGCGGTCAGTCAGGAAGTGGCGCTCGATATAGTCGCGCATGGCCAGCCCCGCGATCCAGTCCGCGAGCACCTGCGGCCAGGCGCGCGGCGGCGCGGCGGTCAGGGTGCGCAAAATGTGGAGCAACCGCATCGGCCCGCCATTGAGCAGGGCACGCGTAAACAGCCGGTGCACTATCACCAGGCGCTCGTGCCGTGAATACTTTCCCTGGTAAACCGGGTTCCGGAGATAGCGGAATTTGTTGCCGATGCGCTGGGCGATTCCCGAGTCGCCGAACAAGCGCCGGTACAGCACCTGATAATGCTGCACCATGGCCTCATAGCCCATGTGTTTGGGAATGATATTGGTGCCCGGCTTGGTGTTGTCGCCGTGTTCGGCCCCGGCGATCAGCCGCCCCTCCTGCCGGAGGCGTTCGTAGAGCGGCGTGCGCGGCAGCGCCGTGAGCAGGCCGACCATGGAAACCTGGATACCGGCGCCGGTGATGAAGCGGTACTGCTTGTCGAAGCTGTCGAGCGTGTCGTTGTCGAAACCGATGATGAACCCCGCCAGCACGTCCAACCCGTGGGCATAGAGGGTGCGTACGGCAGACAGCAGGTCGCGACCGGTGTTCTGGGTTTTGAGCGTCTCCTTCAGGCTGTCTTCATCCGGCGACTCGATGCCGATGAACACCCAGGCAAAATTCGCGGCCTGAAACAGCTGCAACAGCTCGGCGTCATCCGCCAGGTTGATCGACGCCTCGGTGCCGAACTGGAAGACATAGTGATGGCGTTCCTGATAAACCGCGAGATAACGCAGCAGTACTTTCGCCAGTTTGGGGTTACCGATCAGGTTGTCGTCCACGAAGAATACATTGTGGATATCCTGACCGCGCAGCCGGTCGAGCTCGCGGCCGATCTGCTCCAGGCTTTTGGTGCGCGGGCGGCGTCCGAACATGACGATGATGTCGCAGAATTCACAACGGTAAGGGCAGCCGCGCGAGAACTGCATGCTCGCGGTGACGTAACGATCCAGCTTCAGCAGGTCGAAACGCGGCGTCGGCGAGTCTTCCAGCCTGACCACGCCGGTCTCCCGGTAGCGGGGTTGGGGCGCGTTGCGTTCGAAGTCACGGCAGAATTCGGGCCAGATATATTCGGCCTCGCCGGCCACGACGGTGTCGGCCAGATCCGCGAAGCGCTCCGGGCACAACGAGGCAAAACTGCCGCCGGCCACCACGTAATGGCCCTGCCGGCGGTAGTATTCGATCAGCTCCTGCTGGCGTCGGAACTGCACGGCCATGCCGCAGATGCCGACGATATCCGCCTGCGGATGCAACGGCACCGGTTCGATGTTCTCGTCAATGATTTCCACCTGCCAGCCGGGCGGGCACAGCGCCGCCAGCGTGGCCAGCCCGAGCGGCGGATTGAGTGCGCGTTTGTTGTCAGGCAGGATGTTTTCCAGTGCCCAACGAAAGCTCCAGAAGCTCTCCGGAAATTTGGGGTTGATCAGCAGCAACCGCACGGGACGGCCTTGGAGTGAGCTTGGCATGGCGACTCGATCCCTGTTGTTCGATCCCACCTTCGGCGCGCGATGACTTCCCCGGCATGGCGCCGCATGCCGCCATCATTCCGTGCGCCTTGACGTGGCTTGCGGCCGCACACGTCGGGACGGAGTCGCAAACACCGCCCGGACTGCTCCGGACGGTCTGCGCGTCACTCGTTCGACAAATGCAAAGCGCCGTGCTTAGCGATTGTGTTTGACGAACGGGAAGATGTTGGTCAGACCCATGAGGTCGGTGAGCAGCAGCACCAGGAAGATCAATACCAGGGCACCGACGACGCCGCCGCCGGCCGGCAGCTGATCCATGTTGGTCGCCAGGGTCTGCATTTCTTCATCCGTCAGGCTGTCCAGGCGCGCCTGAACCTGCGTCGGGTCCACGCCGCGGGCCAGAAGCTGGGCCTGCACATCGCCGCGGTTGAGCGCGCTGTACACGCGCTCGCGGTTTTGCTGGGTCTGGGCGGCGTTGACTACCGCCTCGGTGCCGATCATGCCGGCGTGTGCCGCGGGCAGATGCAGGGTCAGCGCGAGCAGACCGAAAACGACCAGATGACTGACGGGTTTGGTAAGGCGACGAAGTAGTTTCATTTTAAATCTCCTGAATATGGCTGGACGTATTACGTGTTGTTGTCGCCCTTAATTAATCAAGAGCGCCATTTTCCTTTACCGAGACCCATGATGAGACTGACGAGAAATATCACGATAAAGATGAAAAACAGGATGCGTGCAATTTCAGCAGCGCCTGCCGCGATACCGCCGAACCCGAAGATACCGGCGATAATGGCGATTACGAAAAATACCGCAGCATAGTAAAGCATGACCGACTCCTTTTTTAATGCGTGTCGCGGCCAAGGAAGAAGTTATGCGTCACAGACATCTACGTACACCCTGTCCTTTGCCGTGCATTAAATACGGGGACCATGGTCTTTTCGGGGCCCGACAAATTCCTTGACCTGCTCATTAATCACCTGTTTTGTGGCGCCATAGGTCTTCTGCATTTTTCCGGTCAACCGGTCGCGCCTGCCCGCAATCTTGCTCAGGTGATCATGGGTCAGATTACCCCACTGTAACTTCACATTTCCTTTGAACAGGGTCCAGTTGGCTTTGGCGGTGTCCCAATTCATGGCAAGCCTCCTGCATCTGCTACTTCACCTGAATCTTGTTGACGACCGATTTTACTCCGGCAACGCCGCGGGCAATCGTCGTTGCTTTATCGGCTTCTGCCCGGGTGTCGGCGGTTCCGGTCAGATGCACCACGCCTTTAACGGTTTCGACGCTGATAGGGAAGGCGCTGACTTGCTTGTCGGCGATCAGCGCAGACTTCACTTTGGTCGTGATCGCGGCGTCATCGATATATTCGCCGGTGCTGTCGCGTGTCTGCGTGCCCGCGCAGCCCGCCAGACCGATCAGCAGCACAGCCACCCATATCCAGCTTTTGCCAAATAAACTTTTCATCGTAGTTTCCTCGCGTTAGATTCATTCCACGTACCAGGATCGTGCCATCGATCAACACCTCTTGGGGTGCCCGGCTTTTGCATTTCGATCCAGGAAAAAGACCTGTGGGCGCCATGGTGGCGATCCCGGTTTCTGCTCTTGTTGATCCATGCACGGTATACGCATGGACGCGTGGATTCTGTACGTTATCGAACATATATGGGAAAGGCCCTGCTGAAGAAGATGCATGCCGGCATGCCGGGCGCCAAACACCGCCGGCGCTTTCACCGGAACGCTTCGGCGCGCAGGATCATGGCGCATTATCCTTTGTCTAGAAAAGTCTTTCAGGAACCGTAACCACGTCGCCGGGCTTGAGGTCATAGTTGGATTCGAGCTTTCCCTTGACCAGAATATCGGCGAGATTAATGTCGAGTAAGTCAGTTTTTGTTTTAGTCTTGCGGTACAGCTTGGTCCGGTTCGGCGCGGCAAAATCGTTGGTGCCGCCTGCTTCCAGCACGGCATCCAGCACCGTCATACCCGGACGATAGGGCATGGAACGCGGGGTGCGCACAGCCCCCGTTACCCGCACGCGTGAAAGAAACTCATGGCTGCGCAGCTCCGTCAGAATGACCGCGACATTCGGTTCACGGATATACGCTGACAGCTTGTCCTTGATAATAGCCGCAACCTGCGTCGGGGTCTTGCCACCGGCCTGCACATCGCCAATCAAGGGTACGGATATCTTTCCGTCCGGTCGTACCGGGACGGTCGTTGACAGTTCCGGGTTGCGCCATACCGTGATCTGGAGACGGTCATCGGCACCAATACGGTAGTCGCCCTCCGTGTATGAGGCAAAGCGGTTAGCCTCCCCGTTTTCTTCCTCATCCGGTACCGAGGCACAACCTGAAGTCAGAAAAATCATCACTGACGCCAATACCGAAACAATACGAAACGAATTCATTGGTATCCCGCTGACATTTCCTGTGCTTGAAAAACATCATACGCTGCGAAACAGCGACATTCTGTGCGCTATCGAACATACAAGGGGACATGAATTGCTAAAATAATTCGCCAGGGACGGGGAATAATTTGTTTTCAATCAGCCTGGTATTAAAAATGTCAGTCACCTCACTCCTGAACAGCCTGAATTCTTGCGGCAGCCTTTCAGGCAGCTTGGCAGGAACAACCGTCAACTGACGTGGAGGCGGCGTCGATGCCACGGGTCACCATAAGGCTGGCAATCCTTTTTTTGCCGCTCATCCTGACCGCTTGCGCATCCTTGCTTCCGCGCGCGCATACCAGCACCGTGGGTCCCTGGCAGAATTACCATGAAGCGCAGCAAGCCTTCGGCAAGATCGTTCCCTACCAGACCACGCTCGAGGACCTCAAGACACTCAGGCTGGATCCGGCCTCCAATCCGAATATCACCATCCTGAACTATTCCGATGTGATACGGCGTTTCATCCCGAGCCCCTCTGTCAGCGCAGAAGATCTGGCTCCGGGGGTAAGGGAGTGCATCCTGGCCAAGGGGGCCTGCAACGGCTATGAGATCGTGCAGCAGTCCAGCGTACGCAAGCGCTATGGGAATTTCTGGTCGGATTTCCTGAATTTCAAACGCAAGGTCGAGGTTACCGGCTGGAGTTTCAGTGGCGTCATCCTGGTCAGGGATAACGTCGTCATCTACACGCTCGCCGGCGGCCAGCCTGCCATTTACATGCTCGAGGAAAGCAAGAATCCCCTCGGTCCGCTCCAGGGTTCAGGCGAGTCAGCCTTTCGTAACAGCATCTCGGCGCCTTGAGTCCCGCCAGCGCCGGGGCGGGCTAGTGGACGGCAGCAGTATTGTCCTGGTGGAATCGCACATCGGACAGCAGGCGGCTCAATTCCTTCCTGACTACGGTGTAGCACTCACACGCATGGGTCTCCAGCCCCGACCGCTCAAGCACGGTGATGTGACCACGGCGGTAGCGAATAAACCCGGCGCGCTGCAATTTCCCGGCGGCCTCGGTAATGCCTTCCCGGCGCACGCCGAGTATGCTGGCGACCATCTCATGCGTAATGATCAGCTCATTCGAGGGTAATCGATCGAGAGTCAACAACAGCCAGCGGCACAGTTGCTGCTCTATCGAGTGGTGCCGATTGCAGGCCGCGGTCTGGGTCATCTGCGTAATCAGCGCCTGGGTGTAGCGCAGCAACAAACGCCGCAACAGGCTGGTGCAGCCGAACTCCTGCTGCAGCAGGCGGCCCTCCAGCCGGTAGGCGTGGCCCGCGACCTGCACCACGGCCGAGCTGGGCATGGTATCTCCTCCCATGAACAGGGAAATGCCGACCACGCCTTCATTGCCCACTCCCGCGGTTTCGGCCGATGCGCCGGACTCCATGACATAGCGCAGCGACACGATGGCGGTGGTGGGGAAATAGGCGTGCTGCAACTTTATGCCGGGTTCGTAGAGAAGTTCACCGAGCGGCAGCGGGACCAGTTCCAGGTGGGCAGCCAGGCGCTCGAATTCCGCCGCGGGCAGGGCGGCGAGAAGATGGTTTGGATTCGGACGACGGGACGATGACATGAAAAGTGATGGAAACCCCGGGTTTTGTTTTATGCCGTGAGTTCCACGCCGATCCCGCGATAACCGATGAAGCGGCAGGACTGGTTGAACATCGGCTCCCCGCTGACCCGGAACTTCTGTTGCGAGCCATCGGGATTGACGCGGCTGAAGGTGAAATCCAGGAATGGCTGCCGCGCGGCAATCTTCATCTTGAGCGTTTCCCGTTCCTTCTCATTCCAGCCGGTCGCCTGAATGCCGCCCGGATCCCCCGACAGGTCGCCGACCCGGATTCCGAGCATCTCCAGGACCGGTCCGGAAACCTTGATGAAGTTCCCGTCTTCGTCCTGTTCCCAGTACCAGTCGGAGGCCAGTTCGGTCAGGCTGCGATAGCGTGCTTCGCTTTCGCGCAGTTCGGCGGTCCGTTCCTGCACCGTCTGTTCCAGCACCTTGTTGTAATCCTCGAGTTTTTTGTACAACAGCCTTACTTCCAGCATGTTGTGGATGCGCGTTTTGACTTCGACCAGATCGAACGGCTTGCTGATGAAGTCCCTGGCGCCGGCCTGCAACGCGCGCAGCTTGTGACCCGGCTGCGCGGTGATCACGATAACCGGAATGTAGCCGTCCGCATCATTGGCCTTGAGGCCTTCCATCACCTGGAAGCCATCCACGCCAGGCATCTGCAGGTCGAGCAAAATCAGGTCGTAGCGGTTCTTGCGATGCAGCGCGCAGACGGAATGCGGGTCCTTCGTCGACGTGACGCACCGGTAGCCGTCCCCGCGCAGCATTTGCTCCAGCAGCTGCACATTGGCTTCCTGGTCGTCCACGATCAGGATGCTGGCGTTAAGAAAATCGTCGACGCTGATCATCACAGGCTCCCCGGGTTAATTACCCCGTCCAATTCTGTTTCCGAAAATTCCAGCGCCCTGTCCAGCGCCTCCATGAACTCCTTGATCCGGATCGGCTTGGTGAGATAACCGAGGAATCCCGCCTCCAGGCCTCTCTGGATATCGCGTGGCATGGCGTTGGCGCTGATGGCCAGCACCGGGATATGCGCCGTGGCCGGGTCGTCACGCAGGATTTTCAGCGCCTGAAAGCCGTTGATGCCGGGCAGATTGATGTCCATCAGGATTACCTCCGGCTGATGGGTGCGCGCCAGGGCGATGCCGTGCGAGCCATCCCCCGCCATCAGCAGGCGCATATCGGGACGACGCGCGATGAGTTGCTCGACCAGCTGCATGTTTGCATGGTTGTCTTCCACATACAGCAGGGTACGCAACGCCGCGCCACGCGCCGACTGCGCCTGAATCGGCGCGAACAGTTCGTCGGAACCGGTGCCAGGTTGCGGTTCTGCCGCCACGTTCAGTTCGATCCAGAAGATACTGCCCACCCCGACGGTGCTTTCCACGCCGATTTCACCCCCCATCAATTCCACCAGCTGTTTGCTCACCACCAGGCCGATGCCGGTGCCTTCCTCGGTATTGGCCTCCTGCCCGAGGCGATTGAATGGCTGGAACAATTGCGCGAGTTTATCCGGAGACAATCCTTCGCCGCTATCCCGCACGCTGATGCGCAGGCGTTGCGCGGTTTTCAGGAGGCACGTCACTTCGACCGTACCCTGCGCGCGGTTGTATTTGATCGCGTTGGAAAGCAGGTTGATGAGCACCTGCTTGACCCGGGTCCGATCGGCTTTAACGAAGTAAGGGGCTTCGAACCGGGGAAAGCTCATGTGGATGCCGCTTTTTTGCGCCTGTGGTTCAATCATGGCTTGGCATTCGAGCATGACGTCAACCAGTGACACGGGTTCCTGCGATATTGAAAGCTTGCCGGACTCGATCAACGCGAGATCGAGGACTTCGTTAATCAGGTCCAGCAGATACCATCCCGCCTGGAGAATCTGGCCGATGCTGGCTTGTTGGGCGGATGTTGGCTGCGGCGAACCCGACTCCATGAGCTGGGCAAAACCGAGAATGGCGTTGAGCGGGGAGCGCAGCTCATGGCTCATGCTGGAAAGGAAATCCGATTTGGCGCTGTTGGCTTTTTCCGCCACGAACCTGGCTCTCTCCAACTCGGCGTTCTGGTCCCGCAGTACCTGATCCAGGCGCTTGCGTTCGGTGATGTTGGTGAAAAGCACGGCAACTTTGCGGCTGTCCCTCCCGCCGACCCGGAAGGCATAGACATCGAACCAGCGGCCACCCAGGTTTTTCGCCTCGTTTACAAAGCGAATCGGTTCGCCCGTCATGGCGACTTTGCCATAAGTTTCGAACCAATGTGCTTCATGATTCGGAGACAATTCCAGCATCCGGTCCCCCGCTGTCACACGCAGTCCGGTCAGCGTCTCTAAAGAAGGATTTACTTCCAGAAACCGGTAATCGACCGGATTTTTGTGCTCGTCGAAAATCATTTCGATGAGGCAAAAGCCTTCGTCGATTGATTCGAAGAGCGTGCGATAGCGCTCCTCGCTCTCGTGCAGCGCCTCTTTCTCCCGCTGACGCGCGGTATTATCGGCGCCGATCAGCAGGTAGCCGATGATAGCATCATGGTCACCGCGCAACGCCGTGATCGACACGATGACCGGAAAACGGCTGCCGTCCTTGCGGATGTAGGTCAATTCATAGCTGTCCTCGATCCCGCGCGAGGCCTTGAAGGCCAGGGCCTCGAAGCCCGGCGTAATGGGGGTGGCGAGTTCGAGGCTCAGTGCCTGCGCGCGCGCCAGCACTTCCTGCGGATCATGAATGTCGCTGGGGCTGATTTTGTTCACGACCTCGGCGGCCCGATAGCCCAGCATGCGCTCGGCGCCGATATTGAACAATTGAATGATGCCTTTCTCGTCGGTGGCAATAATCGAGAAATTGGCGCTGTGGAGGATCGCGTTCTGCAAGGCCCCGGTTTTAAGCAAGGCCTCCTGGCGCTGGAACTCGGTGAGACCCTCCGTCGCGCCTGTGGCGGGCTTGCGAACGGCGGAATCGTGGACAGTCAAGGGCATGGCCATTCTGTGAATGCGCGAATTAGTCTGGCGGATCGCGTGGCCGAAGGTGTGGGTGGCACCTCACCTGCCTATACGTTCATCTGCATGAAAGAACGCATGTTTCTGCCTGCAGGTGCCGTGGGTGACGAGTTTGTTGATGAATCCTGATCAAGTTTCGCACTATAGGGATCAGGCCCGTCGTTCTCTGTGCGTTATCGCACATAGTCGTGATACCGGTCGAAAATGAGGAATTGTGACCGGCTGTCAATACTATAAAACCGATACCCTCCGCTTTTCAGGTTTTAGCCAGATGAAACCGGGGCGAAGGTTGGTCATGACCGGCCGAGGGAAGGGTCTGATGGCTTTGCGCACGGGCAAGCAAACGGGTGAATTCGTTTTTGACCACCGCATAGCATTCGCAAGCGCGTGACTCGATACCCGACCGGCCAAGCACGGTGATGTGGCCGCGACGGTAGCGAATGCAGCCGGCGTGCTGCAAATGTCCGGCGGCCTCGGTAATGCCTTCACGCCGCACGCCGAGCATGCCGGCAATCAGTTCGTGCGTCATGGTCAGCTCACCCGAGGGCAGGCGATCGAGGGTCTGCAACAGCCAGCGGCACAGTTGCTGTTCCACCGTATGGTGGCGATTACATACCGCGGTTTGGGATACCTGTGTAATCCGCGCCTGGGTGTAGAGCAGCAACAAATGCTGCATCGCCCCGTCGCGATTGAATTCCTCCATCAGCATCCGTGCCTTCAGCCGGTAGCCATAACCGCCGATATGCACAATGGCCATGCCGGGCGGGGCCTGCCCGTCCATGAAAAGTGAAATGCCGACCACGCCCTCGTTGCCCACTTCCGTGATTTCGGACTCCGCGCCGTTCTGCATCACATAGTCCAGGGATACGACGGCGGTCGTCGGAAAATAGGCGTGCGATATCCCGCCGCGGGCTTCATAAAGAACCTTGCCCAGCGGCATGGCAAGCAATTCCAGATGGGGAAGGATGCGTGCGTACTCAGCCGCGGGCAGGGCGGCGAGAAGATGGTTTCGAATGGGGCTGGGCGCGCATTCCATGCACCGCCTCCGGGAGGAATCGGGCGAATATTAAATATCCACCTGATTCACAGGCGTGACATTGATTTGGGTCAATTTTTTCTACAGCGAAAGTATGCCGCCGTGTTCTTGCCAGGCCGAGGCATGCATTCCGGCGAGCGGCGAAACGACGCAGCGGTGCTTGACGTCATGCCAGCGTTTCCATCCTTGGCCGTTCGTGAGCCGGGGACAGTGCCAATATTTTCACTTCGACCGCGTGATCCTGGCGATCGTCAACCAGCGGAATGGCCTTGTCGTGGCGTTCGACGCCGTCCACCGTTAAACGTGTCTCGCTGATCTTTGCATCCTCATCGGCGCGCGTTTGCGAGACGATGATATGGTAGATCGTCTCCCGATACCGGTAGTGCAGTGTGAAGTCCTTCCATTCCGCCGGGAGGCATGGCGCGAAATACAATTTGTCCACTTCCAGTCTCAAGCCGAGGAGCGATTCCACGATCAGCCGGTACATCCATCCGGCCGAGCCGGTGTACCAGGTCCAGCCCCCGCGGCCGGTGTGGGGCGTCACCGCATAGACATCGGCCGCGATGACATACGGTTCGACCTTGTAGGTTGCCACCCCCGCGGGCGAGCTGGCATGATTCACCGGGTTGATCATGGCCAGCAATTCCCACGCGCGCCGGTTGTCGCCCAGGGCCGCGAACGCCATGGCCGCCCAGATGGCCGCATGCGTGTATTGCCCGCCATTCTCGCGCACGCCCGGGACGTATCCTTTTATATAGCCGGGATTCAACGCCGATTTGTCGAATGGCGGGTCCAGAAGCTGAATCAGCGCTGAATCGCGGCGCACCAGGCGCTGATCCACCGCCTCCATGGCCAGGCGCGCGCGCCCGGCATCGCCCGCCCCGGACAACACCGACCAGCTCTGCGAAATCGAATCAACCTGGCACTCGGGGTTGGCGGCCGATCCCAGCGGCGTGCCGTCGTCGAAGTAGGCGCGGCGGTACCACGCGCCATCCCAGCCATGCTGTCCGATATTCCGGCGTAGCTGCAGCGCCGCCGCTTCGCAATGTTCGGCGAAGTCCGGATCATCCTGCAGGCGCGCCACCGCCGTGAACTGGGTGAGCACGCTGTGCAGGAAGAATCCCAGCCAGACGCTTTCGCCTTGGCCGCGATGGCCCACCAGATTCATGCCGTCGTTCCAGTCACCGGTGCCCATGAGCGGCAGGCCATGCCCGCCAAACTGGAGTCCCCGCTGAATGGCGCGCACACAGTGCTGGTACAGGCTGGCCGTCTCGCCGGACCGGCCGGGAAGATCATAATAAGAGTCATCCTCGGGATTGACCGGGCGGCCTTCGAGGAAGTGAACGGATTCACTCAGCACCCCGGTGTCGCCGGTGGTCAGCACATAGCGGCACGTCGCCAGGGGCAGCCACAGGTAATCATCCGAACAATGTGTACGTACGCCACGGCCCGCCGGCGGGTGCCACCAATGCTGGACGTCGCCCTCCAGGAACTGCCGGCTGGCGCACAGCAGCAGTTGCGCGCGCAACCGCTGCGGCTCCGTGTGCACCAGCGCCATCGTATCCTGCAATTGATCGCGAAAGCCGAAGGCGCCCCCCGATTGATAGTAGCCGCTGCGCGCCCACAGACGACATGCCAGCGTCTGGTACACCAGCCAGCCGTTGGTCAGCACGTTGAGCGCCGGGTCGGGCGTTTCCACCTGCACCGCGCCGAGCGTGCGATTCCAGTACTGGTGCACCGCGGCGAGCGCGCCGCGCGCGGCGGTTGATCCGCGGAAGCGATGCACCAGCTTGCTGGCATCATCCGTCCCGCGTCTTCCTGCCAGGCCGAGCCGGAAGATGATCTCGCGCTCTTGCCCGTCGGCCAGCTCGAAGCCGACCTGGATGGCGGCGCACGGATCGAGGGCCGCCCCCACCTTGCCGGAAAGGCGCGCACGCGCCATCGCCGCCGGATTCCCGAGCGTGCCGTTGCGCCCGATGAATTCAGCGCGGTCGCCGCTGACGCTCCGGGTTGTCTCGTCCACATCGAAGAACGCCACCAGGCCGGTGAATTCCGTGTTGTACGGGTTGCGCGCAAACAGTGCGCCGCTGCGCGGGTCGATATCGGTGGTCACGTGCATGGCCGATTTCGGCCGCAAGTCACCCAGCACCCACTCCACGTAACCGGTGGCGGAGAGCCTGCGCGGCTGGCCCGACTCGTTGCGCACTTTCAGCACCGAGAACTTGATCGCGGCGTCCACGTCCACGTAAACCGTGAGTTCCGAGCGAATGCCGCCCTCCACGTGCTCGAAGACGCTGTAGCCGAAGCCGTGCCGGCTGACGTAATAACCGGCTCCCCGACGGGGCAACGGCGTGGGCGACCAGAAATGGCCGCTGTCTTCGTCGCGCAGGTAAAACGTTTCTCCGCTGGCATCGCTCACCGGGTCGTTGTACCAGGGCGTGAGGCGGAACTCGTGGGCGTTCTCGCTCCAGGTATAGGCCAGGCCGTTCTCCGAGATGACGCTGCCAAAGTGCGGATTCGCCAGCACGTTTACCCACGGTGCCGGCGTCACCTGGCCCGGCGCGGTCACGATGACGTATTCGTGCCCGTCACGGGTGAATCCTCCCAGCCCATTGAAGAGGATCAGATCGCGGCGCGGCAAGCCGGTGGCGGCCGGGAGTTCGGCGCGCCGGGGGCGGGTCGGCGTGAGGCGCGGAATGCGCACTTCCGCCGGCCCGCGACGATTGATCTGGTCCATCAGCGTTCCACCGCCGTCGGTGATGATGGCGCGTGCCACCGATTGCAGCAGTATGCGGTCTTCGTGCGATATCTGTTCCGCCGGCCGCACGAAGATGCCGCCTTGCCGGTCGATCACGTGGGCTTCGACACCCGCGGCGATCAGCCCCATGATCTGTTCCTGGAGCAGCTGCCGATAACCGCCGCGGTCTTCATTCCAGATCATCAGGTCGACGGCCAGTCCCTTCAGGCGCCAGTACGCGTGGGCCTGGACCAGTTGGCGCACCAGATCGATATGGGCCGGGTTGCCGATCTGCAGCAGCACGATCGGCAAGTCACCGGAAATGGCATAACCCCACAGGCCGGATTGGCCGCGGCGGTTTTTGGCGATGACGGCGGCGTCGGCGCGCAACGAGGAGTTCGCGTAGATGATGGAGCTGGCAAGTTGCCCATAGAGCTGCGCGTCGGCCTCGGTGGCATTGATCTGCCGCAGCACCACCTGGGCGTGGGTCCATGCCAGCTCCAGGACGCGATCCGCGATGCGTTGATCCTGGTATTTGTCGATCAGGCCCAGGGCGGCGTCGCGGGTTTCGCCGATGCCGGAAACGATATCGATCGTTGCCGCTTCGTCCGGATCGAGCGTGATGCGATGGCGGATGGCGGCAATCGGATCGAGCACCGAACCCTGGGTACCCGAAAGCGCGTCCGTGCCATTCATGGCCTGGGGATCGGCGACCGTATTGCCGCGTCCGATGAACTGCAAGCGGTCCGTTTCGCAGGAGATATCTCCACTGTCCGCTCCGTGCACGGCCATCAGATGAAACATCCATGGCGTCGCTTCCTCGCGCGAGCGCGGCCGGCGCGTGCACAGGATCGTCCGTCGCGATTCGAGGATCTCGGTCTGAACAAAGAGATTGCTGAACGCCGGATGCAGCGCTTCCGCGGCCGCGGGCGCGAGGACTACTTCCACGTAACTCGTCACGTCAATCGTTCTGCGCTTTCGGGATCGGTTGGTGATATGGACCCGGCGCAGCTCGATATCGTCTTCCGGCGAAACCACGATCTCGGTGTGGGTATCGATGTCGTGGTCGCGACGACGAAATTCCACTCGTCCTTCCGATAAAATGGCGGCGTATCTGTCCGGTCGTTTGAGCGTCGGTTGGTACGCGGTAGACCAGAATTCGCCGCTCGCTGCATCGCGCAGGTAACAGAAGATGCCCCAGTTATCGCGGGTGGCGTCTTCGCGCCAGCGGGTCACGGCGAGATTCTTCCACTGACTGTAGCCGCCTCCCGCGTTCGTGACCATCACGTGATATCTGCCGTTCGAAAGCAACTGTACCTGCGGTGTCGGTGTGTCGGGGCTGGCGAAAACGCGAATCGGTGTCTCCGGGGCGCCGGAAGTGGGACGAATGTCAGACAGCTGGGCCGTGTGCGGAAAGAACGCCGTGTCCCTGGGAATCCGCTCCTGGAGCAACAACAGGGTCGCCTGCAACAACGGGTCCGACACAAAGCGTTTCTGCATCGGACGGTCAAGCAGCAGATAGGCCAGGGACAGCAGGCTCATCCCCTGGTGATGGGTCATGAAGGAGCGGACCACCGTGCTCGGCTCACCGCGTCGTTGCCGTGATGGGGTGTAATCGATGGCCTCATAGAAACCGAATTTTCCGAGCAGTCCCGCATGGGCCAGCCGTTGCAGGTTCAGACACGCCGCTTCCGGCGCCACCATCAATGCCAGCGCCGAGGCATAGGGGGCCACGACCAGATCCTCCGCCAGTCCGCGCTTGAGCCCCAGGCCGGGCACGCCGAATGCACGGTACTGGTAGTTGAGATGAACGTCGACCGTGTTGTAGCCGGATTCCGACATGCCCCACGGCACGCCGCGCAACCCCCCGTACTCGATCTGTCGCTGCACCGCCGCCTGACAGGTCTGATCGAGCAGGGTGTTCTCGTAGGTGGGCATGACCAGGAGCGGCATGAGGTACTCGAACATCGATCCGCTCCACGACAGGAGAATCGGCTCGCCACCGGCGGACGTGAGCAGGCGCCCGAGGGCAAACCAGCTCTCCTGCGGCACCTGCCCCTGGGCGATCGCGACAAATTTGATCAATCTTGCCTCGGAGGCCAGTAGATCGTAGTAGCTCGCGTCGCGCCGCCGCTGATCCACGTTGTAGCCGATCGCCAGCAGACGCGATGCCTTGTCGTACAGGAAGTCGTACTCCATGTGCGCGAGTTCCGCGGACTGCGACGCCAGACGTTCGACCGCCGCGATCCGTTCCCGGGCGCGGCGGCTGGCTTCGAGAATGAGCGGCTGCGATTCATTCAGCCATCCGCGTTGTTCGGGTGTCAGCGCGTCGCCCGGACGTTGCGCGATGGCCGCTGGCAGTGTTCCGGCGAGTCCGGCCACTTCGCGCAGCGTGGGTATTTCGCCGAGGCCGGAAATTTCATCAAGTCCGTCCGGCGCCGCCGGCAGCAACGTCCACGGGGCGAGAAACGTCAGTTCATCGAGCATGCTCTGACATTGCCGCGCCAGCATTCGCGCCCACCCGCTCGCGTCGGTCACGGAACCGGCGTCGAAGTTGCCGGCATACTCCGTCGCGCGTGTTGTCAGCCGGTCAAGGGCGAGACGCGTCGCCGCGAGCGTGCCTGGCCGGTAATCGCAGGCGGATTCCAGGTCTTTCTGAAATGAGACGAGTACCGCCGGCGTATCGCCTCCCACAGCCTCCACCAGGACCCCCAGCGTGTCGCGCAGCCCGTCAAGCCAGTGCGCCTCGAGGATCGGGCGATCGGGCAGTGACAACAGACCCGGGCGCAAGGTCAGCAGATGACCCGCGAGGTTCCCGCTGTCCACCGTCGAAACGTAGGCGGGGTGAAGCGGTTTCAGTGACAGCGTGTCGTACCAGTTGTAGAAGTGGCCGCGGTAACATTCCAGGGACTGCATCGTGTGCAGCGTGCTTGTCGTGCGCTCGATGAGTTGTCCGGCGGGAATGTAACCGAAGTCGTACGCGGACAGATTGGCGAGCAGCGCCAGCCCCATGTTGGTCGGTGAGGTGCGGTGCGCCACCACGGGGCCGCGATACTCCTGGTAGTTATCCGGCGGCAGCCAATGATCTTCCGGGCCGACGAAGGCCTCGAAGAATCCCCAGGTCTTGCGCGCCAGCTTGCGCAGGAAAAAAGTCTGGTCGGCCGTCAGCCTGGCTTCGCGGTGGGCGCGCGGCCGGCTGATCCACCAGGCGATGGCGGGCGAGACCAGCCACAAGATCAGTATCGGTCCCGCCACGACCAGCGCGGCCGGGCTCGACAGCACCAGGATCAGCGTCGCGCCAAGGGCGATCGCCGGGGCGGCCCACATCGACCGGAACGAGGCGGCGAGGTTCGCGTGGCTGTTGCGATCCGCATCGCTCGAGGGATTCCATTCGAGAAGCCGCTTGCGTGTGAACAGCATCCGTCCAACCGTGCGCACAATCGCATCCAGGCTGAAGACGGCTTCATGGGGGAGGCAGGCGAGCGTAAAGCCCGCCTGGGCGAGACGCCTGCCGACGTCGCGCATAACGGCGGCGAGATGCTGACCCAGCAGCACGTCGACCGGCTTCTGAAAACATTCCAGCGTGGCGGCCATCAGGGACGGGATGAGGATGATTCCGATCACCGCCAGGGTCCAGAAGCAGGCCGATGCCAGGTCGGTCCAGCCCAGCAGCAACAGCAGCGTCAACGCCGCCGGCACGAGACTGCGCCGCAGGTTGTCGAACAGCTTCCATTGCGACAGCCATGACAACGGGTTCTTCTGCCGGCGCGCACCGGGGCCGGGAACGCGCGGCAGCAGCCAGCCGGCAAGCTGCCAATCGCCGCGGATCCAGCGGTGCCGGCGATTCACGTCCGCGCTGTAGCGCGACGGGTATTCCTCGTACAACAACACGTCGCTCACCAGCCCGGCGCGCGCGTAACAGCCTTCGAGAAGATCGTGGCTGAGGATGCGGTTCTCGGGAAAGCGGTCCTTGAGCGACTGCTCGAACGCATCGACGTCGTAGATCCCCTTGCCAATGAACGAGCCTTCACCGAACAGGTCCTGGTAGACGTCGGAGACGGCGCGCGTGTAGGGGTCGATGCCCGGCTCGTCCCCGTACAGGCGGGCATAGCGCGAACGCCGCGTACCGGGCAGGCTGACGCCCATGCGCGGTTGCAGGATGCCGTAGCCCTCGACGACACGTTGCCTGTCTTCGTCGTAGCGCGCGCGATTCAGCGGGTGCGCCAGGGTCCCCACGAACTGCCGCGCCGAATCGCGCGGGAGATGCGTGTCCGTGTCGAGGGTAATGACATATTTCACGTTCGCCAGAACGCCGGTGTTGCCGGCGATGAACGAAAAACGGTCGGTGACGCCACCGCGCAGCAGCGCATTCAAATCCGCCAGTTTCCCGCGCTTGCGCTCGTAGCCCATCCAGATCCGGTCGCGCGGGTTCCAGCGGCGCGGACGGTGAAACAGAAAGAACGCGTCGCCGTTGGCACCGCGATACTTTTCATTCAGTTCCCCGATCCGCGTTGCCGCCAGTCGCAACAGAATTTCGTCCTTCGGCAGCGTTTCCTCGCGCGCATCCGGAAAATCGGTCAACAGGCCGAAGCGCAGATGCTCGTCCCGATTGGCCAGGAACCGGACTTCCAGCGCCTCGACCAGCTCCTCGATGTTCTGCTCGCCGCCGAGCATCGCCGGAACCACGACCAGTGTGCGCGATTCCGGCGGGATCCCCCGGGAAAAATCCATGCGCGGCAGTGGATGCGGCGATGCCAGCAACGTCGCCGTCCAGTTCACCAGTGCCACCGCCAGCTGGCTGGTGGACAGCAGCACCAGCACCGCCAGCAACGCCAGCAGCCAATCCGGCCCGCCGCCGGCCTGCGCCTGCATCAATAGATCCCGGGTGAGAATCAGCGTGATCAGCATGATCGCGCCCAGATACAGGAACAACGGAAACCGGCCGGCCGCCCGGGTGAACGCCTCGACGGCGGAAAGGCGCGCCTGCGCCGCGTGTTCGAGTTCGCGCAATCCCTTGTCGACCAGATAGAAACCCACATGCGCGGTGCGATCATCGCCGCCCCGGCGGGCCGCGCCATCGCGCGCCAGCCGGATGGCCCGCTCCGCCACCTCGGCTTCGGGCAGGCGACTCTGCCTGGCGATCTTTTCCACGACGTGGCGGTAGCGATCACGGGTGGCAAAATCCATCCTGCCGTAGATGGCCGCGGGATCCTCCCGCAGTTTTTGATCGGCGTCACTCAGTGTCTCGACGAAGTCGCGCCAGTCCATCGTGCCCAGAAACCGCAGGCTGCTGATGCTGTTGCTGATGGAGACCTGGTCGGCAGCCTGTTGCTGGTTTCCCGATTGCACCAACTGCTCGATCGTCAGGCCGGACTCGGACAGCAGCTGTTCAATCCAGGTCAGCGGCAATGCCAGGGCCGGGCTCTGTCCCTGCAGCCGGCGCGCAAATTCCGAAACGAACGGGGTCGACATCGGCGGGTTCGACCGCGCCATGTCCGCGATCACCAGAACCAGGCTCTTCGGATCCTGGTCGGCCATCGCCAGCATCTGGTCGGCCCAGGAACCGGCCAGGTTCCGGTCGATCCGGCCGGCGGCGCTGCGGGCGGCAACGCGCCGGAGATTCTCGATCAAGGCCAGGCGCAGCATGATGGGGATGGCCCACAATTCGCCCAGCTTGAGGGCGGTGACTGACTGGTAGGACGCGACGAAACGGCGCAGGTTTTCCGGATCCACCCGTCCATCGCCGTGCGCGATCGTCTCCAGCGCGATGTCATACACGCGCGGGAGCCCGGCCGAAGGGCCGTGCGCCAGACGCGGGAGTTCCCGGCTGTAACCCTTCGGCAGGTGCCGCTTGGCCGTGCGAATCTGTTCTTCGACCAGGTAGAAGTTATCGAGCAGCCATTCCCCGGCCGGCGTAATCCGGTGGTTCGCCGTGACCGCCGCCGTGAGCACATGACAGGCGCCGATCAGGACGTTTTCATTCTCCGCCAACCGCGTCAGGAGCCGGTCCGGGGCGCGTCCCAGGCCCAGTTTGTGCGAACCTGCCAGGGCCTTGCCATGCTGGTCCATCTGGTCGCTGCTGAACAACTCCGATCGCAGCGGAGGTTCGTCGCCGGCGTAATGGGACGCCAGGTGATTTTTGCGGAAGGAAGCTCTTAAGTAGAGCCAGTTCCTGGAGACAGACTTGCTATTCGCCGTCAAGATGGAAGTCTCCAGAAAGTTGGCGACATGGGCGTTCTTGAGCGCAAGAACCGCCGCTTGATGTCAGGCAGAAGCGCTTACAAATTTCTCAGAGTGGTGCCTGAAGCCCGGGCTTGTACTGGATAATGCCGGTGACTGGCGGAAATAATGCGCAATATTCGCGGAGACCAGGTCCGTGCCAGGATTTTGATCCTGGAGCGCACCTATTCTAACCACAAACCTGCGTGTTTACCGATAATGAAGTTGAACCGCCGCCCCTTGATAAATCCATTATCTCATTGGTGCTGCGGCAAGTTCCGTATGACAGCGCACATAAACATCCTTTATCAAGCATGGCGCTTGACAGTGCGCCGCATCGCGCAAACAGATGCCGATGACCCACGCCGATGGCGTTGGTTCCTTTCTGAAAATTCAGGATTCAGCGGAATAGCTCAGGCGTGAATAAGGCGGCAGGGCAGGGCGGAGACTGATCCATCATGGCGGCAGTGCATAAACCGGCAGTGGGGACCACCACAGTCATTATTCCCGGCGGGGTGAACTGGTGGTATCGACTTCCGCTATTTGCACGCCACGTTCGTTGAAGATTTCCAGCTTCGACCCGTTTTTGGTGCTGCCCAGATCGTGCGCATATTCAATCGCATCCTTTTGGGTATCGAATGAGGCCAGCGGTTTTTCGATCCCTGCTTCCATGACATTCCATTTACCGGCATTGCCCTGTTTCACACGAAATACCAAAAATCCTTTTTGATCAAATCCCATGATGGCTTTCCTCAAATTTGTTGATGCTTCTTGTGTTGCCCCTGTGCGTGCATTAGCTCGCTCTCAATAAAAAAATCGCGCACGCGGCCGGCGTTTTTGGGATCGGCGGGTTTGTACAATGCAGCCTGACCGGCGTTTTCCTTGCGCTGTTCGATGATGCAGGTGCTGTTTCCCGTACCCTTGGCGCGATACATGGCGATATCCGCCTGCTTCATCAAGTCGTCGAGTGTTCTGCCGTCGCCGGGGTAGATGGCAACGCCGATGCTGGCGGCCATGAAAATCCTGTGACCGTTGATAATATAGGGTTCGCTGAGACGCTTGCCGATCTCCGCGACGAGGGCGGTGGCGCTGTCCGAGCTGTCGATTTCCGGCAGCATGATGACGAACTCGTCTCCGCCGTAGCGGCAGGCAGTGTCGGCGCCGCGGATGCCCCTGGTCAGGCGCTGCGCCACCGCCTGCAAGACCTTGTCGCCGCTGACATGCCCCAGCCGGTCATTGACGAGCTTGAATTCGTCCAGGTCCAGCATCAGCAGCGCCAGCGGTTTGTGGCGCCGTTCCGCCTGGGACATGGCCTGCTGGAACCGGTCTTGCAGCAGGCTGCGATTCGGGAGACCGGTCAGCCCATCGTGATAGGCCAGGTAGCGCGCCTTGGCCTCCTGGCGCGTGAGTTCAATGAGTTCTTGTTGTAAACCGGCATTGCGCTCGGCAAGAATTTCAATCTGATGTTGCGCGCTTTTGACCAGCTGTTTGCAGGCGTATATTTCCTTGATGAATGCCCTCAGGCCCGGCGCCGGCAGTGCGTGCGTCACTACGGGGCCGGAGGCGGCTTTCCCGGTGGCGCCGGAATTGGCCCGTTTGGCACGAAGTTTCGACCTGACTGCCTTGAGGTACACGACCCCGCTGGAATCTGAATGACGCGCCATGGCTGATCTCTCCCTGAATTGGTTGTGGCGCCTGAGCGGTGCGCACCCTTTCCCGGGCGCGGCCTCCCATTGCCTGTTGCCTGAATACAGGGAAAAACGCATGGATTCCGTGCGATAGCGAACATAATCGGGTGACGAGTCGCATAATCTTTAGAAATGCCCGGCTTTTCCCGCGCCGGGCGGGATGAGATCCCGCGCTATATCGTCGGTTTCCTTAAAAACCGCAGCCGGCAAAGAAAATCGATCAGCGTCAAGTCCGGACACTTGCGCCAACAACAGGCCGGGTATCACGGAATGCAGGGATATTGAGCGTGTCAGCAACATCGGGTGCGTGGACCATCAACAGCAGCCTCTCATCGCCTGGTCATTTACGGCTCCCTAATGCGCGCCATACACTATGTTCGGTATCGTACATAGTGCACGCCGGGTTTCGAGTAGAGTCGGTTTTCCTCATTTTCCTCTGCACCAGCGCCATGGGTTACGGTAAAGGACTACAAATTATGCCAGCTGGTCTTGAGCCGAAAACAAAAATAAGACCAAAAGATAACCACCTTCTGGCCGCCTTGCCGGCGGAAGTGTTCGATCGCCTGCTGCCCGACCTGAAGCCGGTCGGCATGCCGCTGGGCAAGGTGATCTATGAACCCGGCGTTGAATTGGGTCATGTTTATTTTCCCACCCCGGGCTGCATCATTTCGATGCTCTACGTCATGGCGGATGGCGCCTCGGCGGAAATCGCCGTGGTTGGCGATGAAGGCATGGTGGGCATTGCCCTGTTCATGGGCGGCGACACCACGCCCAGCCGGGCCCTGGTGCAAAGCGCCGGCCAGGCGCTTGAGCTTCCGGGGCATGCGCTGAAAAGGGAATTCGAGCGTCATACCGGGCTGCAGCATTTGCTGTTGCGCTACACCCAGGCGCTGATCACGCAGATGTCGCAGACCGCCGTGTGCAACCGGCATCATTCGGTGGATCAGCAACTCTGCCGCTGGCTGCTGCTGAGCCTGGATCGCCTGGCGACCAACGAACTCACCATGACCCAGGAGTTGATCGCGAACATGCTCGGCGTGCGCCGCGAAGGCGTCACCGAGGCGGCCGGAAAACTGCAGGCCCTGGGCCTGATCCACTATAGCCGCGGCCGCATTACGGTTCTCGACCGGCCGGGCCTGGAGGCGCGGGTATGTGAATGCTACGCGGTGGTCAAGAAAGAGTACGATCGCTTGCTGTCCCATGCAAAAAATATAAGTTCAGTGCCTGCGCTAATCAGCCATTAGGCTTGAAAGGAGGAACCGTGAAAGTGAAAAAGACAGCGGCTCCCCGACAACTCCCATCCAAGCTGGCCACGGGCATCCAGGGGTTCGACGAGCTGAGCCACGGCGGACTGACGCCCAACCGTACCACCCTGCTCCTGGGCGGTCCGGGCTCGGGCAAAACCGTGTTTGCGCTGCAAACTCTTGTCAACGCCGCGCGCCGGCGCGACGAGCCCGGGATTTTCGTCGCCTTCGAGGAAACCACCCGCCGGATTATCGCCAACGCCGCCTGCTTCAATTGGGGTCTGCCGGCCCTGGCCAGGAACAAGCTGTTTTTCCTGGAGGCACAACTGTCGCCCGAGGTGGTCCAGTCCGGCGAGTTCGACTTGAGCGGCATGCTGGCCATGCTCAAAGCCAAGAAGCAGGAGATAGGCGCACGCTGGGTCGTGTTTGACGGCATCGATGTGCTGTTGACCCTGCTGCAGAACCCGATCGCGGAAATGCGGGAAATTTATCGTATCCGCGACTGGCTGGCGGACAATGAGATGAATGCCATCGTCACGGCCAAAATCGAGGGCGGATCCTCCGAGGCCGTCAACTACGGCTTCATGCAGTTCATGATGGATTGCGTGATCCGTTTGGGCCGGCGCCTGGAGCACGGTGTTTCATTGCACCGGCTCGAGATCACGAAATATCGCGGCTCGGATTTCGTGGCCGGGGAATATCCGGTGAGCTTCGGGCCTTCCGGCATGGAAGTGGGCGCTCCCGAACCGGCCGAAATCAGTCACGCGGCATCGACCGAGCGGATTTCCGCCGGATTCGAGCGCCTGGATACGATGCTGGGCGGCGGTTTGTTCCGCGGCAGCAGCACCCTGATCACGGGCGTGCCCGGGACCTCCAAGACGACGCTGACGGGCAAGTTTGCCGAGGCCGCCTGCCGGCGCGGCGAGCGCACGCTGTTCGTGAGCTTTGACGAAGGCGCCGAACCCATCATGCGCAATCTGGCCTCGGTCGGCATTCAGCTCAAGCCGCACGTCCAGTCCGGGCTGTTGCGCATGTATTCGGCGCGCACCGAATCCATCGGCGCGGAAGAACATCTGATAAAACTCAAGGCCTTGATCCGCGAGCATCGGCCACGCTGCATGGTGATCGATCCGCTTTCGGCCATCGCCAAGGCCGGGGGACTGGCCGCGGCCCGCGCCGTCGCCAATCGGCTCATCTATATGGCGAAGGACGAGAAAGTCACCGTGATGATCACCGCCATCAGCGAGGGCGACGATCCGCAGACGGAAGCGACCGAGCTGCAGATTTCAACGGTAGCCGATACCTGGATCCATCTTTCCTACGTCGTTCGCAGCGGTGAACGCAACCGCGCGCTGACCATTATCAAATCGCGCGGAACCTGGCATTCCAACCAGGTGCGCGAGCTGATCCTGAGCGAAACCGGCCCGATGCTGGCGGATGTCTATACCGCCGGGGGCGAAGTGCTGATGGGCACCTTGCGCTGGGAAAAAGAGACCGAGGAGAAAGCCAGAAAGACACAGCGCCGCGCCGACGCCGATCATAAGCAACGCGAGCTGCAATTCACCGAAGCCGATACCCGTGCCCGGATCAAGGCGCTGGAGCTGGATCTTCATCGGCAGCGCGCGGAACTGGCGTCGTACTCCCGTGACAATGAGGCGCGCATGCTGTCCTCGAGCGAAAAAGAGAACGAACTGCGCAAGTTGCGCAGTGCCGACCCGGCGGGACGCGCCGCCTTGACCCCCGCGGACGCAAAAGTCAGGGGGGCCAACGGTTCGGGAAATTCCGGAAACGGCAAGAAGGCCCGGAAGGAGGCGCGCGATGCGCCGTAAAAAAACACCGGCCCAATCGTCCGCTTCCGCGATTACGCCAGCGCTTGTCATGTGTCTATACGTGGTGAACAGCGCGCCCAATTCGCTTCTGGCCATCGCCAATCTGGCGGCCATCTGCAAGGAGTTCCTGAAAGACAACTACAAGCTGGAGGTCGTCGACGTTCTCGAGCAGCCGTTGCGCGCCCTGGCCGATGGCATCGTCGTTACACCCAGCCTTGCCAAATTGTCCCCATCGCCGGCGGCGAATATCGTCGGTAACCTCAGCGATAAAAGCGGCGTGATGCGCGCGCTCGGAATAAGCGGATACGCGCCGTGAAGGGATGATCCGGGCGTTATTTCTTCCGGGCTTCCGCAAGTCAAAGGAAGCCTATGAAGCCTATGAAGCCTATGAAGCCTATGAAGCCTATGAAGCCTATGAAGCCTATGAAGCCTGATGTTCACGCGCCTGACCCAGACTCCTCCAGGAAGCAGGCAGACTCTGGTTTCGAGGCCAAGATCCTGCGGCTGGTCAAGGGCGCGCGTGAGCGGCGGGCCATCAAATCGGGTGAGGTTGACGCCATCATGGATCCGGCCAGCGGCCGCGCCATTCTGTTGCCCGATGCGCAGGCGGCGTTGCTCGAACGCAAGGAACGGTTCCGCAGCCTGGTGGAACTGGCCACGGACGGATACTGGGAACAGGACGAACACTATCGCTTCGTTGCCCATACCGGCGCCGCCATCGGTGGCGAGCGCACCGGTGACGCAGGCATTCTCGGTAAAACCCTCTGGGATCTGGCGTTCGACAACAGCAACGAGGTCGATTGGCAGACGCATCGGACACAACTGGAATGGCGCGCCATATTCCGCGATCTGGAACTCAGTTACGTGAGCCAGGCCGGCGAGCGGCGCACCATCAGCATCAGCGGCGAGCCGATGTACGACCAGCAGGGTCAGTTCAAGGGCTATCGCGGAATCACGCGGGATGTTACCGCGCGCAGGCAGGCGGAAACCGCGGCACCAGAATCGGAGCGCTTTGCCCGCGCCGCTCTCGATGCGCTCGCCGCCCAGGTCTGCGTGCTCGATGCGGGCGGGGTGATTATTATGGCGAATACCGCCTGGCGTGCTTTTGCCGCCAGCCAGCGTGGCATCGGCGCGGAGGTCTCCGAGGGCAGTAACTATCTCACCGTGTGCGGCCAGATCGCCGGCAACGAGCGCCTCGACGCCAGCGCGATGGTCGCGGGGATGCGCCAGGTTATTGCCGGCGAACGCGAAGTTTTTCGCTATGAGTATTTCTGCGACGCGCCGTCCGGGCAACGCTGGTTCATGGCCAGTGTCACGTGCTTGCACGGAAACACCGAGGCGCGTGCGATCGTTTCCTATGAGGACATCACCGAGATCAAGCACGCGGAGCAACTGCAGAGACTTGAGTGCACCGTGGCGCGCTGTCTGAGCGATGTTAACAACACTTCCGCGGCGCTGAAAGCCGTAATCCGCGCGGTATGCGAAACACAGCAGTGGGATTGCGGCCGATACTTTCGCCTGGAGCCGGCGTCGGGCGTGCTTCAGCTTGACGAGTCCTGGGGTATGCCGGTGGCTGCGGTCGAGCAATTCATGGAAAAGTCGCGCGGCGCGGTGTTCCGTCCGGGCGCCGGATTGGCGGGCCGGGTGTGCCAGTCGGGTCAGCCGCTATGGATACTCAGCAGGTCGAAAGACGCGCGCGCGGCGCACACGGCGCTGGCGCACGAAACCGGCATGGATGGCGCTTTTGTCTTTCCGGTTATCGCCGACGACACGACGGTGGGCGTGCTCGCTTTCGCGAGCCGTACTGTCCACGAACCGGATGACCGGCTGCTGCAGGCGGCGCGGGCCATCGGCCATCAGCTCGGCCAATTTCTGAAACAGCGGCAGATCGGAGACGCTCTGCGCCGGAGCGAGACGCGCTTTCGCAGGCTGACCGAGCTTTCATCCGATTGGGTTTGGGAACTGGACAGCCAGTTCCGGTTTACCAGAATTACCGGCACCGGCATGGCCGGCACCGGCGACATCCTTGGCAAGACCCTCTGGGAGCTGCCGACCATCGTCCTCGGCGAAGACGAATGGATCAGACACAAGTCGGAACTTGCCGCGCAATGGTCATTCTGCGATTTTGAATATGCCGCCATCCTTCCGGATGGACAGCTCGGCTACTACCTCATCAGCGGCGAGCCGGTTTACGATGCCGCCGGCGCCTTCACCGGGTTTCACGGTACCGGTTTGGACATCACCCGGCGCAAGCGCGCCGAGATAGCGTTGCGCGAAGCCGGCTTATAGAATAAAAACAGGAGCGAGTGTATTCTGCGTAACTGACCAAGCGTTGCAACAAGACAACGCATTTCTTGATGAGCACCTGGCGCAGATTTTTGGCGGGACGGCACAAATCCCGCCCGGGCGCAGATCTGCACCGGCGCCCGTTCGGCGGGGACAAGATTCACACTGTAGACAAGTATCTTTAGCTGATACGCCGCTGTCGGTTTGAAACAGCGATTAATTTTCCACCAACGTCGTCGATATCGCGATTATACGTTTCTTATGCCAACCAGTGTTCCGCTACGACACCGGATAATCGAAGACCTCATGGCGCGCCACTCCGATAAAGTGGCGGATGGCGCGATTGATTCCTGGGGAAAGCTGGCGACCGAGATCATTTCGATCGTCGGTGAAGGAGGATTCAATTCACTTTACGCGAGAAGCGTATTCCTGACCCAGCCGGCCTTTCCCTGGCTCGCGACCGGTTCATCGTCGCCGCACAACGATTACCGGTTCGCGGAATTGAAAATGTGCATGGCAGGACAAACGCCCGCGCAGGCCGGCGCCGCCAACCGGCTGCTGCTAATCACTTTCACCGACATCCTGGCCTCGCTGATTGGCGAGCCGTTGACGACCAGCATTATGCGTTCGGCCTGGGGCGATGATGCTTCGAATAAAGCCGGCAAGGAGTTCAAAAATGAGTAGCAAGGTAAAGATACGTCGCCTGCCATCCGGCGTTCCCGGCCTGGACAACCTGTTGGGCGGAGGCCTGCCGGAATTCTCGTTTAACCTGATTGCGGGCACGCCGGGAAGCGGGAAAACCACGCTGGCCCAGCAGATCATGTTCTCGCTGGCCAACCCGAAATACCGGGCGCTGTTCTTCACGGTGCTCGGGGAACCGGCCCTGAAGATGCTCCGTTATCAACAGCAATTCACGTTTTTCGATCCGGATAAAGTCAATGACTCGATCCGCTTCGTCAACCTGTCGGCAGAACTCCAGGCGGGAGATTTTGACCGCGTTTTGAAACGCATCACCGACGAGGTGAAGGCCTATGAACCCAGCCTGGTGTTCGTGGACTCGTTTCGATCCGTCGTGCATTCCATAAATCACGCAGACCAGGGCGTGTCCGATCTGCAGCGGTTCGTGCAGCAACTGGGCCTGCAAATGACGAGCTGGCAGGCCACCACGTTTTTGATAGGTGAATATCTGACGCCGGAGCAGGAATCGAGCCCGATCTTTACCGTGGCGGACGGCATCCTGTGGCTGTCGCAAAACCTGCACCGCAATTCCATGGTGCGCAAGATGCAGGTGGTCAAAATGCGCGGTCAGGCCCAGGCGCCGGGTTTGCATACGTTCCGTATCGGCGATGCCGGACTCCGGATTTTCCCGCGGGCGATCGTCCAACCGGGCGGGGTAATCGGGTCCGGGACGTCCACGGGAGAGGCACGTGTGCCCGTGGGGATACCCGGCCTGGATGAAATGCTGGGCGGCGGCTTGCCGGCCGGCTATTCGCTGCTGCTGGTCGGGCCATCCGGTTCCGGAAAAACCATCATGGCGACGGAGTTTCTCGCCGAAGGCGCGCGCCGGGGCGAACCCGGCGTGATCGCGGCGTTCGAGAAAAGCCCGAGCCAGCTGCTGAACAACAAACTGTCCGAGCTGGTCAAGACCGGGAAAGTGGGGGTCATCAACACGCGCTCCCTGGATTTGTCGATCGATGAAACCCTGCACGATCTGATCGAAATGATCAGACGGATGCAGGCTAAGCGAGTTGTCATCGATTCCCTGTCAGGATTCGAGCTGGCGCTGGCGCCCGAGTTCAGCGAGGATTTTCGCGGATCGCTGTACCGGATGGTTGCCGAGCTGACGAGCATGGGCCTGACCATCATGATGACCTCGGAACTGGAGGATCGCTTCACCGATTTGCGCTTCAGTCCGTCGGGGAGCGCCTTTCTCGCCGACGCCATTATCGTGCAGCGCTATGTCGAAATCGCGGGCCAGCTGAAACGTGCCTTCACGGTGGCCAAAGTCCGCGGCAGCCAGCACAGCAAGGACATCCGGTTTTTTACCATTACCGACAAGGGCATCGTTATCGGCGAGACCATGTCCGGGTACGCCGGAATCCTGTCGGGCCGGCCGACGCAGAAGACTGACTAGAACGACCGCGTGATGGATGGCGGGAATGCATGGAAATGACAAGCACAACGCCGCTGAATCCAGTGAACGAGGTCAGCCGCGCGTGACCAGCCGGCGCAAAGGCAGCTTGCCCGCCGCCCGGGCAAAAGACCACCCGGGCAGAAAAAGTGCCGTGATTGGCGATAAAGCGGCCGTTCGAAACCGCGAGACCCTGGTCACGGCCCGCGAAGGTGCCGTGGACAGGCGCGAAAACGCCGTCGACGCGCGCGAAGGGACGGCCGCCTCGCGCGAGCGGGAAATTCGCGCGGCCGACGCGACACAGGCGGCGGCCGACGATCACATGGCCATGTTGCAGCAGGCGAACACACGCCTGGTCATCGCCACCCTCGAAGCGCAGAAACTGGCCGAACAGCTCGGAAAGGCCAAGGTCCAGCTGGAGGGCGCCAAGCTCGTCGCGGAAAAAGCCAATCGCGCGAAATCGGAATTCCTTTCCAGCATGAGCCATGAGCTGCGCACCCCGCTCAATGCCATCCTCGGCTTCGCCCAGTTGCTGGAGGCCGGTTCACCGCCGCCAACGGACACCCAGACCGAACGGCTGCAGCAGATTATCAAGGCCGGGTGGTACCTGCTGGAACTGATCAACCAGATTCTCGATCTCGCGGTGATCGAGTCCGGCAAGCTGTCGCTGTCCCGGGAATCGGTGTCACTGATCGAGGTGATGCGCGAATGCCAGGCCATGATCGAATCGCAGGCGCAAAAACACGACACCCATATCAACTATCTGCCGTTCGACCACGGCTGGGTTGCCAGCGCCGACCGGACCCGGGTCAAGCAGGTTCTGATCAACCTGCTTTCCAATGCGATCAAATACAGCCGCCAGCATGGAACGGTCGAGGTGGCGTGCAGCGCGACCCCGGAACGCCTGCGCATCAGCATCAAGGACAGCGGCGCGGGATTGTCCCCGCAACAGCTGGCGCAGCTGTTTCAGCCGTTCAATCGTCTCGGGCAGGAGACCGGCGACGAGGAAGGCACCGGCATCGGCCTGGTGGTCTCCAAGCAACTGGTCGAAATGATGGGCGGCAGCATCGGCGCGGAAAGCACCGTCGGCGCGGGCAGCGAATTCTGGTTTGAACTGATCCGCGATGTCAGCCCCCCCCAATCGGCCGCTGACAACGCCATGCCCGCGATGCTTTCGCCGCAAGCCCGGGAAGGCGCGGGACGGCGGCGCACCCTGCTGTATGTGGAAGACAATCCGGCCAACCTGCTGCTGGTCGAGCACATGATCGAGAATATCCCGCAGCTGCGCATGCTGAGCGCGCTTGATGGCAATCATGGCATCGCACTGGCGCGCACCCAGCTCCCGGACGTGATCCTGATGGACATCAATCTGCCCGGCATCAACGGCTTCCAGGCGCTGAAAATCCTGCGTGACGACCCGGCCACGGCGCACATCCCGGTACTGGCCATCAGCGCCAATGCCATGCCACGCGATATCCAGAGAGGCCTGGAGGCGGGATTCCTCGGTTATCTCACCAAGCCGATCAGGATCAAGGAGTTCATGCTGGCGCTGGACATGGCGCTGCAACGCGTGGAAACAGGACAAGACGGCACACCGCCACCCGCGTCGGGCCCGTGATCCGCAGAGGTATGACCCCAGGCTATGTGCGCCATCGTACCGACCGTTGTGGTCGACGCGCCTAGCCTTTCTGTGCTCCAGCCCTTGTTTTTTAATTCCGTATTGGTTGTCAGACCGATCTGAATGAGGTCTGCAAACGTACGGTACACACCGGCCGATGGTCAGCCCATCGCCGGGACGTCCGGGCCATGGAAGGCGGGTAAATGAACAGAAGCGATGAAGACGACGCATCGGATACCAATGAATCGGGTCACGCGGTTGCGTCCAGCCGGCGTCCGGACAGGTCGCCGGCTGCCATGAAAAAAAATGTCCCGCGCAGGGGAAAGGCGGTCCGGGGCGGCAAGGCGGCCGCTCCCGCCCGCAAGAAGCGGGAAATTCGCGCGGCCGGGGCGACGCAGGCGGCGTCCGACGATCACGTGGCCATGCTGCAACAGGCGAACGCGCACCTGGTAATCGCCAGCATTGAAGCCAACAAACTGGCCGAGCAGGTCCAGATTGCCAAGGTTCAGCTGGATCATCTGGCGCATCACGATGTTCTCACCGATCTGCCCAACCGGGTGTTGCTGCAAGACCGGCTCAACCAGGCGATTGAGCTGGCCCGTCGCCAGGGCCGGCAACTGGCGGTAATGTTCATGGACCTCGACCAATTCAAGCATATCAACGACTCCCTCGGGCACGCGGTGGGCGACCAACTGTTGCAGTCGGTGGCGCAGCGCCTGGTGGGTTGCGTGCGCCAATCGGACACCATCAGTCGCCAGGGCGGGGATGAATTCGTGCTGCTGCTTCCCTGCATTGAGCGCGCCGAAGACGCGGCGCTCTCGGCGCACAAGATGCTCACGGCGCTGACGGCGCCACACCGTATCGACCGGCATGATCTCCATATCAGCGTGAGTATCGGCATCAGCATCTACCCCGACGATGGCCAGGATGCGGAAACCCTCATCCGGAGCGCCGACACCGCGATGTATCACGCCAAGGAAAATGGCCGCAACAATTACATGTTCTTCGAACAGGACATGAACGCCCGCGCTGTCCAGCGGCAATCCACCGAGGCCGGCCTGCGTCGCGCGCTGGAACGGCGGGAATTCGTGCTGCACTATCAGCCGAAAATCAATCTCCACAGCGGCGCGATTGTCGGTGTCGAGGCGCTCATCCGCTGGCAGCATCCGGAGCAAGGGCTGCTGCCGCCGGCGCAGTTCGTGCCCGTTGCCGAGGATTGCGGGCTGATACTGCCGATCGGCCGCTGGGTGCTTCGCGAGGCCTGCTGCCAGGCCCGGGCCTGGCGGCAGGCCGGCTTGCCGCCGATCATCGTTGCCATCAACACCTCCGCGCTCGAATTTCGCGCCAAGGATTTTTTCCAAAATATACGCGCCGCGCTTGAAGAGACGCATCTGGAGCCGCGCTACCTGGAACTCGAGCTGACCGAAAGCATCCTCATGCGTGTTGTCGGATATACCGATGAAGTGCTGCATGCGCTCGCGGACCTGGGCGTGAAGCTGACGCTCGATGACTTCGGCACCGGCTATTCCAGCCTGAGTTATCTGAGCAAGTTTCCGATCGATACCCTGAAGATCGACCGCTCGTTCGTGCGCCAGATAACCAGCAACCCGGACGATGCGGCTATCGTCAGTGCCGTGATCAGCCTGGGTAAAAGCCTCAAGCGACGCGTGATTGCCGAGGGCGTGGAAACACCGGAGCAATACGCATTTCTTCTGGCCCGGCATTGCGACGAGGGCCAGGGATACTATTTCGGCCGTCCGGTCCAGGCCGGTGAATTCGCCGGCTTGCTGGCAAACGGAATATCGGGAACTCTCCTTTAGTGCGCTATCGAACAGACCCGCCTGGTTCCCGGGTTCATTATTATTGCCCGGCGTAATTCAGTTTCGCATGCGGTGCGGCGGTTTGTGCGATTTCCCATGTCTTTACCAGGCAGGTGTTTATGTCCTCTTCCGAGCTTAAAGCCGGTCGCTTCACGCAAGGATGGAGGCATATGGCGAGTTCTCCGGCGCAGCTCTTTGTCACCGCCTGGGCGATTCCGCAGAAGGAACACCTGAGACTGATGCCGACGGTCCGGTTGTTTGACGTAAATAAAGCCGACTTTGGCCGGAAACCGCTGGTGGCGTCCCACAATCTGCATGAGCTGGATCTGTTCACGGACGCCGCGCTGATCGACCTGCTCGACCATTTTCCACGGAAGAACCTCCATGCATTGACCATGGGTGCCGATCCCTCCCGGATCGAGAACCGGCTCGCGCTCCACGACGGCGTGAGCGGCGCCGAGCTTTTGCAGGCAGTCAGGAACGGACGCTTGTGGCTCAACATCACCCGGGTCGATCGCGCCGACCGGCGTTATCGCGCGCTCATCGACCAGCTTTATGTGCAGCTCGCGCAACAGGTGCCCGGCTTCCTGCCCGACTTCAGCCAGGGAACCCTGCTCATCTCGTCGCCGCACGCGCTCGTCTACTACCATGCCGATGGCCCGGCCTCGGTGTTGTGGCATATCCGGGGGCGCAAGCGGGTCTGGGTTTATCCCGCGCTCGACGAGCGTTACGTGAGGCGCGAGCACCTGGAAGACATCTTTGCCGGTGTTCGGCATGAATATCTGCCTTACGAGCATGTCTTTGACCGGGCGGCGGTGGTTTACGATCTCGAACCGGGGCAGTGGGTTGCCTGGCCCCAGAATGCCCCGCACCGCGTGACCAACCTGGACAGCGTGAATGTCTCGCTCTCGACCGAGCACTTTACCCGGCAGAGCCGGCAGCGCGCGCGAATCTACGTCGCCAACCGCTTTTTCCGCACCCGGCTCGGCCTGCGCGGATTGTCGACGCGCGAGGAAGGGCCGGCGGCGCTGATGAAAACCGTGGCGCAGCGGTTGGCGCGTCGCGCCGGGCTGGACCGGCTGCCGGCAAAACAACACACGGCTTCGATGCGGGTTGACCCCGACGCCCCCGGGGGCGTGGTGGCGCTCGAGGAATAAAGCCAATCGATGGAGACAGGTATTTGATCGAGGTTCGATGTTTCCATGCGTTCGAGGAGGCCGAAGCCCTGCGAAACGAGGTTAATGCGCTGAATCTGGTCTCCGCGCGGCCGGATCCCTTCTCGACCTTCGAGTTCTTCGAAAACTTTCTCCGGCATGACGAGTACTTTCCCGGAGGCCGGGGTGTGCGCCTGTGGTTCCTCGCTGCCTTTCTCGACGGTCGGCTCGCCGGCTACCTGGCGCTCAAACAGGTCACGCGAAAAATTCTGGGACTGCGGACATCCCAAATCGGTTTCCTGGTTACCCACGACACCGATCGGCCGCATGTGGTGGCGCGGCCCGAGCACCTGATCCGGGTCAGCGAGGCATTTTACGCTTACCTGCTCGGTCGCAAACAGGAATGGAGCGTTCTGGAATTCCAGCAACAGGACGATACTTCGACGCTGTTTCCGCCACCGGCCACGGTCTCTCTTGAAGGTTATCTGGTGCGCCCGTGGCCAAGCCTGGAGAACGGAACCATTCAGGTGCGTTGGGGGACGCTGCACGAATATTTCAAGGCACTTGCGAAGAATTCCCGCCATAACGTCAAACGGCAGGTGCACCACCTGCTCGCGGCGGGCAACGTGGAGTTGCTGGCGTCGTCAGACCCGGCCATCACGCCGGCACTTTTTGAACTCTACCGCGGCATAGAACGGCGCAGCTGGAAGTCGAAGGCCAATGCGATCATTGGCCGGCATCCCGAGCGGGTCGAGTACGTCAAGGGCCTGCTCGATGCGCGGCAACCGATGCGGATATCGATCGAGATACTCCTGTTTGACGGACATCCCATCGCCGGTTTCATCAGGGGCGCATTCATGCAGGGGCTCTACGCGTTGCAAATGGTTTACGACGACCGCCTGCGACACCTCGCGCCCGGATCGGCATTGCAGCTGATGGCGATGCGTCAGGCCATCGATGGCCGCCACACGTTTCTCAATCTGCTTTCGGGCTTTGGATATTTCAAGGTTCGCTGGCTGGCGGAGATAACCGAAACCCGAATCGCGCAGATATACCGCGTGGGCAGTCTTCCATTCTGGCACCGGAAGCTCGGAGACTGGAAGCGCCGGGTGTTTGTTGCCAAATCGAAGGAGGCACCCATGTCTTTCAATCCCGTGCGCCGGGATGTCAACAGGCAAGAAAACGGGCCGGCCGAGCCCGGCAAGCTCCCCGATTTCCAGACAAGCCCCGAGGAGCGCGCGTCCATTGCCGCGCTGATTACCGAGGTCCGGAAAGGCCGGGGTGAATTCCTGTCCGCGACGGAGCTGGCCGCGGTGATGCCATTCGAGACGCAGCGGGTAGCGGGAGTCCCGTTGCGGCAGCGCCATGCGCTTTACGCGGAATGAAATATCCTGGCTGAGACTTGTTTCAACAGTCAACTCATGATCGATCGGGCAAAGGGAGTGCCGCAGGGGCGAGAGGTGCGCGTGGGATCGTAGTAGCGATAATAGTGAACTTCCCTGGTTTCATCGGCGCCATTCTGGAAAAAATCGCTGGACAGCAGATATTGAGTGACGATGCGTTCCTCGCCATGCCGTATGGCGCGTGTCAGCGCGTTGCCGTGCGCGGCAAGGGAAAGCTGCGTATAAACAGGTCCCGCGAAATCGAGCAAACGCAGCTTATGGCTGGCTATGATCTGCTGCGCAACCAGATCCCTGGCGAAAACACGCAGGCCGTTTTCGTCCAATCTTAAATAATCGAGCCGTTTTTTCAGTACCGCAATGATGGCATCCTCGTCGCTGCTGCGGATGAGGCGCCATGCAACGAGTCCGGCGAGGCCGGCCATGCCTGCGACAAGAAATCGGCGGCGATTAAGCATTTCAGGCGCTCCTGGTGAACAGATGATCCGCTGCCCATAGCGACAAGGCCGAGAGCGTAAGGGTCGGGTATGCCGGGCTGGCGGTCGGATACGCGCTTGAGCCCAGCACCAGCAGGTTGCGAATCCGATGATGCATCAGGTATCGGTCGACGACACTGGTCGCGGGGTCGTTACCCATCACCACGGTGCCTTGAATATGCGAAGTGCTGCGCGCCACCTCGATGCTCTCGATCTCTTCAATGGGCAGCGCTTTCGCCAGGGTATCGACCATGGCCGGAATGCGATCCACGCCGCGCTGCGCATAGTCCGAGTAGCCGTTGAAGGTGACTTCGGGCAAGTGCGGATTGGCCGCGTTTACCGTAACCTTGTTATCGGCGCGCGGAAGATCGTCAAACATGAAACGAAAGAAAGCGCGTTCCGTCCACCGGCCACGTTCGGCGCGCAGGGCCGCTCGACGGTAGTTGAACGGCGAATTCCATGTTTCGATCAAACAGGCGGCGTGCTGGCGACGGTGCTCACCCTCATAAAACAAATAACCGTTACCGGAAATTATGGTACTGCCGTTGTAACCCTTGACGCCGCGCAGGTTCAGGCAGACATCCACGGGCATTTGTTCATGCAGACGCTTGCCCAGCAGCTCGTGCGTAATGCCGGAGCGGAGCAGGATGTGCGGATTGAACAGGGCGCTTGCCGCCAGCACCACCAGATCGGCGGTCGCCCGGCGCAATTGTCCGTCGCTCGTGTAGCTCACTCCCCGCGCCAGATCGCCGCTTGTTTCCACTTGTTCCACGGTGGCTTGCAGTCGCAGGGTGACGCGCGGGTCGTCATGCAGGCGCCGCAGGCCATTGGAGATGCTGAAATTCGCATCGTGCGGGCACAGCTCGCAGATACCGGCGCCGCAGCAAATACCGCGAGTCCCGGTGGGCGCGCTGGCCCGTGTCGTGGCCGGGTGAAACCAGCCGTCCGGGAAGGTCTTTTTCAACAGCGCGTCGGTATCTGAAAAGCGATGCGGCCGTAACGGGAAAGGACGCGAGCGCGGCATGGGACTGTCCGCCGGGCCCGATACCGCCATGATGACTTCGGCATCTCCGTAATAGGTTTCCAGATCCTCGTAGCGCAACGGCCAATCGGTGCCTACCCCGTAACGCGATTGCAACTGGAAGTCACCGGGCATCATGCGCGCGACGCCGCCCCACCAGGTATTCGAACTGCCGCCGAAACCCAGGCTCATCAGCCATTCCTTTTCCGGATTGTTGTTGATGAAGAATTCTTCGGTATTGAGGCTCGAGGTGCGGCGATTCCGCAATTGCCACACCTTGCAGTCGTTCCTGCCGCGTTCCAGCACCAGGACGCGCGCTTTGGGTGGCGCGTGCTGCAGGTATCGCAACAGGAAAAATGCACCGGCGAAACCGGTGCCAACTACAATGGCATCATAGTGGTCGGTCATGGCGAGCTTGTACCAAAACGTTGTGCGGCGAGCGGTTGCGGCGCCTGGCGGAATGAAAGGATCACGATACCGGCCGCGTTGACCAGTTCACCGATCAGCATGCCTGCCAGCGCGCCGGCCACCCCGAACCGCAGCATTCCCGCGTAACTGGCGGTGAGCGCTATCACGGCGCTCACGAGCGTGAGCAGGGACATGACGCGGAAACGTCCTTGTGCCGCCAGCAGATAAACCAGCTGGCCACGGACCGCCATCACGAGAAAAACAGCTCCCCACAGCAGCAATAATGCATCGCGCTGCATGAACTGTTTCTTGAGGACAACGGCGAAAATCCAGTCGCGCAAGAACCACAGGATGACGAAGTAGCAAAGCGTCGCCGCGGCCAGGCCCAGGGCGAAGAGGTACAGGCGACGTCGCAACATCAGAATGCCGTGTCGATGCAGCCAGCCCGATGCCAGCGGCAGCATGAGCGAGCCGATTCCCGTTGACAGCAGGTTCACGGGCATCATCAGCAGGCGCGTGGCCGCGATCGCCGCCACGGCGGCGATGTCGAGGGTGCCGGCGACCAGATAAATATACCCCTGACTGAAGGTCCAATGAATCGCCGCGCCCGCGGTGGACCAGGCGGCGAGCGGGGCAATTTCCTGCAGGATGCCCGGCGCGCCCTGAATGTTCCAGGGTTCGTGACGCTGCAATGCCCGCGACAACAGAATTCCGCTCACCACGGCGGCCAGGCTCAGGGTGAGGACAGCCGTTACCGCCGGCGCCGGCGTGAGGGTGGCAGCGAAAGCACCCGCCACCATCAGCACGACATAGAACATGTCGGTGCGGAGCACGTCATGCGGCCGGCGATGCGCGTACAGCACCATGCGAAAGTACTCGCGATGCAGGATCGCGAGGGTGGCGGCTACCGTGGCGAGCACCAGCGGCGCGGTGTCGGCGTCCAGTACCCGGGCGTACCACAGGCCGAGCGCCATGACGACGGTAATGGCGCCGAGCGCCGGCAGCAACCGCCGTTGCTCGCGATACAGGCCGCCGACCAGATCGCCGCGTCCCGGGCGATCGAGCCGCGTCAGGCGAATTGCCAGGGGAGGGCTGAAAAACGCGTTCTGGAGGGAAACCAGCAGGAGAATGGCGCTCGACGCCAGGATGTAATAGCCGTACTGAGTATCGGTCGTGCCGCGAATGAGGATCAGGCCGATGGCAAAACTGGCGGCGGAAAGCACGGCCTGACTGACCACCGCGCTGCTGAGCAGGCGCGCGAAGGCGAAATGCCGCTGACGGCGATCATTCACGATTGTTCCCGCTTGGTGCGTATCCATTCAACCGACCCGCGCGCACGCAGCATCAGCAGCACTTTCCAAAGCACGAAAAACGGAGCACGCAACAAATCCACGAGACCACGCCAGCCGACATTGCTGAGCTGCCAGCCGCGCAACACATAGAGCAGCAGGCCCATGCCACAGCCAAGTCCCAGCCATAACCAGATCTCCATGGAAGGCTCCCACAACCATGCAATCCCGGCGAGGACAATCAACACTGCGGTATTGAGAGCCACATAGGACAGGGGTAACACCAGCAGGTCGAGTGCCAGATCCAGACAGACCCGGCCGCCGCGACCCATGGCTGCCTGCAACAGTGGCAGGGTCCTGGAACGGATCAGCTGCCAGCGCCCGTCCTCCCAGCGCTGGCGCTGGCTGCGCGCCGCCTGCTCATCCGTCACCATCATGGCGGCGACCTGCGCTTCATCGGCGTAGTGCACGCGAAAGCCGGCGAGGCCCAGATCGATTCCGTATTCGATATCCTCGGCCAGGGAGTATGCCTGATACGGCACCTGGCGCAGCAGCCGGTGCGTAATGCACCAGCCGTTGCCGCGTATGCCGCAGGAAAGTTGCAGGCGTTCGCGTCCGCGCGAACGCACCCGGTGAAACGAAGCCAAGGCAATGGCCATGAGGCGCGTGCGCCAGGATGCTTGTGCATTGAGCACGCCATAATGCGCCTGTATGACCTTGGCCCCGAGCTCAATGCGCGCGGCAAACGCTTCGAGCAGGTTCGGCGAGACCTGGGTGTCGGCATCCACGACGACGACGGCATAGGCCGAACCGTGCACCTGGCTCGCCCGGAAAGCGAAGTCCAGCGCATGACCTTTGCCGCGACGCTGGGTATCGTGGCGTTCCAGCACCTCGGCGCCGGCGGCGCGCGCCAGCTCCGCGGTTGTATCCGTGCAGTTGTCGGCGACCACCAGTATGCGAAAGCCGTCGGCCGGCCAATCAAGCTGGCGCAGGCTGGCGATGACGCCTTCGATGACCGCCGCCTCGTTATGGGCCGGGACGATGACATCAAAGTGCGGCCGTCGCGATGAGCGCAGCGTCGCCGGTGGTGCGCTCGACAACAGCGTAAACAATAGCAAATATAAACTCACCGCGGTCGCCGGCAGCGCCAACACAAACAAGATCATGTTCATCATGGTTGTCATGTGTCCTTGCCCCCGTATTCACGGTAATGCCAACCAAGCAAAATCGTTATCTTTCCGATATTGGCTGAAGCCTTCAGCAGCCAATACACGGCGCGATGTCGGCCGAGTGGCCAGGACAGAAACGCCAACCCGGCCGCCAGTGCCGACTGCAGGAGTGCGCGCAGAAAAAGGCGCACGCGCCCGGTCGACGTGAGTTGTCCATAACTTCCCGCCAGCCAGTGTCGCGCGAAGTCCTGTCCGCCGCGCAATGCCCGCAGCAGCAGCCAGCGCAACGACAGGCGTGCGCCTTCGACCGGCTCGTGCACGATGGCTTCGTCGCACCACACGATGCGCGCGCCCTGCTGTACCAGACGCCCGAGCAGATCGCCGTCTTCGCCGCCGGTCAGGCCGTAGTCCGGATCGAAGGGTGTCGGTGTATCGCGCAGAAGTGCGCCCCGCAGCAGCACGTTGCCAAAGCGCAGTTTGTTGGGAGGAATGACGGCGCAGGTTTTCATTCGCCACCATTCATAAAAGCTGCCGTGCTGGATCCATGCCGGCGCATTGGCGGGTACGACCGGCTCGACCGGACCCAGCACGCCATCGGCATTGCAGCGGATAGCGGCTTCAGACAGTTTTTTTAACCAGCCCGCCGGCGCGCGTTCGTCATCGTCGATAAAGGCGATCCAGTCGCTGTTTGCCAGCGCCACGGTGCGGTTGCGTGTCAGCGAAATATTTTTCACGGGCTGGATATCGTAGTGAATCGGAAACGGAGCACCCAGCTCGCGCCGCCGCTTCACCACCGCGCGTGCGCTGCCCGCGGCATCGTTATCGACTACCACGACGTCTATTGGAAGTTGCTGCTGTTTGACGAGGTCATCGAGCAGTGCGCCCAGACGTTCCGGCCGGCGGTAGGTGGCAATGCACAGGCTGATGTTCATGGCAGGGGCCGGGTGCCGGCCCGGTCCAGACGTCTGGCCGCCTTCAAGGCCGCGGCCAGTTCCTGGCGGGCCCTGAACAAATTCCAGGCCAGCAGCGCCAGCGCGGTTCCGCTCAACAGTGACGCGATTCCCTGGGAAAACCCCAGCAACAGCGCCAATACCAGGAAAAATAACAACCGTATCAGATGAAATGGCGCCTCGGGCCATTCCTTGCCGCCGAGCCGGTATACGTAATAGGGCACCCACTTTGCCAGGACATGGGCGCCGAGCGCCAGCGCGCCGATCAGACCGATCGGCACCAGCGCGATAAAGGCCGCGCTGCGTGCGAACTGCAAACCCGCAAACATCCAGACGCGCGCGCCCTTGTCAAATCGGTTGTACAGCATGAACCAGCCGTGGGTCGCCAGCAGTACTGCGGCCCATGCGGCGAAGTCCATGGGCACGGGGGTTGCCGGCCAGCGCAGCAGAACAATGGCGATCGCGCCACAGGCGAACGCCCAGATCCACGGTTGCCAGCGCGGTGTGGCCACCGGCGAATCCATAAATGCCGCGCTGAGTTTCGGGTCTGTCTCGAAGCGCGCCGCGATCAGATCATTGTCAACGTAGCCGCGCTCGTAGATCGCCCAGAACGACACCAGCAGGAACAGCAGCCCCAGGACATGCAGCAGCGGCAGCGCCGCCAGTGCTATCGAGCTCAAGACCCAGAAGGCGAAATCCTCCTGCAGGATGCCGCGCACGATATAGCGCGCACCGGGTCGTTTGACATGCGTCAGGTACTGACCGGGCAGGTAGACACCGCTCAAGGCGTGCTGGTGACGCGCCTCCGGCCACACCGCCCGCAATGGGCGGGCGCACGCATTGAGCAGCGTGAGGTCCTGCGCCGAATCGGTAAGCACGAGCGCGCGGCGAACGGTGTCATCACCGAGCGCGCCGACGACCAGATGAAGTTTTCCATCGCGGCGGTCGGCGAAGCTCGACAGGCGCGCGGCGATTATTTGCGCCTGCGGCAGACCCAGCGCCGCCACCAGCGGGGCGACGATAGGCTGGAATCCGGCGGTGGTGATGATCGGCGTCGTGCCCGGCGTTTTCAGCGCTTCCAACAGACGCAGGTTGGTGAAGTTTTTCGCGAGCCCGATAACCTGGTTTTTCCAGCGCTTCACGGTCCAGGGAAAGCATGTCGCGATGAGGCGCACGCGCCACACGTCGCGGGTGGTTTCGCCGCCGGTCCAGCGCCACGGTTTGACGGCATCCAGCATCCTCATCAGCAACAGCGCCGGCAGGCGCGGACGCGCCGAATCGATGAAGTCCTCGGTGGAGTTGCGCAGATACAGTGTTTCATCCAGGTCGAGCAGAACCGGCCCGCCGTGGCTCAGGATGGCGCTGATGGCCGCTTCCGGAGATACGTCATGCGGCGTGATGGCTTCAGCGCATTTCATGGCGCACCCACGGGGAGAATGCCCGGCGCCGGCTCGCGCGCGAGGGTTTTTCGATGCAGCCGTTTGCGCAGCCTGGCGCAGGGCTCTTCGACCCAGCGGCGCATCGGTTCCGCCACCGCCAGCGTCATGATGGCCCCCAGCAGCGTCAGCCCGATCCAGCCCAGCTGCGGCCAGTGTTTGGCGAGCCCCAGCAGAATCACGTGATGCGAAAGGTAGATGGTGTAGGAAATCGTTCCGATATACACGAGCGGTCGGGCGTTCAACCAGCGAAACGGCAGCCGGTCCGCCCGGGCCACGGCCAGATAGATCAGGGGTGCGATCGCCAGGCATTGCAGGGTGTAGCGGGCCGTGAGGCGGAAGACTTCGTCGCGATACAGCAGAGTGCCTGCCAACACGGCGACGCAGACCGCGGCGATGCCCAAGTCGTTGAGTGCTTTCGGGGCCGGGACCGGATCCAGCCGGGGATTGAACAACAATGCCATGATACAACCGATCAGGATGGCGTCGGCCCGCGTGTCGGTGGCCATCGTGATGTGCGCTTCCGTGCCGCCATGAAACACGAGCCAGTAACGCCACGCCAAAACGACGACGCAGAGTATCGAGAGCGCGGTGACGGACAGTCCGACGCGGCCGACACGCAGCAACAGCGCCGCCAGCGGAGGATAAAAAAGATAATAGTGTTCCTCGATGGCCAGCGACCATATCACGCCGAGACCCACGGGCATGCCATGGTAGTCGTTCGCAATCACATGATAGTTGCCGAAATAAAACAGGGCCGAGAACAGGCCGCCCGTTGTGAAACCGCCATCGATGACGGAGAAGGCGGCCAGCAGGCCGGTTACCACGACAACAATGAACAAAGGCGGCATCAGCCGCAGCAGACGTCGCAGGTAAAAGCCACGATAGCTGATGCGGCCGCGGCGGGCGTGCTCGATGCGCATGAGGGTGGTGATGAGGTAGCCGCTCAGCACGAAAAAAATGGTGACACCGAGGCCGCCGGGAATGATGGCATCGAATCCACTGTGGGCGAAGAACACCAGCGCCACCGCGATGGCGCGGATGCCATCCAGGGACGGGATCGTGCCGGTTGCGTACTGGGGGCGGTCGCTGACGGGCGTCATGAGATCAGGCTCCGCCATCCGGAGTGCGATCGAAAGATTCGCGCGCCAGCGGTAAGGCCATCCCGTGGGATGTCCCGATCGTGGAGGGCTGAGGCTGGCCAAAAACCAGACGCAGTCGATGTTCCAGAAGGCTGCGTGCCAGCGCCGTCGTCGCCAGCGCCATGATCACGAAGTCGACGCTCTGCACGCTGAACCAGTGTGTTTCGGAGAGGTTCGTGATCGCTTGCTGAAAGAACAGGGCCAGAAACAGGGCGCCCTGATGGCGGTCGATTTCCAGCAGCTGCAGCGACTGCCGGATATGCACGACGATATAGGCGATCAGGCACAGCAGGCCGATCCAACCCAGATCGTTGACGATTTCCAGATAGCCGTTGTGGGCGGATCCGGGATAAAAGGAGCCCATGCGCCACACGAACGCATACGAGTCCGCTCCGGGGACCGGTCCGGCGGTCCAATAGGCCGCGTAGCCGCTGCCGAGGAAGGGACGGTAACTGATATGCTCGGAAAGAATCGTCCAGATTTCAGTGCGGCCGGTGAGCGACGTGTCCTTGCCGGTCAGCGCGGTGACGGGGGCCATCAGGGTTCCCAGCCCCGGGATCAGATTCAGGATAGCGAGGGTGTATATCAGGAGCAGCGCCACCAGCATCGAGACCAGATAGGGCATATAAGGACGCAGGCCCTGAGGCGAGCGCAACAGCACGAGCAGCACGGCCATCACGAATAAAGTGGCCGCCAGCGATGTCGAACTGCGCGACAGCACCAGGCAGGTTACAGCGACCGCGCCACCGGTCAACGCCGGCAGGAATCTGACCTCCCGGGTCAGCCAGGCATGAAACCAGAAAATCAGAGAAATGCAGGCCAGGGCGCCAAGGCCATTCTTGTGATTCGCGAGTCCGTGCCATGCGCCGATGAGTTCCGGCGTGGTTTGCTGATGGATGGCGAGCGCTGGAAACACGAGACCAAAAATGATCGAGCCCAGCAGCACGATGGTAAGTATCGGGCGTACGACGTTCTGGTAGCGTCGCGCGTGCCAGCTCATCAACACGAATGCGACACAGGCCAACACAATCGTGCCCAGGCGGATAAGACGCCGGATGCTCAGGGCTGGGTCAATGGACCAGGCGACGCTGACAATCGCGAGCGCGACGAAAAGGAGAAAAAAAGGATTCAGCACGCGCGCCAGCAGCCAGGCCAGACCCGCGCGCCAGGATACCATCATGATGCCCAGCGCCAGCAGCAACAGCCACAGCATGCGGCTGATGGGCCCGCCTGAACTGGGCGCACTGGCTGTGGCGAGCCTCTGATAATCGAAGCCTTCCGGCACGATCATCAGCACGATCAGCACCCACATCATTCCCGCCAGGAACCAGGAATACCGGTCGTCTCGCAGCCACGTCATGCCGTGGGGTTGCGCGGGGTTCGATGTTGTCAGTTCCATAACTATCGCTTTTTCTGGATGAGGCGCCGGCGCCAGGCAAAGCGATGCGGCGGACCGGCATGAAAATCAGAAATGGCTGATGACGGCGCCGAGAATCAGTGAACGCGTGGCCGCCAGTCGCCGCAACATGTCCTGCATGTCCTTGTAAGGCGTATGGTGCGCGCGGCTCAGCGCCAGCACGCGGCCGACCAGACTCGCCACCGCCAGTCCGTCTGAAAAATGCATGACCGGTGCCGTATCGATCACGACGAATTCAAAATTGTCGCGCCAATCCTCGATCATCGAGGCGAAGGCGCTGCTGGACAGCAACTCCAGCGGATTGGCCGGTACCTCGCCCGCCGTCAACACCGACATTCGCGGCAAACCGCGCACGGCATGAAGCTGCGGTTTTGTGCCGTACTCGATCGCCTGCGACAGTCCCTGACGGTTGTCGGTGCCGAAAAACAAATGCTGCTGCGGGTGGCGCAAATCCGCATCGACCAGCAGCGTCGGACGGCCCATTTGCGCGAAGGAAATGGCGAGTTCCGCCGCCAGCAGCGAGCGGCCTTCGCCAGGACACGGGCTCAACAACGCGACGATGTCGGCGCGATCAACCGACTCGCGTCGCAACAGCAGCTCGGTCCGCAGCGCGCGGATTTTTTCGTAGCGCGGGTCGTAAGGGTCGTGCGCCACGATCAAGCGGTCACTGGGTTCCACCATGCTCTCGATCTGTGTGATTTCGCTCCTGGACCTCGAGGCCTGATCGGCGCCTCCATGCGATGCGTGTTTGGTATCGACGGCGCCGTGGCTGGCAGTTTTTATGTTCATGCGGTTGTCCTCATCGTTAGCGCGCCGAATTCCGCCAGCACCGGAATCCCGTGATGGCGCTCGAGATCATCGCGGCAGCGCACGCGGCGGTTGAACAGTTCGTAAGTCAGTGGAATGCCAAGCCCCAGCGCCCCGGCGGCGATACTGCCCAAAAGAATTCCGGTCAATATTTTTGGCTTGGTGGCTTTTACCGGCGGCGTGGCCCGGCTGACAAAGCTGACGTTGGTGTAATGGCCGGCGGAAGCAAACATGATCTGGTCGTAACCTTCGAGCGCGCGTTTGTACACAGCCTGGGCGGATTCGAGTTCCAGGAGATATTTCGCGGCATCGTCGTGCAGCTGACCCATGGCGAGCACCTTTGCGCGCTGCTCCGCCACGGCCTGCCGCAGATTCTGCTCCAGCCGCTGCGCCACGCTCAGTTCCGCTGACGCGTTGGCGGAATAGCTTTGCAGGGCAACCGCAAGCGAGTGCCGGGTGGCATCCATTTCCGATTGCAACTCCAGTATGTCTGGGTGTTGCGGTGTGTAGGCCGTATTCAGCTGTGCCAGACGCGCGCCCTGGGTGGCGAGCTGCGTTTTCAGCGATTGAATCAGCGGTGAAGCCAGGACCTGATCATTGACGGACTGGTCTCCCGACGCCCTTGCTTCGGCGGTGCGGCGCGCATTCTGCGCTTCCAGCAGGCGCCCCTCGAGGGTTGCCAGCAGGACCACATCGACGTTGGTCTTGTTTCCTTCATCGATCAGGTTGTTGCGTTGATGAAACGCCGTGACCTGCTTCTGCGCCTGGTCAACCTTGACCTTGAGTTCACTTAATTGCTCCGCATAACGCTTGGCGCGTTCACCGGGCGGACCGGTTGAGCGCATATAGTCCTGTTCCTTGTAAACCTCCGCCACCGTATTCGCCACCTGCGCCGCTTCCGCCGGCTTGTTCGCCGAGTACGTCACATAGATCAGCTGACTGCCCAGTTGACCCTGATAAATCGCCAAATTCTTGCTGATTTTTTTGGCCACCCATTCACGCAGCGTACCGCTGTCCCCACGGTAACCCCGCGCATAATCCTTGTCCTCCGTCAGCCGCAGACGGTCGACCACGGCCAGCAACACCTCCGGGGTTTGCATCAGCTCCACCTGCGTCGAGATGTAGCTGCCCACCTGACCGACCGGCAGTTCCTTGCCGTTCAACGGGTCGTTGACCTCGTAGTTCACCATCAGCGTCACCATGGCCGTGTAGGTTCGCGGCCACAGTGTCATGACCAGCGCCGTAAGGGACAAAACCGCGAGCAGGATGAGCAGGCTCAGCTTCCGGTAGGCGCGGACGATCGAAAGGATCTGCGCCAGCGAAAGGCCGGGATAAACGAAGTTCAGCGGAATAACCGGCGTAACCACCGACACGGCGGTTTCCCGGGAGACGACGGGGAGATTGTGGGGAGCGGTCATAGGGCAGTCCTCATGGGCAATGTGCTCGTCTGCGGTGGTAACGCGCCAAATTCCGCCAGCACCGGAATCCCGTGATGGCGCTCGAGATCATCGCGGCAGCGCACGCGGCGGTGGAACAGTTCGTAAATCAGCGGAATGCCAAGTCCCAGCGCCCCGGCTGCCATGCTGCCGAGAAGAAACCCGGTCAATACCTTGGGCTTGACGGCCTTTACCGGCGGCGAGGCCCGGCTGACAAAGCTGACGTTGGTGTAGTGGCCGGCAGTGGTGAATTTGTACTCGACCGGCAGCGCTTCCTGCTGCACTGCCGGGCTCTTTTCCGTGGAAGTACCGGCGGAGAGATTGTTTGATTGGGCTGCCAGCGAAAGACGGGTGGCATCGATTTGGGATTGCAACTCCACGACTTCAGGGTGCCGCGATGCCAGGGTGATGTTAAGCCTGGTCATGCGTGCTTCCTGGCCGGTGAGCTGCGATTTCAAGGATCGCATCATGTTCGAAGTCAGATAAACCTCCGCCACCGTATTCGCCACCTGCGCCGCTTCCGCCGGCTTGTTCGCCGAGTACGTCACATAGATCAGCTGACTGCCCAGTTGACCCTGATAAATCGCCAAATTCTTGCTGATTTTTTTGGCCACCCATTCACGCAGCGTACCGCTGTCCCCACGGTAACCCCGCGCATAATCCTTGTCCTCCGTCAGCCGCAGACGGTCGACCACGGCCAGCAACACCTCCGGGGTTTGCATCAGCTCCACCTGCGTCGAGATGTAGCTGCCCACCTGACCGACCGGCAGTTCCTTGCCGTTCAACGGGTCGTTGACCTCGTAGTTCACCATCAGCGTCACCATGGCCGTGTAGGTTCGCGGCCACAGTGTCATGACCAGCGCCGTAAGGGACAAAACCGCGAGCAGGATGAGCAGGCTCAGCTTCCGGTAGGCGCGGACGATCGAAAGGATCTGCGCCAGCGAAAGGCCGGGATAAACGAAGTTCAGCGGAATAACCGGCGTAACCACCGACACGGCGGTTTCCCGGGAGACGACGGGGAGATTGTTCATAAGCAAGTATCCGTCCCGCATGACGGCATTGACGCATGGAAACCCGTTTACATTGACAGAACCAACTGCGTTGGCTGTTCCTGCCGGCGCCATCAGCCAGATTCCATGTCATCGACAGGATTGACCCGCGCAAAATCTGTTGTATTAATTAGCTTTTTATAGGGTTACAGGCATTACCGTCTGTGCGGTGTCGTACACAAGACCTTGGCGCCTGAGAGTCGCTGTGGCACCCGGCCCTACCAGCTCCGGGACGCGATAAAGGCCGCAACTTGCTGTGCCACGACCGCGTAACCCTTGTCGTTCAGGTGCTCGGCGTCATTGCGCAGCGAGCTGGGTGGCACATCGTTGATGTGGTCCTGAACGTCCTGGAGGCTGGCTGGATCGTAGTTGTTTATCAGTATCTTGCGGATATCGAAAAAGTTATCCGGATAGGTTCGCGCAAGGTCGGCGTTGATCTGCGCCAACTGATCGTAGGACGTGGTTCCGATGCCTTCATCGCCCGCGTTAAGCAGGCTCATCACGATATACCGTTTGCTGGAAAGAAACGCGATGCACTTGGCGATATCGGACTTTACTCCCGGCGGATCGTAAAAATTATTTTGCCCCATCCAGAACACGTTAATTCCATCCTCTCGACCGAAGGTATCGGGGTGGAAAGGGCTTTGCGCGGGAATGTATTCCGGCACCCCCGGAGTATCGCGTGTGAATGCCAACTGCGGATTATTGTCAGCATCGGTCTGATAGCTCAGCGTGCCGTGAAATCCACCGATAGTTCCGGTGACAGGACCGGGGCCCTCGGCGGTTACCGGGAAGGTCGACTGCGATTCAAGCACGACAGGACCTGCGGAAATGAGGGTATTACCCGGAAACGTCAATAATGCTGGCGCGCCGCCCTGGCGCGCTGCGATTTGATCGCTGTTTTGTCCTGAAACACCGCCGTTATAGGTGTTGCGTCCCGTCAATGACTGCAGCTGCGCGGGATAACTCGAGTCAGAGTCGGTGGCGCCAACGCCGGAAGTGGTGCTGTCTCCCCAGACGGCGATCTGATCCGAGGCAGCTGTTGTTTCAGACGATGATCCACCGCCAGAACAGGACGAAAGAGTGATAACAAGAAACGCACAGGCGGCGGCGAACAAAATATGTACCGAGCTTATTCCTCGCGTACTGGTCGCTGGCTGTGTCACGAACGATCCTCACTATTTCCGGTTTTCCACCGATATGCCAATTTGGTATGCGCAAACAAACCATCATTTCCTGGCTGATGATCGAATTTTACGGGAACAGGACCATTGGCCTCTGTGCGCTGACAAACATACCGGGTGCGAGGATTATGTACGTCCGCGTACAGACGCAGGATTCCTGCCAGCATACTGTCCGTGTCTGTTCATTAATCTGAAACAGGGGGATAAGGTCTTGCTGCCCGTTATTTCCCTTTGGTTGCGGCGAACGGAAAATGGTCTATCCAAATATTGCCTTCCGAAGCCTGGTTACCGGTGGCTGGCACCAAACTCTTCAACGCCAGAGTCAAAACTCGACAACGCTTTGACGCAATGGGCACCATAACGACTGATCGCGTCAATGATCCGGCGATGCGTCTCCGGAGAGCTGTTATGGCGGGGAAAAAAAAGCTTGAGTTTCCCTGCTTTCCGGGCCAACGCCGTTTTTGGCTGTTGCATCAACTCAATCCACGTAATCCATCGTTGAACCTCACCGTGCGTTGGCGTCTGCAGGGCACGATTTCCAATGCCGGGCTGGAAAATGCATTTCGACTGATCATGGCGCGACATCAGGTTTTGCGCACGTATTTTGCGGAGACCGGTGGCGAAGTCATGCAGATCATTGAGCCGCAGGTTTCCTTCCATATTCCCGTGATCGATTTGACGGGATTACCCGAAGCGGAAGCGCTGATCGAAACCGGGCGCATCGCACGTCTGGAAGCGTGCACTCCCTTCGATTTATCGGCACCACCGCTGATGCGAATAACGCACGTGCGCCTGCGCAGGGATGATTCGGTATTGCTGGTGACGCTGCATCATATCGTCAGCGACTCGTGGTCGATCAACATCCTGGCGCGCGAGTTGAGTGAGATTGGCGTGGCGCTGGATGCAGGCCGGCCCGCGGTATTGCCGGATCTGCCCGTCAGTTACGGTGAATTTTCGGCACGGCGGGCGCAGCGACTCACCAGGCCAGTCCCGCAGACGGATGCGGATTACTGGGAACGCGCCCTGCGAGGCTTCAAGCATTTCGAAATTCGAACTGATCGCGCGCGTCCAACGATGTTGACGGCGAACGGAAGCGCCCTGTCAGTTCCCCTGGGCAGGGAATTAGCCAGCGAACTGGCGCAACTTGGCCGTCTCAACGGTACCACGCTGCCTGTGACCGTTCTGGCGGCGCTGTTGACACTGCTGCGCCGTTATACAGGGGAATCCGATATTTCCATCGGCAGCGAATTTTCCGATCGCGACGAAGCGGATCTCGGGAATCTGATCGGCCTGTTCAGCAACAGGCTGGTGGTGCGCAACGATTTGTCGGACGATCCCGGCTTCCTCGAGCTGCTGGTGCGTATTCGCGACAGTCTTGCCGGCATCCTGAAGCATCAGCAGATAACGACGCAAGATCTGATCGAAATCGTGAAGCCCGCGCCGGACCTGAGCCGGAATCCGCTGTTTTCGGTGAATTTCACGTTCCCGCGGCCGTTGATGACGAGCAATAACTCTGCCGGCTTCAGGCTGATCGAGCTGCCCTCGTGTTCCGTGCGCGCGGCCTGCGATTTGGATTTCTCCCTGGTAGAAGGACCGGAAGGCTGGAGCGCGTGCTGTGAATACAATCTTGATCTGTTTGAGAATCAAACAATCGTTCGTCTTCTCGATCATCTCAAGGTGCTGTTGCACTCTGTGGTGACCGATCCGTCGCGCAAAATCTCGAGCCTGACGATGCTTGACGATAGCGAGCGCCATGAGCTGATTGTCGAAAACAATCGCACCAGTGCCATCTATCCGAGGCATCTGACGCTGCCTCAGCTTTTCGAGGCCCAGGCCAGACGCACGCCGGAAGCGGTCGCCGTGGTTTGCGGTGAGCGCAGCATGAGCTATCGTGAACTCGACCTCGCATCGAACCGGCTGGCCTATGAACTGCGACGACGCGGGGTTGAGCCGGCCAGCCGGGTCGCGGTGGTTCTGGACCGCACGTCCGAGCTGATGGTGGCGCTCCTGGCCGTGCTTAAATCCGGCAGTGCCTATATCCCGCTCGACCCGACTTACCCGGTGGAGCGTTTGCAGTACATATTCGAGAGCGCGCGCCCCGCGGCCCTTATCACGCAAGCTTCGTTACGCGAACACCTGGTCTATGAGGCGATGTCGGTAATCGTTGTCGACTCGCAGTCCATGCTGATTGCAAAACAGAGTGCGGAAGCTTTGCCGCCGTCCGCATCGCCCGACGATCCCGCCTATGTCATCTACACCTCCGGATCGACCGGACGGCCAAAAGGAGTGGCGATTCATCACCGTGCACTGGTCAATCTGCTTTGCGCGATGCGGCGTCAGCCCGGGCTCACTCATGAAGACACGGTGGTTTCGGTTACCACGATCTCTTTCGATATGGCGGTGCCGGATCTGTTTCTTCCCTTGATTGTCGGCGCCAGGCTGATTTTGGCGAAGGAACAGGAAATGGCCGACGGCGCCGCGTTGTTCGCGCTTCTGCAGCGACACCAGGCCAGCTTCATGCAGGCCACGCCGGTGATGTGGCAGGTTCTGCTTGAGGCAGGCTGGCATGGTAACCCGCCGCTCAAGATGTTGTGTGGGGGCGAAGCGATGCCGCGCCACCTCGCTGAAAGGCTGCTGCAATGCGACGGCGAACTCTGGAATATGTACGGACCTACCGAGACCACCGTCTGGTCCTCGGCGCTGCGGGTTGAGGCCGGCACGGGGCCGGTTCCGATCGGGCCGCCGATCGCCAATACGCAGTTCTACATTGTCGATAGCCATCAGGAGTTGGTGCCGCATGGCGTGCCCGGTGAGCTTTGTATTGGAGGCGACGGAGTCGCGCACGGCTATTTCGAGCAGCCGGAGGCAACCAGGGAGAAATTCATCCCCGACAAGTTCCGCAAGCATGCCGGCGCGATGATGTACCGTACCGGTGACATGGTCCGCATGAAACAGCATGGGAGCATGGAGTATCTCGGCCGTATCGATCACCAGATAAAATTGCGTGGTTTTCGCATAGAGCTGGGAGAAATCGAGACGGTGCTGTTGCGCCATCCGGACATTGCCGAGGCCGTCGCCGTGCTCGGACAAGACCCTTCGGGGGAGGGTGCGATCTGGGCCTACGCGGTTCCTCAGGTCGCCCGGGCGGAGTCGCCTGAAGTCCTGATTGACGCATTGCGCGCCAGCCTGTCGCAATCCCTGCCGGGTTATATGTGCCCTGCATCCATCGTCATGCTCGATGCGCTGCCACGCACGCCAAACGGCAAGATCGACCGCCGTAACCTGCCGGCACCAGTACCGCATCAAAGCAAGGAAACGGCGCAACCACTCAACGAGGTTGAACGTCGTCTGGCCAGGATCTGGAGTTCGGTTCTGGGAGTCGAGACAATCGACAAGACCGCGGATTTCTTCGAATCGGGTGGCCATTCCCTGCTGGCGGCGCGGCTGTTGGCCCGTATCGAGGCAGAGTTCGGGCAACGGCTGAGCCTGTTGACCTTGTTCAAGGCATCGAGCATCGCTGAACAGGCAAAGCTGTTGACGTACAGCGGTCAGCGCGAATTCGATTTTCGGCAAGTGGTCCGGTTGCAGCCCAATGGTTCAAAGCCGCCTTTGATCGCCATCCATAACACCGGTGTTTATTATTACAATCTTTCCAGACGTCTTGGCCCGGATCAACCTCTCACGGCGCTTCAGCTGTTCGACCCTTCGATAACGCGCCAAAGTCTGCCGCAAACGCTGGAAGTCATCGCCGCCGAGTACGTTCAGCTTATCCGCAAGTTTCAGGCCACCGGACCTTACAAGCTGATTGGCTGGTGCGTCGGCGGGGTGCTGGCCTTCGAGGTGGCGCGACAGCTTGTTGAGGCGGGACACGAGGTTTCGCTGCTCGCCATGATTGATGCCTGGGCACCGGGCCACCATCGACGACTTTCCCGGACGCGCGCCATCCTTGCCGATTACTCGTATCGCTGGCAACTGATTGGCGCGGACTGGCGGAGAGTGATATCGCGCGAGCAGACGCTGGCCGCGTTCATGGAACAGCGGGTCATGTATAAAAGACTGTTGCGCTGGTTTGGCCGCTCGCCGGCCAGCCCACCGGCTCGCGTCGCATTCGAGACCAGGGAGTCAAGCGCGGAAAATTATGATCAGTGGCTGCTCGGCTATCTTGAGGAAATGGCGCAATCCTATGAGCCCAAACCTTACTCGGGAAAAATAATGCTTTTGTGCAGCGCCCAGGAGCCCAAAGGTCTGTTTCTCGACCCGCAAATGGGTTGGGGCCCTTTCGCGTTGGCCGGTGTCGATGTTTCCGTCCTCGACGGCGATCATTTTACTGTGTTCAAGGGCCATGGCCTGGAGCAGATGGCCGCACAAGTCTCGGCGTTGATGGATGCTTATGACAATCCGGGAAAACGACGCACCGTGAGCGCATAAATAAACATGTCGAGGCACATCATATCCACTGAGGAAAACAGGAGCAGCCGGAATTCCCCTGGTGCTCCGGATCATAAGTCAGTTGAATATGGTTACACCCCGACGTTTCAAAACAATCCCGCCAGTCTTTCTCCGCTGTTGGCCGGTTTATTCCCGCCGGGCGTGGCGGCCGCCGAGCTTCGAATGGCCGGTGACCCGTCGCTGTTATTTCCCGATGAAGCGCGGTATCTCGGACGTGCTGTCGCGAAACGGACCCGCGAGTTCACCGCCGGGCGCCTGTGCGCGCGCCGTGCCCTGGCGGAGTTCGGAGTAACCGGCTACCCGCTGCGCATGAACCGCGACCGGCGGCCACGCTGGCCGGCTCCCGTGATCGGCAGCATAACCCACACCGACGGGATGAGCGGCGCCGTTGTCGCCTGCCGGAAACACTACCGCGCCATCGGTCTGGATATGGAAATCGTCGGGCGCGTGACGCCGGAAATCTGGCCGGTTATCTGTACGCCGGTGGAGACCGCCTGGCTCGCGGCGCTGCGCCAACCGGAGCAGGATCGATGCGCCGCTCTCATTTTCAGCGCCAAGGAATCCTTCTATAAGTGTCAATACGGCGTGACCCGGCAGTGGCTTGAGTTTGACGCTGTCACGCTGGACCTTCCCTCCAACTATGCGAGCGCGGGATGCTTTGTTCTGCGCCCGCGGATGAAAATCGCGTTGTTGGAGCATGATGCCAGGCCCTGGGTGGGACGCTACGAATTTCACGGAAGCCTTGTCGTGACGGGCGTGGTTCTCGAGGCGCGCTGAAAATATCCGCGCGTGACGAAGCTTGTTGCTCCGGATATCCGGCATATTGGGGATGTCTCAGCCGCGATAATGCGAGCCTATGTGCGGCAGGAAACAGAAGTATGGTGATATGGGTGATAGGGTGTTTTTGCTGAATAACCCAATCAACAAGGAGTTTAGGCATGCGAATCAACAAACTCAGTTCTCTCGTCGGCCTGGCGGCCGCGCTGGTTCTCGGTCCTATGGCAGCCGCACAGGCAAAAGGTCCCGGGATTTATTTTGGCGCCTCGTGGGGCGCTTATAGCATCAAGCAAAGCAATCTTGACGACAATGACAATGTGTTGAAAGCGGTCGTCGGCGGTCAGTTCAACGACTGGTTTGGCGTCGAAGGCTCGTGGACCGATTTCAATCGCGTCAACAACGGTGGTGACAGGTTCGAATCCGATGGCAAGGGCCTGGCGGCAGTGTTTTCCATGCCGGTAGGGACTGTGTCGTCGGTCTTTGCCAAAGCCGGGCAGTTCTGGTGGGACTCGGATTCATCGTTGGGCGGCTCGCTGGGAGCCAGTTCCGGCAACGATCCGTTCTGGGGTGGCGGCTTCAAGTTTGGCTTTAACGACCACCTCGCACTGCGCCTCGATGCGGAACGTTATGAAGTGGCGGATACCAACCTCAATACTTTTATGGTTGGTCTCGAATTCAAGTTCTGAGATGCGGTGAAGGGCGGTGCTGGCGCAGACAAGCGAGGCTTGCAGCGGCGCATGATTCAAGTGCGCCGCTGATACCGAACACTTTTCGGTGCGTCGGGGATATCTATTGTATGCGCCTGCTGCCGGGTCCGACGCCGCCGCCGGGACCTCCCATGCCGCCGCCCGAGCCCATGGCCGGAGCCTTTCTATACGCTGGCGGCTCATCCGGCAGCGTTAAACCTCGTTGCTTGGCACGCTCTTTCATCCGTATTTGATGTGCCTGGCGGATCTGATCGCGCTCCTTGCCGGTTTTCGCGGTGTTCATCAGGGCGCTATATTCGTTGTGTTCCTTCTGGGTCATGAGCTGCGAGCCATAAACCAGGCTTGGCGCTTGCAGATCACCCTCGTCCCGATCCTTGTCCGTCACGACAGCTACCGATGCTGTCGCGGAAAATAATGTCGCGATTGCCGTGGAGTAAATAAAAGTACGCTTCATGAAGATTCACCTCGTGTTTGCACGAATGCTACGGATTAGCTGACGAACTGCATTAAGCGCGCGGATACGCATGGGATCGGTGCGGTGACGCGCATAACCAACCATAAATCACACAGAAAAATTATTGGATTCCCGGGTTCCGGAAAATAAAACACGAATTAGTCATGCGAGCCAAGGATTTTCCTATTCGGAATTTAGGTGATTTACCCGGTTGACACTACAGAGTTAATCCGGATAGTGGGAGTCAGTTTTTTTCTGGATAAATAATCGTTTTTACAGGAGAACTCGTGAGAAAAAATTCCGATTTATCGCGTGTTTCGAGAGCGACTTCTGCGTTTCCGACGACCCCCGATCAATTGCTAAGTGAACTCGTCGCCCACCTGCGGCAAAATCGCACTCAATTGCGCGAGGAATGGGCGCGACGCATCACTGAGGCGCAACTGCTCATGGCCATGAGCAAAGACGAAATATTCGCCGAGGCCACGTCGGTCTACGATAACTACGTCGAGGCCCTGGAAACGGGCACTCTCGAAGCCCTGCAGTCCTATTCGCGCAATCTTTCCGAACGCATCATTCCGAGGGGCGTGGAAACCCATGAAGTGGTGGGGATCGTGCTGCTTCTGCGCGACGTGCTGGCGCGTTCCCTGTTCGCCAAATATCAAGCTGATTTCGACAAGCTCAACCGTATTCTCGATGCCTACGAACCGGCCGCCAACCGCATCGCCATCACCGTGGCCGTGGGTTTCGTGCAGGAGCGCGAGCGTACCATTCGCGATCAGCAAGAAGCGATTCGCGAGCTTTCGACGCCAGTGCTGCAAGTGCGTGAGCGCTTGCTGATTCTTCCCATCATCGGTCTGATAGATCCGCAGCGCGCACGCCAATTGACGGAGCAACTCCTGCGCGCCATCCGCACCAACCGCGCCAAAGTGGTGGTGATCGACATCACGGGCGTGGCCGCCATGGACTCCAATGTCGCCAACCACTTGGTGTTGACGGTGGAAGCCTCGCGGCTTTTGGGCGCGACGGTGATTGTGACCGGCCTGTCGCCGGAGATTTCCCAGACGCTGGTGAACATCGGCGTGGATCTCAGCAAGATGAATACAGTGGGCGATCTTCAGGGTGGCATCGAGGAGGCCGAACGCTTGTTGGGCTACAAAGTCGTTTCCATCCGTGAGGCAACGTCGGTTCAACAACCCTAGAAAGGGTTTATCTAAAGGGCCTACTGGTGCAAGTTCCTATTCTCAAGCAAGGCGCGTATCTCATCGCTTCGATCCAATCAGCCCTGTCGGATGCCGATTTGATGCAGTTGCGCGATGCCCTGGTGGCTAAAGTGAGCACGTTTCGCTCGCGTGGCGTCATCGTCGATGTGACGGTGCTGGATGTCATGGATTCGTTCGCCTCGCGCACCCTGCGCGACCTGGTGCACATGATCAAGTTGCGCGGCGCGGTCACAGTAATCGTGGGCATCCAGCCGGAGGTGGCGTTTGCCATGGTGCAGCTTGGACTCACGCTGGAAGGCGTCGCGACGGCATTGGATCTGGAGGAAGGATTAGCGTATTTGGACCAGACCACCACAAGGAAAGTAAGCGCTCCTCGCGATGGATAAAACCCGGATAGTGATTCGCGTGGACATGGATATTGTCGCCGCGCGTCAAAGCGGGCGTTCGCTCGCGTCCGGGCTCGGTTTCAGTAATACCGACGCAATCCTGATCGCCACCGCCATTTCGGAATTGGCGCGTAATATTGTTCACTACGCAAAAGAAGGAGAAATTTCCCTAAGTACTCTGAACAAGAGCGGAGCTTGCGGCATTGTCGTGGTGGCTCGCGATAAAGGACCGGGCATTTCCAATCTGGAGCAGGCGATGAAAATGGGGTTTTCGACCTCCGGCAGTCTGGGTATAGGCCTCCCGGGGGTGCGCCGCTTGATGGACGAATTCAAGATCGATTCGCGCCCCGGTCATGGCACGACCGTGACGGTAAAAAAATGGAAACGATGAACCAGATTGCATTGGATTTGGGAGTCGCGACCTTGACGCTGCCAGGCCAGGAAGAATGTGGTGACCGGTATGTCGTGGTACCCTTTTCTGACGGTGTCCTGGTGGCAGCGGTGGATGGAATCGGGCATGGCGCGGAAGCCGCCAGGGCGGCCGAGATTGCCGGGAATATATTGAAAAGCCGCCCCCACGAGGCGCTCGAGCCGTTGATTAAACGTTGCCATGACGAACTGCGCGGGACACGCGGGGTGGTGATGAGCGTGGCTTCGTTCAATCATCCTGAGATGGCCTTGACGTGGGCGGGGGTCGGGAATGTTGAGGGCAAACTGCTGTCTCGTGACGCGCTTTCTCAGCCCCGAACCTTGTTGCTGAGTGTGGGCATCCTGGGGCACCGGCTGGGCCCGATTCATCCCACCGTGCTCCCGATAAAGGCCGGAGACACATTGATTTTTTCGACCGACGGAGTACGTGAGGATTTTGATCAGCACATGAATCTGAATCAATCGCCCCAGCATCTTGCCGATGACATTATGGCCAGATCGGCGCGCCATACCGACGATGCGCTGGTATTGGTCGGGCGTTATTTGGGATGAACGCACTGCGCAAAACCGAGCAGAAACTGGCATCGCTGTATGCTCAGTCTTTGCGGGAATATCTGGATGGAACCGGAGAAACGGCTTTGCGACAGGCTTACGAGCTGGGACGTGAGGCGATGATTCAGGGGCTGGGCGTGCTGGACATGGTTGCCATCCACGATGAGGCGGCCAGGACCGCGGTGCGCAATACCAGATCACGGGAGAATCCGGCAAAGCAAGCCAAAGCGACATACGCCTTCCTGATGGAGAGTCTATCGCCGTTTGAGATAACGCACCGTACCTTTCGCGAAGCCAATGAAGCGCTGCACCGCCTGAACGAAACTCTCGAGGAGGAAACCAAGCGCCTAGCCCACATGGTGCATGACGACGCCACCCAGCTGTTGGCCGTGGTGCATATCGCCCTGGCGGACCTGGCCGATGATTTGCCGGCGACGATGGGCGAACGCGTCCGGGAAGTCCGTGGTCATCTGGACCAAATCGAAGCGCAGCTTCGGCGCATATCCCATGAATTGCGTCCGACCATGCTGGACGACCTGGGCCTGATGCCGGCGCTGGAATTCCTGGCCGAGCGGATAACCAAGCGCACGGGACTGGCGATTGTCATTGAGGGTTCGACGAACGGCCGACTTGCCTCTTCCATTGAAATCACGCTTTACCGTATTGTTCAGGAAGCCCTGGTCAACGCGACCAAGCATGCTCATGCCAGCCATGCCATGGTGCAAGTGGCGCGGGAACCGTATTCAATACATTGTGCGATTCGGGATAATGGAACCGGTTTCAATGTGCGTGAGACACAGGCCAGGAAAAGCCAGCGTGGCCTGGGGTTGATCGTTATCGGCGAGCGGCTTAAAGCAGTGGGCGGCACCGTGCAAATAAATTCATCGACGCAACGGGGAACTGAGATGTTGATCTCGATACCACTGGAGAGCTGAACAATGGCGATTAGCGTCTTACTCGCCGACGATCACGCGATCGTGCGGCAAGGACTCAAGGCTCTGCTCGATAAAGAAGCTATTGATGTCGTGTGCGAGGCAGCCGATGGGCGGCAAGCGGTGAAAATGGTGCGCGAGCACAAACCGGACGTGGCAGTTCTGGATCTCGCCATGCCGTTGTTAAATGGCCTCGACGCGGCGCGTGAGATCCTCAAAATGCACACCCGGACCAGGCCCATGTTGTTGACCATGCATACCGAGGACCATTATGTCCTGGAGGCGCTGCGCGCCGGAGTTCGCGGCTACGTCATGAAAAGCCACTCACGCGAGGATCTGGTGCGCGCCATCAAGCAAGTGGCGCATGGAGAGGTTTACTTGAGTCCCGGCATTTCCGAGGTAGTGGTTCAGGCGTACCTTAATAAGTCCGATTACTCTTCCGATCCCTTGAGCGGACGAGAACGGCAGGTCTTGCAGCTCGTTGCGGAAGGAAACACCACCAAGAAAGTCGCCTCGCTGTTGGGTCTCAGCGTTAAAACCGCGGAATCACATCGCGCGCGGATCATGGAGAAGCTCGACATTCACGAAACCGCCGGACTGGTGCGTTATGCCATCCGTCGGGGGATTATCCAACCGTAGCTTTATCGTTTGATTCGTTCGTGGCTGAATTTTCCCTGAAGACCCCATCCATATTGAGTTAATTCCGGAATCCTCCTGCCCCCGATTCCGGTATTTCCCCGATTCATATTCCGGTCTTGTCTTGATTGTTAGATGTCATGCGACAGGCCATCCTATGCACGTCAATAATAACGGTCCAGGAGAAAATAAAATGATGTTCACGGATGAAAATGTCATCGAGTTGGCGCCACGCCATCACGAATCGAATTGCCCTCGGGAAAAATCGAAAATCCTGGCGATGGTGCACCCTATCAGCGTACATCAGTGGGCGGAGGGCGCCCAGCAGTGGCTCGCCATGATCGTGGGGTCTTCGAGCGATGCCATTATTGGAAAATCATCAGAGGGGATTATCCTTTCCTGGAATCCTGCCGCCAAACGCCTTTTCGGCTACTCCGCCGCGGCGGCGATAGGCCGCCCTGTCTCCATGCTTTTTCCGCGCGATGGAACCGATGAAATACGGTCGCTCCTCCAACGTAGCGGCAGAGGCGAACAAATTGAATGTCACGAAACGGAATGTATCCGTCAGGATGGCAAGCGGGTTGGTGTTTCCTTGTCGCTTTCGCCCATCAGAGACAAGACCGGCGCTATTGTAGGCACCGCGACGATTGCGCGCGATATCACGGAGCGCAGGCGCATCGAAAATCGGCTGCATCAGCTGGCGTTCCACGACGTCCTTACGGGCCTGCCCAATCGCTTTTTATTTCGCGAGCGCGTTTGCCAGGCCTTCGCCCAGGCGCGCCGCCACGACTTTCAGGTGGCACTGCTGTTTATCGACCTGGATCGATTCAAACAGATCAACGATTCACTGGGACATCAAATTGGAGACCGTCTGCTCCAGGTCACGGCCAGCCGTCTGCGGCGTTGCCTGCGCGAGGGCGACGTCATCGCCCGTCTGGGAGGCGATGAATTCGTTGTCGGTCTCACGGCCCTGACGGACAGCAGCGATGCCACCTTGATTGCCGGAAAAATCCTCGAGACCCTGCGTGAACCCTTTCTCGTGGGCAGCCACGAATTGAACATCAGCGCCAGCATTGGCATCGGCATTTATCCCGCCGATGGTCAGGATATGGAGACCTTGATGCAAGCCGCTGACACGGCCATGTATCAAGCTAAAAAGCAGGGGCGGGGTAATTGCCAACTGGCATCGGCGCTTGGCGCCATGACGCCGTCATCAGAGTCGAGCCCATGTCACGATTGTCAATCGCGCGGAGGGGGAAAAGCGTGCGAGGATTTTCATGTCGCCGCACCGCTGTCCCGGATGGATCCGGACCGAGACAGTTTCGCGGGTGAACGCGAATTCAACGACGGCAACCAACCCATACCGGGGAATATGCCGTGAGCTAGCTCGATTAGAACATTTTATTTTAAAGGAGCCCAGCCATGACCGATTCGTATAACCAGCGACAAAACCATCTTCTCGCCGCTTTACCGGCGTCCGACTACAAGCTTCTGTCGATGCAACTGGAATTAATCCACCTGCCCCAGGGAAAAGTCCTTTGTGAATCCGGAGCGGTGTTTAATTACGTCTACTTTCCCATCACTTCTGTTATCTCCTTGCTGCATGTCACGGAGGAAGGCGCGTGTGCCGAAATCGCCGTGGTGGGTAGTGAGGGAATGATCGGTGTTTCCACCTTCATGGGGGCGGAAACTGCACTTGGCCACGCCGTTGTGCAGAACGCCGGTTACGCCTATCGCCTGAACAAGCAATTATTGAGGCAAAAATTCGATCGTTCGGATTCGGTGCGTCATGTATTGTTGCGTTACACCCAGGCGCTGATCACGCATATGGCGCAAACCGTGGTATGCAACCGCCATCATTCGGTGGATCAGCAACTCTGTCGCTGGTTGTTGCTGAATCTTGATCGTTCACCCACCAATGAATTGGCCGTGACCCATGAATCGATCGCCAACAAGCTTGGCGTGCGCCGCGAAGGTGTCACGGATGCGGCCGGAAAATTGCGCAGCGCCGGCCTGATTCATTATGCCCGCGGCCATATCACCGTGCTTGACCGGCCGCGGCTCGAGGACCGCAGTTGCGAGTGCTATGCCGTAGTTAAAAATGAATTCGACCACATGCTCCCCCATCTGATCGCGGCGTAATGCAGGTTGAGCGCGTCGTTTGATACGATATCAAATGACTGGAATCGTATCGAAGATGAATGGAAACGTATCTAAGCCAAAACACGCGAGAGGCAGGCCGGGCCTGAACCTCGCCCGCCGGACCCGGCTACAGCCAGTATTCCGCGATTCGCGCCAGCCATTCTTTCAATCGCAGCATCAGCGAGCGGTGTTTCCAGTGATCGAGGTCGATGGCATCGGATTCTGCCAGATCTGCGGCAAACATGGCGTCCATTTGCCGGGCAAAGTCGCGCCCCAGTATCGTCGCGTTAATTTCATCGTTGTGCAGAAAACTGCGCCAATCCAGATTGGTTGACCCAACGGTTGACCAGACGCCGTCGATGGAGGCGGTCTTGGAATGCATGACCGCGCCGCGCCGCTCGTAGATCTTGACGCCGGCGCGTAACAATCTGGTGTAATGCGAGCGCCCGGCATGGAACACCGTCCAGGAATCGGTGTGACTCGGCAAGACCAGTTTGACGTCGACACCGCGTCGCGCCGCGTCGGTCAGGGACTTGACCAATTGCGGATCGGGAACGAAGTAGGCATTCGTGAGGTATATGCGCTGTTCGGCATTGCCGATCGCCGACAGCAGCGTGAGATAAATCAGGCTGTGGGGATCGGCGGAAGCGCTGCCGATGGCACGCACGATCTCGTCACCCTGTTTGACGAGTTTGGGGAAGTAGTTTTTCCGGGCCAGCGGCTCGCCCTTTTGTTTGGCCCAGGTGTCCATGAACAGCTTCTGGAACTCCGCCGCCACCGGCCCCTCGATCTGGAGGTGGGTGTCGCGCCAGCCCATGACGCTCGTTGTTTTTTTTCCGGCTGACTTGGCGGATGGACTGCTGGAGTACGATTCGCTGATATTGATGCCGCCGATGAAAGCAATGCGGCCGTCGATCACCAGCAGCTTTCGATGGTCGCGATTATTGAGCAGCCATTTCTTTTTATTCCCGACCAATGGATTGACCGGATTGAATTCCAGCACCTGTATGCCGCCGGTTTTGAGGCGCTCAAAAAAATCCCTGGGCGTATGCAGGCAACCGACGCTGTCGTAAATCAGGTTGACCTGGACGCCGGCCGCCTGTTTTTCCAGCAGCAGATGCGCGAACTGCCGGCCGATCTCGTCGTCTTCGAAGATGTATGTTTCCAGATTGATGTGATCCTTGGCCTGACGGATAGCCGCGAACATGGCCCGGTAGGTCGCCGGTCCGTCCTGCAACAGGACCAGCCTGTTGCCCAGTACCAGCGGGCTGTCGGCGTTAATTGCCTGCTCCAGGGCCAGGTGTTTCTGCAGTATGTCGATGTTGCCGGATTTGCTCTTGAGCTCTTCGAGGATGGCGGCGCTCCTGCCTGCCGAGACAGGCCCGCTCGCGCTATCGAACTCCACCGCCTGTGCATGCGGTTTTTCCAGTTCGCGTTCGGCGTCGGGGAGGGTCGCGCATCCGGCAATACTCAGCAGACAGCAGGCAATGGCGATGCGCCTGACTGTCGCGTCAGGACGAAACAGGGCGGAGAAGCAGGGTAGCAACGATGGGTGAAAATCGTGATAGGGCATTGGCTTGCTATAAACCGGGTCCGGGGCGCCGTAATCCTTGCGCCATTCTATATCAGGGATCCATGGTTATTTTGACCGCCGGTGGCTACACCCTGCGATGAACTGCTTCAGGCGCGGGATCCGGGCATTCCCGGGCATGTGGGCTACCGCACCGATTTGGCGCGTTTCTGCGAACACACTGTTAATTGTCAGTGAAGCCGGATCACCGGGGATGACGGTACGAAAATCTCTCGAAATTCTTCGTCAGGAGGCAATCGTGAACAGGGATCAATTCAAGGGTCGAATCAAGCAGGCAAAAGGCAGGATCAAGGAAATCAGCGGCGAGCTCACCCGTGACAAGTTACTGGAGAAGAAGGGGCAAGCTCAAAAAATCGGAGGCCGGATCCAGGCCGGTTATGGCGATTTCAAGGATGACATCCAGGGCTACAACGATCTCGAGGATGATATCCGGGGCTATGGCGATTCCAGGAATGGCCGCCAGAGCAATCATGACGCAGATTCTTAAAATTCATCATGACAGTAGAGGAATAACATGAACTCCATCGTTTATATGGTAGGGCTCGTTGTCATTGTGCTTTTCGTTCTCGGGTATTTCGGGTTTCGTTAAGCCGTTTATCAATGCAGTTTGATTCCGTGGGCACAGACAAGCCCACGATCCATGCAACTGATCTTGGCTTAATTCGTCATCTATCCGCGTTCAACCGTGGCTGCGTCGTCGCTGGATTATTCGGACTCCAAGCAGGTTATCTCGGACAAATTCGCTAAAGAGCTGCCCTGCGTGCGATAGCGCACAGAACCGGCAGGAGACTAGGCGTATTTATCTCTGCGGCGGCACGGGGCGGGCGTTCCATGTGATTTGCACGGCAAACACGCCGTTATTCATCGCATCGTTAACAAGTCTGACCGGAGGCCGGCATGAACATGACTTTAAGCATTGCCCCGTTGATTTCACTTGTCGCGGGCATACTCATTCTGGCCGCGCCGCGCCTGCTGAACTATATCGTCGCCATTTATCTGATTATTATCGGGCTGCTCGGGCTATTTGGCGCCGGGAACTTTAATCTGCACTAGAAAAGGAGTATGCGCATGTCTACGTTGAAAAAACTGTCGATGTTGTCCATCGGCCTGCTGTTCGCGGCCGGGCTTATTGCCTGTGAAAAGAAAACCACCGTTGAGAAAATCCAGGACGCGGTCAATCCCCAGGGGCCGATGGAAAAGGCCGGTGAAAAGATCGACGAGTCAGTCGATAAAACCAAGGATGCCATGAAGAAATAAACTGACGGCATCACTAAACTAGAGGGCAAGTTCACTCTGAACTTGCCCTCACAGTGAATTACCGTAAAAAGCACCCGATCCGATCGAAACTCCCAGTTTCGAACCCCCAGCCGCGGCATCGGCGTGTTGTTTCAGTTTGCCGATGACAGCCTCATAAGCGAAGTAGAAGTAAATGGCCCGTGCGGTGGAGCATGGGTCGCGCACCAGATCCGCGGATAAGCCGCGCCCTATATAGGGATCAGCGGTTGAGAAGATGGCAGTTGTTTCCTCCCAGGAGCGACGAGCCGGAGATGTACTGTGTAAAATCCTGAAGGGCCCGTGCGATATGCCGGGCCCTTTTTGTGTGCGACGGATTTCCCGGTCGTCGCGCGCGACGAATGCTGAGAAAAACCTACCAGAATGATCGTATACCCGCTCGTCAGACCTAACGCTCCTTCCGGCGCACGTTAGTCCATAGATAACGAACTTATGTGTATGTTTGGTGCCTACGTGGGCTACCGTACAGACAAGTGCTTATTAATATGTACGAAGCGAACGCCGGCGCCGGTGTAGTTGCCCTCAGGGGTGCGAATACAGGCAATGGAACTGCGATGTATCGAGGCAACCAGTGCTCAGGGAGAGGTTTAAGTGATGAAAAGGGGTCTTTTTTATCGGACGTTTCGGGCGTTCTCGTTAGCGGTGCTTTTTACTATAGCAGCTGCCACGAACGCAATAGCCGCCGGCTACTTCGCCCAGGCCGGCAAGATATACGATGCCCAGGGCCAGGAAATCCAGATCCGCGGCATCAGCCATTATGGCTTCAACGCCACCATCCTGCAGCCCCAGTACCTGTGGGCCATGGGCTGGAAAGAGCAAATCGCCCAGATCAAGAGCCTAGGCTTCAACGCCATCCGCGTGCCGTATGTGCCCGATACGCTTTACAACAAAACCCCCGTCAATCAGCTGAGCTACATTGACGCCAAGCTCAATCCGGACCTGATCGGCAAGACCTCGCTGGATGTCATCGACCTGTGGATGGCCGAGGCCGATCGCCAGGGCATGTACATCCTGCTCGATTTCCACAGCGTGTCGAAGCAACGACAGTACCCGACGTGGTTCGTGTCCAACCCGGCCGATTTCAGCCTTATCTATAACAACCAGGCCTACACCAAGGAAAACTGGATACGCGACCTCGTGTTTGTCGCCAAACGCTATGCCAATCTGACCCACTTCCTCGGCATCGATATCTATAACGAGCCCAACGGCATCGTGCGCTGGAGCGCGGGCGACGCCAACGTCACTAATCCGATCTACTTCTGGAAGGCCGCGGCGGAATCCGCCTCGGCGGCGGTGCTGGCGGCCAACCCCAACCTGCTGATTTTCGTTCAGGGCATCAACGGCAACTACGACAGCGTTGAGAACTCCAACATTCCCATGAACTGGGGCGAAGACTTTCAGCCCCAGGCCTATCAGCCACTCAACATCCCGCTCAACAAGCTGGTGCTGACGCCGCACACCTATGGTCCGGACGTGTACGTGAAGTCCTCGTTCAGTGACCCCACGTTCCCGGCCAATCTGCCGGCGCACTGGGATGCCCTGTTTGGCCAGTTCTTCCAGACGCATCCCGTGGTGATCGGTGAATGGGGCGGCAAGTACGGGCAGGGCAGCGGCGGCCAGCAGGACATCACCTGGCAGAACGCCCTGGTGGATTATCTTCTGAGCAAAGGCGTGCGCAACAGTTTCTACTGGTGCTATACCCCCAACAGCGGCGATACCGGTGGCATCCTCGACGACAGTTTGAACGTGCGTCAGGACAAGCTGGCGTTGGTGAAGAAGTTGTGGGGCGCACCAACGACCACGACCACGGTGCCGCCGCCAACGACGACTACGACTACGACGGCACCGCAACCCGCACCCGCAACGCCGTTGCCAACCGCTGGATCGACGGAAATTTTTAACGATGCCATGACGTCTCTCTGGCAGCTTTCCGGCTGGAGCTCGACCTCGACGCTCCAGAATCAACTTGTAAAGTCCGGATTCAGCGCCGTCAAAGTGGACACCACCACCTGGGGCGGGATCAGCTTTGACAGCCGCGACGCCAATTGGAAGTGGGTTGATCAACCCGCCAATCTTTATACCCATCTGAGTTTCGATGTGTCCGCGGGTCCGGTGGTGGGCGCCGCCATGAATTCGCTGGTGGCGAGCCTGGATCTCGGCTGGGGTACGGCCGCGAAAATATCGAATTACGTGCCGTCTTTTGCGCCGGGGGTTTGGTATCACGTCGAAATCCCACTCTCGGTCATGAACCCCAAAGGCGTCTCATTCCGAAAGATTTTATTTCAGAATAACACCACGTCGAACCTGACTTTCTATATCGATAATGTCACGCTGGTTAACCGGAATACGTCGACAACAACCACATCCACTACCACTTCCGGTTCCACGACTGCATCAAGCGGTATTCAGCTTCAAAGCTGCAGCAACATCATGCCACTGGGTGATTCCATCACGCTTGGCGTGAACGGCGGATATCGCAATAACCTGTATACCGGTTTGCAGCAAAACAACTGCGGCGTCAGCTATGTGGGCACACTGTCTGACCAATGGACGCGTGTTGCCGACAAAGATCACGAGGGACACTCCGGGATTACCATCGATGGTATCGCGAGCAGTGTCACTACGTGGACGGCATCTGCGCAACCCAACGTTATTCTTCTCATGGTAGGCACCAATGACATCGCTTGGTGGACAGACAAGAATGCGGATCAAATTGGAGCTCGCCATAACGCATTGATCGATCAACTCAGGACAGCGCGTCCCAATGCCTGGATCTTCGTAGCGTCTATTCCGCCTCAAGCTTCATTGATCATTCAACCAAATAATATCGATCGGGCGGTGCTGACTCAGCAATTCAACGCCGTCATTCGCAGGAATGTGGATGCGCGGGCCGCGGCGGGCCAACGCGTGCGCTTTGTCGATGCCAACTCGGTATTGACGACCGCCGATTTATACGATGGCATTCATCCGACCGAAGCCGCGCATGCCAAGATTGCGCAGAAATTCCTGGACGGGATACGTGCGGCGCTCGGTTCTGCATCAACGACGTCGACGGTAACTTCAGCAACGCCAACGGCAACTTCGACAACCGGCACGACGGCCTACCCGCAACAGGGCATCATGAACTTTTCCCCCAGCTCCGGACCGGTGGGCACGGTGGTGACGCTGAACGGGTCCGGTTTCACCGGCTCGAACCTGGCGTGGGTCGGGGCCGCGCATAACGCCACGGTGAGAGTCATCAGCGACACACAGGCGCAGGTGACCATCCCGGCCGGGGCGACCACCGGCGCCATCGGGATTTTCAACCCAAGTCATGTCGCGTTCACGGCCACGTCCTTCGCCGTGACAACCGGCACGACGGCCTACCCGCAACAGGGCATCATGAACTTTTCCCCCAGCTCCGGCCCGGTGGGCACGGTGGTAACACTGAACGGGTCCGGTTTTACCGGCTCGAACCTGGCGTGGGTCGGGGCCGCGCATAACGCCACGGTGAGAGTCATCAGCGACACACAGGCGCAGGTGACCATCCCGGCCGGGGCGACCACCGGCGCCATCGGCATCTTCAATCCGGCCTACGTGGCGTTTACGGCGAGTTCGTTTACGGTGCAGTAAACGCGCTTTAGTTGGAATACAGGCGTGTAGTATGTAGAGTGGGTGTCGTTCACCAACGGAGCTTTAGTTGGGAATGTTATGGTGTGCGCAGAGGTAGACGGCGCAGGCGGCACATGAGGAGAATGCCTATTCCCCTCGATGCGCCGCCTGCCGATGCGGCCGCCCCTCGATCCGCAAATTGACCCGATCTGCCAATACCCTACCGTCCGCCACGCGCGGGCCAGACGTAGCTACTGCGGATTTTATCATCGGCGTTCACGTAGCCATCGCTCATGCCTACGATCCACGCGTAAGCGGGCCCAAGTGCGGCATAAATCGACGATGACCAGTAGCTGCCTGCCTGAACGCCGCTGAAGCCTTGGATGTTCAGGAAGGATGCTTGATCGGCCGCTTCACTGTTCACCAGACTTTCAAGCTCGTTGACATTCGGCAACCGCCAGTCGGCAGCACCGCAAAGGTCGAGGTTGTTGGCGAAGTCGAGAGCCTGTTGCCAGGTCCGAACGGTGGCATCCGGACTCCGGACCCACATGAGCCCCGTCAAGTTGTCAGTGACGCAGTTGCCGGTGCCGTCTACGCTGAAGCGCGTAGTCGGCCAGGCCACGCCAGCTTGGTGCTCGCCGTCCTGGCCAGTACCGGCGCAATCAATCACCGCGCCAGCGGTGTCGGTGCAGGTGGTCTGACCGGTTTTGGGCAGGTCGGCGGGCGCGGCTTGCGCCGTGGTGAGCGGCAACAGGCATGTGGCCAGTACCAGAATCAGATGAAGGTTACGCATGCTTAGGTTCTCCGTAATCAGGAATCAAAATATTGATATCAAGGGTGACGCAATCTCCATCGTTTTTGTCGTAGAAGGGCGCGAATGTTCGTATTGATCCACGTCATTCTCCGCTGCACGAAAAGGTCCAATATCCAAATACCCTATTGTCCGGTGCGCACGGGCCAGACGTAGTTGCCATCGGACTTAACGTCGGCGAGCACGACACCGTTGAGAAGGATAATGGCCCACGCGTCGGTCGCACTGCCGGCAACACTCGACGATGACCAGTAATTACCTGTTAGCACATTGCTGAAGCCCTGGCTGGCTATCCAGGCGCCGCCGGTCATCCCATAATTGATGAGGCTGCGCAGTTCTTTGCGATTCGGCAGCCGCCAATCGCTATAGCCGCAAAGCTCGAGGCTGGCGGCAGAATCCAGGGCCTGTTGCCAGGTCTGAGCCCTGAAGTTGGACATACGATAATCCGGATCGCGGACCCACATGAGGCCAGTCAAGTTGTCGGTCATGCAGTTGCCGGTGCCGTCCATGCTGAAGCGCGGATTTGGCCAGGCCACGCCGGTCTGTTGCTCGCCATCCTGGTCGGTACCGGGGCAAGCAATCACGGCATTGGTGGCATCGGTGCACGTGGTCTGACCGGTTTTGGGCAGGGCGATGGTGCCGGTACTGGCTGGCGGCACACTTTCACTTCCATTTTCACTCCCGGTTCCACCTCCATCTCCACCGCAGGCGGTAAGCAAGAGGTCGATCAGAATGGCCGTCGATACCAATAAGCGTTTAAGGTTGGACATGGTTCCCTCTTCGGGTATTAAAACTAAAAATGAAGCCCCCAGTTCATGGGTCCCCGGTTAAACCACAGTTACCCGAAGTGTGATGGCGGCGATAGTCGGGCATTGTTCCTCCGCCTGTGGCAACTCTCCTGCCTGCGGCGGAATTCGCCGCACTATTCCTCCCGATGTGGGCGGCGAGCTAGGGATTGAAGTCCTTCACCAGCACCGTGCCGGCGGCGGTGCCGTCGGTTTTCCAGAGCTGATTGCCGCTCTCGTCGTCGTTGGCATTGAAATAAAGCGCATTGTTGAGGACAAAAAAGCTGACAGGAAAGGAATCCGATGCGGTACTGATATCCTTCACCAGCACCGTGCCGTTTGCGGTGCCGTCGGTTTTCCAGAGCTCAACGCCATGCACGCCGTCGTCGGCTCTGAAATAAAGTTCGCCGTTGAAGACGGCGTACAAGACAGGGAAGGAACCCAGCCCGGCGACGGGGTTGATATCCTTCACCATCACCGTGCCGGCGGCGGTGCCGTCGGTTTTCCAGAGCTCTATGCCGTTGACGTCGTCGTTGGCTTGGAAATAAAGCGCGCCGTTGAAAACAGTGAAGTCGGATGGCAAGGAACTCCCAGCGGGGCTGATGTTCTTGACCATTACCGTACCAGCGGCGGTGCCATCGGTTTTCCAGAGTTCGGCGCCGTTCATACCGTCGTAAGCCTGGAAATAAAGTGCGCCGCCAAAGACGGTGAATTCAAAAATAACGGAACCAGAAGTTGTGACGGTATTAATATCCTTCACCAGCACCGTGCCGGCGGCGGTGCCGTCGGTTTTCCACAGCTCACTGTCGCTCACGCCGTCGTCGGCTCTGAAATAAAGCGCATCGTTGAAAACAGTGAGGAAGGCAGGGGAGGCACTCCCACTGGCCTGCGTATTGATGTCCTTCACCATTACCGTGCCGGCGGCGGTGCCGTCGGTTTTCCAGAGTTCAGTGCCGTTCACGCCGTCGTAGGCCGAGAAATAAAGCGCATCGTTGAAGGCGGTGAAGTTATAAGCGCCGGAACTCGACCCGGTCGCGGGATCGATATCCTTCACCAGCACCGTGCCGGCGGCGGTGCCGTCGGTTTTCCAGAGTTCATAGCCGTGCGCGCCGTCGTCGACCTGGAAATACAATGCGCCGTTGAAGACGGTGAATCCGCGCGGGCCAACAGTTGCCCCAGTCGTGGGATCAAAGAGCGGATCGGTCGCGGGATTGATGTTCTTCACCATCACCGTGCCGGCGGCGGTGCCGTCGGTTTTCCAGAGTTCAGAGCCGTTCACACCGTCGTTGCCCTTGAAATAAAATTCGCCGTTGAAGGCCGTAAAGTCGGAGCCGAGGGAACTTACCCCGGGCGCGGGATTGATATCCTTCACCATCGCCGTGCCGGCGGCGGTGCCGTCGGTTTTCCAGGGCTCTAAGCCGTTGACGCCGTCGTCGACGGCCAGGAGCTTGATTTCTGAGGCGACGCCCGATCCGCCGCCACTGCCGGTGGCGCTGTTTGACCCGCTGTCTCCATCGCCGCTCGATCCGCAAGCGCCGAGCGTGAACAGCAAAGCCGTGACGCAGGAAATTCGCAGGCAACTGAACAGGGGTGAGGAGACGAAGACAGTCTGTTTTTTCATAAATTTTCTTCTCGCTTTGCAAAAATGCCAACGCACATTCTGGGCGTCGGGTGGGTAATCACCCGTCTAAAGAAGACGGGTTTGTGCGTGAAAGCGGATAATGAACCCGGAAACCAAGCGGGTCTGTTCGATAGCAGGCTTATACAGAAGAGTTTATTGAAATTCTTCGAACCAGAACGCCTCCCCGAACGACTGGCGCTATAGGGATTTTCAACCCCGCCTACGCCGCGTTCACGGCGAGCTTATTTATTGTTACGAAGCAGGTATGTCAGGGCATATTTTTTCAGCGCGGGCTCAGGCAGCGGGCCCGTTACCGGCGCTGTGTCATCACCAGCCTGTCGCAAGGTGTGGCGCCGGATAAGGCGCTTGCCTAACGCGATTCCGGGCCGCTCTATGAAGGCATAGCCGAGCGCAGCGCTGAGCAGCAGTATGCCCGCACAGACGATACCGATGGCCCAGTAGTTCAGTGGCGATGCCATGGCAAAGTTCCTGATCGGCTCGATCGCGAAAACCAGGGTCAGCACCAGTCCCTGCATCAGGTACAGGCTGTAACTGATGTTTCCCAGCCGGCGCGCGGGCGTGGTCGTGAGTAAACCGAATATCGACGCGCCCGAGCACACGAGATAGAAAAACAGCGCCAGCAACATCGCGGTAGCTGTACCATAACCGTTGCGCGACGTGGCGAGCACGGTCAGCAGCAATACCAGCGCCATGGCCGAAGACAGAGCGTGCGGGATTCGCAGTCTCGTGTTCTCGTGCAGCAGCGAGGCGACGGCCATGCCGCACAAAAAAAGCACCGCGAGACCAATCGCGTTGATTTGCAGCAACACCTTTCCGGCGAGACAGAGGGCAAGCGCACCAAGCACAAACAGCAAATGGAATCTGCCGCGGGCAAAATACGCCGTCGCCATAAGCGAGGCATAGAACGCCCATTCGTACGAAATCGTCCAGGTCACACCGGCGAGCACGTGGGTGGCCCGGTAGCCATTGACATCGGGCTGTGCATCCACCACGCCGAGGGCCAGCCATTGAAGCACCGATCCCGCCACGACGCCCGCCGGCTCATGCAACTGAAAGCCGGTGCGCGCGAACACGATGTAAAGCATCACGAGCACGACGAACAGATACATGGGCCCGATGCGGAACAGCCGGCCTGTATACAGATCGTGCCAGCGTGGCCGACCCTTCGCGCGCAGCATTTTCCCCCAAAACAGGAAACCGGTGATCATGAAGAACAGCGACACCCCGACCGGCCCCAGCAAGGCGTAGAAGCGGGAGTCCGGCACGTCCCATATGCCGGTCTCGATGAACCGGTGCACCACGACAAGATGGAAAACGAATACGCTGAGGGCGGAGAATCCCCTGAGCCCGTCAAGCGCGGAGTAGCGCGCGCCCGGACTGGGCGTGTTGTCTACAAAGAGAAACTGGGGCAATGCTGCGATTCCCATGACGACTGCCATGAGAACGAAGTATGCCCATGTGGCGTCGAGGTTCATGTGGATCCCGGCGTAGCACGGCAATAATCATGGCCGATACACCTGCTACAGATAAAGGTAACAGCTATTCCGACATGGCCAGTGTCCCACCGCACCCGGCCTGTTTCTGTACGGTAGAACACCTTCTGCCTCACTGTGTACGAGACCGCACAGACCGCACGGGCATGCGCCGATTAGTTTTCAGATGAGCGCCTGAGGCCTGGTGACAGCCAGGCGGAAAATCGCCGGTTGAAGCGGCGATCACTGTGCCCGGTCCTTGCGTGATTAAGCGGGCACGGGTCGGCGGGAATCTTGTATACAACCGGAGAAAAAGTGATGCACCTCAAGGCAATCATGTTTCGGGGTATTCTGCTGTGCGCGTTGTTGAGCACGTCTGCGTCCGTCAGCGCGTCGTCTGACTGGCCGGAGTGGAACGATTTCGTCGAACGTTTTGTGCAGGCCGACGGCCGTGTGATCGATATAACCTTCGAACGCAAAAGTACGTCGGAAGGGCAGTCGTACGGGATGTTCTTTGCCCTGGTCGCCAATGACCGTGCCAGGTTTGACTCCATTCTCAAGTGGACCTCCGATAATCTCGCCGCCGGACAGCTGGGCAAAAAACTCCCCGCCTGGCATTGGGGATTGCGCGATGACGGCAGTTGGGGCGTGAAGGATGAGAATGCCGCTTCCGATGCCGATTTATGGATCGCCTACAGCCTGCTGGAAGCCGCGCGTTTGTGGAAGGCGCCGGATTATGCCGATACCGCCCACAAGCTGCTGGTCCTGATCCGGCGTCACGAGATTGCCCAGGCGGGAAGCGCCGGCCCGGTGCTGCTGCCGGGGCCCGTTGGTTTCCAGCTCGATAAAGGACGTTTTTGGCTTAATCCCAGCTATTACCCGGAGTTCATGTTTCGCTACCTGGCCGCGGTCGACCCGAAAGGTCCGTGGCAGGCGGTGTGGGACAGCTATCGTCGCATGACGCCAAAAGTTTTCAGTGCAGGCGTTGCGCCTGATTTGTTCGTGGTCGATTCCACGGGCAGGGTCATGCCGGACACCCAGCGTGAACCCTCCGGGAGCTACGACGCCATTCGCGTGTATCTCTGGGCGGGGATGTCCGGGCGCAGCAGCCGGGAAACGGTCAAGATGCTCTCCACTTATGCCGTGCTGATCCGCCAGCTCGGTGTACCGCCCGAGAAGGTCAATCCGGTTACCGCCGTGGCAGTAAAATCCGATTATTCGCCGGTCGGCTATTCGGGCGCAGTGTTGCCGTTCCTGAGCGCGCTCGGCGACAAGCCGACACTGGAAAAGCAGCATGAGCGGGTGCGGGCCGCCTTGTTGCGCGCCAAACAGGGTGAGCCTGCCAACTATTACGATCAGGTATTGATTTTGTTCGGCAAAGGCTGGCTCGATGGCCAGTACCGTTTCGACGACCAGGGGCGTTTGCTGCCTAAATGGATGCGCTGACGTTGCGATGCCCGTGCTCGGCATGCGTCCGTTGCGCCAGTACAGGCGTTGGTTCTGAAGCGGAAGCCACGGGCAAGGCCGGTTGATTGGACGCTGCCACCACCAGCCGGAGACGCGCCGGCTGGGCAGCAAGCACGGCGGGCAGGGTCTGCAGGTTGGGTGTCGGCAGCGCCTGCGGCACAGGTGTCGTTACCTTGCGAAGTACAATCTCGGCCTTATGCAGCAGCGCAAAGACGCGCGGCCCACGCACGAGATAACGCTTTGCCATGCGTCGCGGGGCTTGCATCAGACGGTAGGACCATTCCATGCCGCTGCGCTGCATCCACAACGGCGCGCGGCGCTCGTCGCCGGTGAGGAAGTTGATCGAGGCACCAATGCACAGCACCAGGCCACGGGCGATACCACGTGTCTTCAGTAGCTGTGCCACGGCTTCTTGCTGCGGGGCACCCACCGCCAGCAGGCAGAAACGAAACGGGCTATGGGTCTCGATGAAACGCAAGCAGGTTTCCACTGCCTCCGGATCGCGAATGAATCCCATCGGCGGATTGAAGTGCGCCAGATTCCGCAGACCATAGCGTTCGCCAAGCTTGCGTGCCTGTTCGTTACTGCCGCCGATCAGCACCAGCGGGTCGTCCGGCGAGATTACATCGGATAAGAGCTTTGCCGTGAGATCGCTGCCAGTGCAAACCGGCAGATGAAGTCCCTTGGTGATGCGCAATACATGCGCCAGGAAGCGGCTGTCCAGGAGTATGTAGCTGGCAGCGGCGTAGAGCGCGCGGAACGAGACATCCTCGTGCAGGCGGATCATGTGATCCGCGTTCGGCGTCACCACATAGCCGTAACGGTCCTGTCCGAAGCTGGCAGCGACATCCGTGAATCCTGCGACATCGTAATTGTCGAACTGAAAAGTTAATTTCGCGGCGCGTGCTTGTGGAATGACGGGAACCGGCCTGAGCAGCATGTCCGCGAGCGCATCAATCGCCACCAGCGGCAACATCGCCAGGGTTATTATCCAGCGGGGCAAATAATCCTCCGCCCCCTTGACCACCGCGTCCCAGCGCTTGATCGGCCGATCCGCCAGCAAATTCACCGGCACGTTACCCCCCACGTAACCGATGGTGCGGTACGGCACCGTCAGCCCCACGTTCGGCGGACACAGCCCGATCGGCACCGACAGGGCCTTCAGACGCTGCACCACCGACAACACCCGCTGCTCCGCCGTGGGCGGCAGCGTCAGCAGAATCCAGTCGATCTGGCGGGTCTTGCCCAGCTCGATCAATTGCGCGAGAGTGCCGGCCGGCTTGATCACGCCGGGCACCGCACCAATGATTTTGTCATCGAAGACACCCAACAGCTCGATGGTCTCCGGCCGGGTCTGGCGCAGCGCCTGCACCAGCCGGTCGGCTACCGGACCGGCGCCGACCACGGCGATGACTTCGGTCAACACCCCCTGGCGCTGCAGATGCCGCACCGTCCGGGCCACCAACACCCGCGTAAGCGAAGTCAGCAACAGACTCGTGGCAAACCAGGTCACCAGCCAGCCGCGCGGAAAGGGTTCCAGCGCCTGACTGACGCCACCCAGCGCCAGCACCACGCCGGCAAAGATCGCAAAGCGCAGGACATGGGAGCGCACCAGCACCGGCATCTGCCCGCGGCTGGCGACCGCGCCGAAGCGCTTGTCATAAAGAATGAACGGCGCCAGCACCGCCGCGACCAGCGCCGCCGACGCGAAATCGCCCCCGAAGCCGGGGGCGAGATCCGGTGGTGCCAGCCACTGGGCGTAGAGCAGGGTGCTGAGGGAGGCGGCGAGGAGGAGGCACAGCAGATCGAATAACAGGAGCAGACCGCTGGCCATGGAAACCACGCTGTAACTCAATCCGGATTTGTCGGATTGCGTTGTAACGTTGGTCAAAGATTCATCGAATGAATCTATTTGGTATTCATTGGGTAGATTCATGTGGCGCCCGGAGGTTGGATTTATGGAGCAGAAGATAATCATCAAACAACTCAGCGTCTGTGCGTCGCCGTACTCTGTGCGTTGTCGCACATTGTTCTTCCGATACCGGCATCCGCACGGCGAACCGGCAGCAATCAGATACGGGCGATTTCGCTGCGATATTTTTTAATGCGTGGTGACAACAGCAATAAGACGAGATTCAAAAATGAACAGTTGGCAGGGATGTTTACTTGGTTTTGAAAACGAAAACAGGGAGATGTGCCGGGCTGGCTCTATTTCTAAAAAGCGTTAGTCCTCTTGAGAACCTCGCGGCAGGTCAGCACCAGGATTTTCAGGTCCAGCAGCAGCGACCAGTTTTCTATATAGTGCAGATCCAGTTCCACGCGCCGATGCAATTGCGCCGTGGTATCGACAGCGCCACGCGAACCGTTTACCTGCGACCATCCGGTAATGCCGGGTTTTACGCGGTGACGATGGGCATACAGGCCGGTTATTTCATGGCACAGCCGGTCTTCGGTTCGCATATTGACCGCGTGCGGCCGAGGGCCAACCAGCGACATATTTCCTTTAAGAACGTTAAAGAGTTGCGGCAGTTCATCCAGGCTCGACGCGCGCAGGAAGCGGCCGACGCGCGTGACGCGGTCATCATTACGCGAAGTTTGCCTGAGGTTTTCGGTCGCTGCCGCGGGATTCCAGCGCATGGTACGGAATTTATAGATATCGAATTCGTGGTTGTTAAAGGCGTGCCGCCGCTGTTTGAAGATGACCGGCCCCGGGTCGTCGAGCTTGATCGCCAGGGCGATAAGAGCCAGAAGCGGCAACAGCAGCAGGGTGATGACCCCGCCGATCAGGTAATCCTCCGCCCCCTTGACCACCGCGTCCCAGCGCTTGATCGGCCGATCCGCCAGCAAATTCACCGGCACGTTACCCCCCACGTAACCGATGGTGCGGTATGGCAGCGTCAGGCCCACGTTCGGCGGACACAGCCCGATCGGCACCGACAGGGCCTTCAGACGCTGCACCACCGACAACACCCGCTGCTCCGCCGTGGGCGGCAGCGTCAGCAGAATCCAGTCGATCTGGCGGGTCTTGCCCAGCTCGATCAATTGCGCGAGAGTGCCGGCCGGCTTGATCACGCCGGGCACCGCACCAATGATTTTGTCATCGAAGACACCCAACAGCTCGATGGTCTCCGGCCGGGTCTGGCGCAGCGCCTGCACCAGCCGGTCGGCTACCGGACCGGCGCCGACCACGGCGATGACTTCGGTCAACACCCCCTGGCGCTGCAGATGCCGCACCGTCCGGGCCACCAACACCCGCGTAAGCGAAGTCAGCAACAGACTCGTGGCAAACCAGGTCACCAGCCAGCCGCGCGGAAAGGGTTCCAGCGCCTGACTGACGCCACCCAGCGCCAGCACCACGCCGGCAAAGATCGCAAAGCGCAGGACATGGGAGCGCACCAGCACCGGCATCTGCCCGCGGCTGGCGACCGCGCCGAAGCGCTTGTCATAAAGAATGAACGGCGCCAGCACCGCCGCGACCAGCGCCGCCGACGCGAAATCGCCCCCGAAGCCGGGGGCGAGATCCGGTGGTGCCAGCCACTGGGCGTAGAGCAGGGTGCTGAGGGAGGCGGCGAGGAGGAGGCAGGCAAAATCGCCCAGCGGAAGCAGATCGCTGGCTACCGTAGCCACACTGCGGCTCAACACGCGCCGCGCGGGCCGCCCAATGTGACTGCCCCAAGTCCCTTCGGAGAAATTCATGCGCGGAACATAAACTTTCAGCGACTCAGAGTCTGTGCGTCGCCGTACTCAGTGCGTTGGCGTACAGACTCTGAGTGTGTCGTGAATCAGACTGACCGGGTTTGAATCAGCGGCCTGCGCCGGTGCAAGACATGTCTTATGTGCGTGCGGTCAATACCAGATCGTTCTAACCGGAAATGAATCCAGCCATGGTCGACGGGTTAAAGCGAGCACCAGCCCATGCAAAGTCGGGCATTCTCCTAACGGCGACTCTCCGTTGGCCGATCGCAGCCCGTCTTGCTATTGCCTTTTCCAGTATGGGCTGCCGCGTGGACGCAGTCTGTCCGCGCCAGCATCCCGTGACCACGACGCGAGCCATCCACCGGATTTACCCATACTCCGCGCTGAAGCCATTGGTTTCGTTGCGCGCCGCCATCGAATCGTCTGCGCCCGATCTCGTCATTCCTTGCGATGACGATGCGGCAGCCCACCTTCATCAGTTATATGTGCGCACCGGCGAAACAGGCCCATCGGCGAATGCATTACGTGCTCTTATTGCGCGCTCGCTGGGCACGCCCCAGGCTTGTGCGCTCGCGACGGCGAGGGGCCGATTGATGGCCCAGGCCGCGGAGGAGGGGGTGCGTATCCCGGAAACCGCCGTGGTGACGAGGCCGGGCGAACTGAATGCCTGGCTCGCGCAGCACGGCTTTCCAGCAGTGATCAAAGCAGACCGCACCTGGGGCGGACAGGGGGTCTCGATCGTTCGTAATCACGAGGAGGCCGAGCATGCCTTTGGGGCCATGAGGTCGCGTCCGGCCTTGGTGAATGGCGTGGCGCGCATGCTCCTGGAACGAGACCCGTCATTTTTTCTGAATTTACTGAAAGAAACGCGACGCAGCATTATCCTGCAAGATTTCATACCGGGTACTCCCGCCAACCGGGCGGTCGCATGCTGGCAGGGACAGGTTCTGGCAGGCATCAGCGTGGAAGCGATCAGGACGCAGCACCCGACGGGACCGGCCACCGTCGTGCGCGTCATCGAGAATCCGGAGATGTCCGAGGCGGTGAATCGGCTGGTGCGCCGGTTCGGGATTTCCGGATTGTGGGGGGTTGATTTTGTCCTGGAGGCACTGACCGGAGCCGCTTACCTTATCGAAGTGAATCCGCGCGCCACACCCATTTGTCATCTGCCGCTGGGTGCGGGACGGAATCTCCCTGCCGCGCTTTATGCACAATTGACAGGAACTTCGCCTGTTGCGCCGCCTGCAACGATAGATCACGATGTCATCGCCATGTTTCCCGGCGAGTGGCACAGGGATCGCGGCAGCCCCTATCTGCGCACGGACTATCACGACATACCGTGGGACGAGCAAGGGCTGGTTCAGGATTGCCTCGATCGGCCCTGGTCGGAGCGCGGCATGATCGCCCGTTGGTGGGCGCGTATGCGCCGGAAGTCGTCCATTCTGCCGGCCCGGCATAAAGATCCGGCCAGCGCGCCGGTTAGTGTGGATTACGCGTACGATCATTTGAGCTTAAACGGATTCAAACACCTTGCTTCCTCAACCCTCGCTGATAAAAAAACCACGTTCGCCCGATAGGCCTTTTCGTTATCGGGTCAGGGAAGCAATCCAAAAACTGAGACTTGATATTGTGAGCCGACATAGACCTTGCCGTTTGCCACGGTCGGAACGCTGAACTTGATCGCCGGTCCGGGATAATCACGCCCCGAGTTTTGATTGCTGTTGTAGAGTTCGATCGAAACGTCTGCGGCCGAGTAAGCATGGAGTACGGCCGGCGCGCCGGATCCATTGGTCTCCAGCGCCCACACGATCCCGTCGGTTGAACCGTTGGCGGAAATAACGGCCGTGGCACCGGGCCAGCCGAAGATGGATGTCGATTGCTTCGAGAGGGAAAGTTGCCCATTACTCAAGACATAGGCATTCAGCCTGTCTCCGGCAGCCGCCATGTAGACTGTATTCTTGAAGTACGCCGGAGTCCCGAACAGCGGGTACGGCCGCGGCAGAGATTGCACGATCTGGCTGTCATTCGCTGCCTGAAACTTTCCCATGTTGTCGCGGTTCAACAGGTAAATGGTGCCCTGCTTGCCGGCGCTCACCAAAAGATGCGCAGGTCCCGCGGACTGATCCGGCAGCAGCAGTGCGCCGCCCGAGCCCAGGTCGCCGTTCACGGCCGCCAGGGTGGCCTGGTTAAACGGCGTGAAGTAATCGGCTACCGTGAGCGCTGCACCCGAAAGCTTGAGGAATGTGTTTCCGTAATTGCTGCCGCCGGAGGCCGCATCGAAGCTGCCATCCCCCGTGATGAGATAGATGCTGCCGTTGGCATCGGCCGCCGCGCCGCCGCCACTTTGCCAGATTCCTCCCTCGTTCCCATTGGGCGTGCTGCTGAAGGCACCGAGAAGGTTTAGGGTCTTCGAATCATAGGTCAGCACCCAGCCGTGGTGGTTGCCGAGATCACAAAACGAGCCAGTGGCGATATAGAGGACATTGTTGCTCAGCAATAGCGCCGCACGCTGGTTTTCCAGAAGTGAATTGAAAACGAGCCGGCCCTTGCCGTCATTGGGCGCCGCGGTACCGGGGACGGAGGCTTGAAGTTTCATTCCTGTTCCGAACTTTTCATTTCCGGTGGCGATATCAAGCGCATGCAGGCGATGTGCGTAAGCGCCGTTTTCTTTCGTCATCGCCACCACGTAGAGGATGCCCGTGACGGAATCAATAACCGGCGTGCTCGTGATTCCGATTTCGGGGTTGATATCGTCGCAGTTGGTGTCGCGGCTCGGCACGGTGGTTATGCCGTTAACAGGATCAATGAAGCTGGTACGCCAAAGCGGAACACTGGTCTTATTATCGGCATCGAAGGCATAGACGCTATTGTGTTCGGTAGCCACGAATACGACATTGTGAAGCTGGCCGGCGATACGCACATTCGTTGCGTAGAGCGGCTGGGCGTAGACAGAACCATCCACGGGATATGAAAAGAGCTTACCGAACGTCGTGCCGTTGACATTCGCGGGCGTGAGCAGCGTTTCCTGGAGATTCTGTCCGGTACGCGCGTTGTCATTATGATAAGTGAGGACATTGACCGCCGTCGGAGGGCTCGGAGGCGCCGGGGCTGGCACCGTCGTATCCGGAGTGGACGGATCCGTCGCAGTGGTTCCACCACTGTCACTGCTTGAACAGCCTGTAAAAAAGCTGGCAGCCAGCAGCGCTGCGACAAGAAATATCCTGGTTTCAGCTTCAGGTCGGATGACTATTTCTGGGAGCCTTCCTGTAATTTCCATCGCAGCGGATATCATGCTCCAAGCCCATGGCGTGACCGGGTTCATTTACCGCTCGCAGTGTGATCCCGGAAAAGCGGTTAATCGGTGCGTCAACGCACACTTGCCTCGGTGTTCAGACAGGCGGCGACACAATCACAGATCACTAATTAGTTCTTTATGTGCGCTGACGTACAGCATCCGTGCGCAGATGCGTATTAACTGACAAGCAGAGGAATTCAATGTCAATTGCCACACCCGCCCGGATAACCAACAGCGTATTGCGGTCCCTGCCACCCAAGGAAAACCAGCGCATGCTCGCCGCCAGCGAACAGGTAAGGCTTGTGTATGGCGATGTGCTTTGTGAGCCCGGCATGCCAATACGGCATGTTTACTTTCCCAACAGCGGTGTCATATCCCTGCTGACTCCATTGGGCGGGCATGAGAGCGTGGAGGTCGGGCTGGTCGGGAGGGAAGGCATGGCGGGAATGGGACTCTTTTTGGGCAGCGGTGTTTCCCCCGTGCAAATGCTGGTGCAAGGCTCAGGCAGCGCGACGCGAATGAAGGCAACGTCGTTTCGCAACGAGATAAAGCGCAGCCCTGCGCTGCAACTCGGGTTGAGCCACTATCTCTATGCGTTCATGGCACAGGTGGCACAAACCGCCGCCTGCAACCGCCATCATCAGCTGGGGCAGCGCCTGGCGCGCTGGCTTTTGATGACGCAGGACAGGCTGCAGTCGAACGAGTTTCATCTTACACAGGAATTCCTCGCGCACATGCTCGGAGTGCGCCGTGTCGGTGTAACCCGGGCGGCCGGGCTGCTGCAGGAAAAAAAACTTATCAGTTATCGCCGGGGCAGCCTTACCGTTCTCGATCGCAAGGGTCTGGAGCGCGCCTCGTGCCGCTGCTATCGGGATGTCAACAATCTCCGTGATCGCATGCTGGATTAGGAAGCAGCTTGTGCTTTGACTCCGAAGCCTGAACCCATCTGTTACCAGGGCGCCTGCTTGGACGTGGCGTCGTTGTTTTTGCCAGCCTTATGTGCGACAGCGCACCGAAGGTTTTGGGGGGAAAGGGAATAATTATTATGATCAGTGATTATCGAATGACAAAAGGAGGCTGCGATGAGCGAAGAAACAATGGGTGAATTCAATCGGACCAAGGGAAAAATGGTCGACGATTTCAAGGCAATCGTTACCGATGCCGATGATCTGTTACAGGCGACGGCGAAAGTGTCCGGTGAAGGCTTCAACGTCGCACGCGCAAAGTTTGCGGAGAGGCTGAAGAGCGCCAAGACGAGTCTGGCGGAGGCTGAGCGGAACGTGGTCGACAAGGCCAAGCAGGCCGCGACGGCAACCGACGATTACGTGAAGGGCAATCCGTGGACCGCCGTGGGCATCGCCGCGGGGATTGGCGTATTAATCGGCTTTTTGGTCGCAAAGCGTTAATACTTCACTGGAGATCAGCCAGTGAAGCGTGATATCCAGACCGCCGGCGCGCCGCCTGCTGTGGGGCTATACGGTTCCATCAAGAACCTGGCCGCGAGCCTGGTTTCCCATCTGCATACCCGGTTGGAACTTTTTGCAATCGAGTTTGCCGAGGAAAAACTCAGGCTGACGTCGCTTTTAGTGGGGGTGATATTGGCGCTGTTTTTTTCTTTTATGACGCTGATCCTCGCGGTGCTGTTCATCATCGCGGCATATTGGGACACGCCCTACCGGCTGCACGCCGTGGCAATTCTCGCCGTGTTGTTTCTGGCGGGCGCCGGGATTACCGGAGCCATGGTTCGCGCCAGGTTGAAATCAGGGCCGCGTCTGTTCGAAGCGAGCCTGGCCGAGCTCTACAAAGACCGGCAGCAGTTGAATTCACCATGACCCATGCGACAGCTTTAGCGTTGGTGAGGCAACGCGACGATCTCGTCGCGCAAATTGCCATTGAGCGCGCCGCGATCGCGCGCAATAGTGCTTCGCTGCGGCAACTCTCTCGAATGATTGACAAAGTCAGCAGAGGAATCCATTACCTCAAACGTCACCCTGAGACTTTACTGCTACCCGTGGTCATCACGGTTTTGGCGCGTCCTTGGCGCTTGTTGGCTTTGGCGGTCAGTGGCTTCGGGGCATGGCGGATGGTGCAGAGTTGGCGACGTCGGATCCTGTCATGAATACCGCAACCCAAGCAGTTCTGGTTATGGTGTTATTTTTGGAAAAAAATAACCGGCGCTAGTAATAGCCGAACGCTTGATGATTCGTGTTTTCTTTAATGGAGAGCCTCAAACTTATTGAGGACCCGAGTCAAGTATTTGTCCGAAGTATTTCCTGCCACCCTAACTAACGGAGAATTAAAGATGAAAAAATTCTTTCTTATAGCTGTATTGGCCACCCTGCCGCTTTTAGCGCCGCTTGGCCGGGCGGACGATGCCCAATATGATAAGAACAAAGAACCGGCGGCCATGACAGAGAAAGACAAGCAGATGCAGATGGGCAAGATGCAGGAGAACATGCTGCGGATGCACGAGCAAATGCACAAGATCATGGCAGCGAAGAATCCGCAGGAGCGCGAACGGCTCATGCAGGAGCACGCCAAGATGATGCAGGCCAGCATGCAGATGATGCATGGCACGATGGGCGGCTGCGGGATGATGGGCGGTGACGTCAAGGGCGGCAGGATGGATGGCGGGATGAAAGGCATGTAAGGTATACACACGGACAGCGTAACGCGCCGTGCACAGTGTCCACCCTGCCCACACGTGAAGAGCTATCCACCGTCTGCTTCAGTCGCGTCGCTGACTTTGGACGTGAATATCACCGCCGCTCTGGCGTCGGTGGACGTAATGCATCATGGCCGGAAGGTCACCATCATGCGCAATCAGGATCAGAACAATACGGTCAATCCTGATTTTGCCAAGACTTCGCGAAAATGCCCACCGTTCTGCATTCAACCCGCGGAACTGGCGCCGGGCGTGAAAACCATTGGTGAACTGGAAGTGTTGCAGTTTCTCAAGAAAATAAATGACGGCGATGCATCAATCATGGTAGTCGATTCGCGTACGCCCGACTGGGTGGAAAAGGGGGCTATTCCTGGAACGGTGAATATTCCATGGGACAAGCTTGATATCGGCAAGTCCGGCTCGACCGCCGTGGGGGATATTTTAGAGAAACAACTCAGCGCCAGGCGGCAGGATGGCTTCTGGAATTTTGACGGTGCCAAAACGCTGGTGATGTACTGCAACGGTTCCTGGTGCGGACAGTCGCCGACCAATATCAAGGACTTGCTGAAAATCGGTTATCCGGCGCACAAATTATTCTGGTATCGCGGCGGCATGCAGGATTGGGAAAACCTGGGGCTGACCACGGTCGAGCCATTGGGTAAATAATCGTTTATAGATGGCAGTCGCCACTCGGGCATTTCCGTGGGTTCAGCGGCCGGCGGGCTCATCTTCAATATAGTCGCGTTGCCGGACACCTCCTTAAAGAGAATATTTTTCGCGCTGAAAATGACCCACTTGAATACAAGAGCGATCATTTCGTGAAGCAAGAAAAACCGTACGTACTGGCGATGAATGGCGGCTCGTCGAGCATCAAGTTTACGTTGTATCGGATGGGTGATTCGCTGAAACGACGGTTGCATGGCAAAGTCGACCGCATCGGGTTGCGCGGCACCACGCTGACATTTGACGACCTGGAACACAATCAGCACGACAGCCGTATCATCGGCGACTTCGGTCACCGGCCGGCGGCGAACTTTCTACTCGATTGGCTCGACGAGCAAATCGGCCTCGTGTCGATCGAGGCCGTAGGCCACCGCATCGTCTACGGCAGCGCCCACTACAACGAGCCGCAACGCGCTACCCCGGAATTGCTCGATGCGCTGCGCCGCATCAGCGTTTACGCGCCGGAGCATCTGCCTTCCGAGATTACCGTGATCGATTTATTTCGCGAGCGGGTTCCGGGTATGTTGCAGATAGCGTGCTTCGATACCGCTTTTCATCACAATATGCCGCGGGTCGCTAAGATCCTGCCCATACCTCGGCGTTTCCAGGAGCATGGCATCGAGCGCTACGGTTTTCACGGCCTGTCTTATTCGTACCTCATGGAAGAGTTGGTGCACGTGGCTAGCGCCGAGGCGGCGCGGGGCAGGGTGATCCTGGCCCACCTTGGAAATGGGGCAAGCCTGGCCGCGGTTCGCGGCGGTAAAAGTATCGACACCAGCATGGGCTTCACGCCGGCCGCCGGCGTGCCGATGGGCACCCGTTCCGGCGATCTCGATCCAGGGCTGGTTGGCTACCTGGCGCAAACCGAGCACATGACCGCTGAGCAGTTTCATCACATGGTCAATCATGAATCGGGATTGCTCGGTGTTTCAGAAACGAGTTCCGATCTACGCGATCTGCTGGTGCGCGAAACCGAAGATGTTCGCGCCGCCGAAGCGGTGGCGCTGTTCTGCTACCAGACAAAAAAGTGCATCGGGGCGTTTGCCGCCGCGCTCGGTGGGCTGGACACGCTCGTCTTTGCCGGCGGCATCGGCGAGAACTCACCGGTTATTCGAGCGCGTATCTGCGGCGGGCTGGAATTTCTTGGAATCGAGATCGAGGAAAAACGCAATGTGGCGAATGTGGACGTAATTTCCGCGGAGACCAGCCGGGCCGTTGTTCGCGTCATGCATACGGATGAGGAAGTGATGATCGCGAAATTAGTCTGCCGCGTTTTGGGCCTCCCCATTGAAAAGGAAAATGCATATGGACATGAAGACAAAAAATCCTAAACTCAAGGACCAACCGTTGTCACCCGATCTTCTGCGCAAAATGAACGCTTATTGGCGGGCCGCCAACTACCTGTCGGTTGGTCAGATTTATTTGTACGACAATCCGCTGCTCAAAAAGCCCCTGAAACTGGAACATGTGAAACCGCGGCTGCTGGGTCATTGGGGCACCACGCCAGGTTTGAATTTCATCTACGTGCATCTCAACCGCATCATCAAGCAGTATGACCTCAACATGCTCTATGTCACCGGGCCAGGACACGGTGGACCGGGTCTGGTGGCAAATACTTATCTGGAGGGGACCTACAGCGAGCTTTATCCAAACATCTCGCAGGACGAGCGCGGTCTGAAACGGCTGTTCACGCAATTTTCATTTCCCGGCGGCATCCCCAGCCACGTGGCGGCGGAAACGCCAGGTTCTATCAACGAAGGCGGCGAGCTCGGCTATTCCCTGATGCACGCGTACGGCGCTGCATTCGATAACCCCGATCTGCTGGTCGCTTGTGTAGTTGGCGATGGCGAAGCGGAGACCGGAGCGTTGGCCACCAGCTGGCATTCGAACAAATTTCTTAATCCGGTGCACGACGGCGCGGTGCTGCCCATCCTGCACCTGAACGGTTACAAGATTGCCAGTCCGACGATCCTCGCCAGAATCGGCCGCGAGGAACTGGAAGCGTTGTTCCGCGGCTACGGATATAAGCCGTATTTCGTCGAAGGCGACGATCCGGAAAAAGTTCACCCACTCATGGCCGCGACGCTCGACCGGATCGTCGAGGAGATCCGCCAGATTCAATCTGTGGCGCGCCGCCAGGGTTTCAAGCAGCGTCCCCTGTGGCCCATGATTATTCTGCGCACGCCGAAAGGCTGGACCGGGCCTAAAGAAGTAGATGGCTTGAAAACGGAGGGTTCGTGGCGCTCACACCAGGTGCCATTGGCGAACCTGGCCGAAAATCCTGCGCATCTGCGGCTGCTGGAAAAGTGGATGAAAAGTTACCGCCCGCAAGAACTTTTCGATGCGTCCGGCAAGTTTGTGGCGGAACTCGCCGAGCTGGCACCACAAGGCGATCGCCGCATGGGAGCGAATCCGCATGCCAACGGCGGTTTGCTGCTGCGTGATCTTGACCTGCCCGATTTTCGCGATTACGCCGTCAAAGTCCCTGGTCCCGGTTCGGTGAAGGCCGAGGCCACGCGCGTTACCGGCGCCTTCTTGCGTGATGTGATGCGGCAGAATATGACGGCACGTAACTTCCGCGTCTTCGGTCCGGATGAAACGGCATCGAATCGTCTGGCGGATATATTTGAAGTCACCGACCGTGCATTCATGGGTGAGATTCAGAAGAGCGACACGCAACTTGCGCCTGATGGCCGCGTGATGGAAGTCTTGAGTGAACATCTGTGTCAAGGCTGGCTGGAAGGCTACCTCCTGACCGGCCGCCACGGATTTTTCTCCTGCTACGAAGCTTTTATTCACGTTGTGGACTCCATGTTCAATCAACACGCCAAGTGGCTGAAGGTGACGCGCCGGATTTCCTGGCGGCGACCCATCGCCTCACTGACTTATCTATTAACTTCGCATGTGTGGCGGCAGGATCATAACGGCTTCAGCCATCAGGACCCTGGTTTCATCGATCACGTGGTCAATAAAAAAGCCGATGTCATCCGTGTTTACCTGCCGCCCGATGCCAATACCTTGCTGTCGGTGACTGATCATTGTTTACGCAGCCGCCATTACGTCAATGTTATCGTTGCCGGCAAGCAACCGGAACTGCAATGGCTGGACATGGATGCCGCCATCAAACATTGCACGGCCGGACTGGGCGTCTGGAAATGGGCCAGCAACGACGAGGGCGGCGATCCCGATGTGGTGATGGCTTGCGCCGGCGATGTGCCGACTCTGGAGACGTTGGCCGCGGTGGAGATGCTGCGGCAGCAGCTTCCGGAACTTAAGATCCGCGTCATCAACGTGGTGAACTTGATGGCCTTGCAGCCGCAGAGCGAACACCCTAACGGCCTGAGCGACAAGGATTTTGACGTTTTGTTCACCACGGATAAACCCATTATTTTCGCGTATCACGGCTATCCCTGGTTGATCCATCGTCTGACCTATCGGCGCACCAATCATGATAATTTGCACGTGCGTGGCTACAAGGAAGAAGGAACGACCACCACACCCTTCGACATGGCGGTGCTCAACGATATAGATCGCTTCCACTTGGCCAAAGACGTCATTGATCGGGTGCCGAGCCTGGGTTCGCGTGCCGCCTACCTGACCCAAGTCATCCGCGACAAGCTCATCGAACACCAGCAATACATACGACAACACGGCGAGGATATGCCAGAGATCCGGCATTGGAGATGGGGCGTCAAGAAAATGAGGAAGAAAGCCTCAGCACGTCAATGAACGAAGCGCTTCCCAAGGTTTATCTAGTCCGGCATGGTGAAACCGCATGGTCTATCAGCGGACAACACACCGGCCGAACTGACATCCCGCTTACCGAACAGGGCGAGCACGCCGCACGGGAATTGGGTGCTCGGTTGAAAGGTTTGAACTTCGCCAACGTTTTCACCAGTCCGCTGCAACGTGCGCGGCGGACCGGCGAGCTGGCAGGATTCGGTGAATCCGCAGAGACCGATTCCGATCTGATGGAATGGGACTACGGCAGTTACGAAGGCCGGCGTACGTCAGAGATCCGCGCCGAGCGCCCCGCGTGGCGTTTGTTCGAGAACGGTTGCCCGGGCGGGGAAACGCTGGCGCAGGTGGCTACGCGCGCGGATCGTGTCATTGCTCGTATCCGTGCGCTCAGGAACGACGTGCTGGTCTTCGCGCACCGTGACCTGTTACGCATCCTCATCGCGCGTTGGGTCGCGTTGCCCGCTCTCGAAGCTCGTCGCCTGTATCTTGCGACGGCCTCCGTGAGTATTCTGGGTTGCGACCATGGCTTGGATGAGCCAGTCATCCGTCTGCTCAATGACGCGCGGTACTCGGTGTAGTGCACACTATCCTCTGGTACCGAGGCGGTATGCAGGATTGGGAAAATCCGGGGCTGACACGGTCAAGCCGGAGAGTGAATAAGTCAAGTCCTCGAGGTTAAGTCACTGCGGGGAGTGCCTTGGCTGGTCGCTGCTGAAATCAGCGAGCCCGCGGTCAGAGCGCCAAGATATGCTTCAAATACCTGTTATTGGTTATTGGAGGAGACCGGTACGGATGAAAAATCATGAAGATCTTTTCAATTTCCCTTCGATCCACGCAGCAATCCCGCCAGCCCGATAATCGTCACGACAACCCCGCCGACCAGCATCCATATCGCCTTGTCGGTCGGTGCGTCGGTGAAAACCCGGGAAATGTCGGAACTGATTGAATTCGATGCGTTGATGCCGAAGACCACCAGCAGTATTCCTGCGGCCAGAATGGCGAGCGAGATCGCCTTGTCCATCGGAAAATCTCCTTAATTGCTACGGTCTGGACTTTTCGTTGATATGCGACAGGATCGCAACCAATAGCGCCGCTATGGACAGCACGAAAATATATAAAATATTATCCAGGTGCTGAGAATTGGTTGACGCCAGATATGTGATTGCCGACGGCGTGCCGATCAAAATGCTCATTTTCAACATGACACTTCTCCTTCTCTGGGTAAGGCGCGCGGGAAGGGGGCGCTGGCCATCATTCCTGCCACCTGATATTCATGCACGGTCTCGCGAGAGAGTCACAGGGCCTTTCTTCCGCCGATGACGTTGAGCAGAACAACCACGATGGCGAGCACCAGCAGGATGTGAATAAAACCGCCCATGGTGTAGGAGGAGACAAGCCCCAGGAGCCACAGGACGACCAAAACAACAGCGAGCGTATATAACATGACAATTCTCCTTTTCTTTGCATTGACGCTGCGTTCAATGAGAACCGCGGCGCCGCTTAACAGCCATTACTGCGTTTCATCGCACCAGCGCCGATCTCACCGGTTCGACTGAATCGCGCCGTTGGTGACTTTGACCTGATCGCCCGGCCGCCACGTCGGCGGGCTGGCTTCGTAGAAAACGCGGCTCGACCCGTCGTCAAGGCGGACGGTGATGGCATAGCTCTTGGTCGATTTCACCCGCTTCTCGATCTCGTTGCCGGCGACTGCGCCGCCCACCGCACCGGCCACCGTCGCAAGGTCCTGACCCCGGCCGGAGCCGACCTGGTGACCAACAGCGCCACCCACGACTGCCCCGCCGACGGCACCGAGACCGGATCCTTCACCACGCGTCACGACCTCCTCTACCGACTCGATCCGGCCGCAATCAGTGCATTTCGTCCTGGATGAGTAAGCCGCTGATTTGGCGGGCGCTGCGTTGTTGCCCGGGTTATTCATGTTGCATCCCACGATACCGGCGATACTGATCAGGAACGTGGCGATACCTGCGGCCAGTGTCAGCAGGTGCAGAGGCTTATTGAGTTGCATATTCATATTGACCGCCTTTTCGGGCAGTACAGCCCGGAGGAACGCTGATAGCGATGCCAGGCAGGAAAGAGGCGGAGATCAGCGTCAGGAAAGCTTCCGCATCGCTTCGAAACCGGGAGTTGACGCATTCGTGGTTTCAAAGACCGATCATCGTTACAAACAATTATCCTCCTCTGCTGAAAACATTCAGTGCGCTAGCGTACTGAGTGGCTGAATTTTTTAGTCGACGGCCCAGGCTGCACCTTGCCGGCCAGCGCGCTTTCCAGCCGGTGACCGACGTGCTCCCAGTTAACGACGTTCCAGAAAACCTTGAGATAGTCGACGCGCCCGCTCTGATATTTAAGGTAATAGGCGTGTTCCCACAGGTCGTTGAGGAGGAGGGCGGTTTTATTCTCCAGCACGGCACTGTCGTGATCGTGGCAGGAAAGGATTTCCAGCTTTCCATCTGCCGGGTTCACCAACAGGAACACCCAGCCGGAGGCGAAATGCCTTGCGCCGGTGTCGACAAACCTGGCCTTGAACGCATCGAAGGAACCGAAGCTGCGATCGATCGCCTGCGCCAGCGCCCTGGTGGGCCTGTCCCCGGTTGCGCCGGGCTTCAGAATTTCCCAGAAGAGTTGATGATGCAGGTGGCCACCGCCCTGGTCGTGCACCGTTTGTCGGATCGCGATTGGCAACTCACTATGCCGCTCCAGCAACAGTTTTTCGATGCTGAGGCCATGCCATTCGGGATAAGTTTCGAGTGCCGCATTCAGACGGGTGATGTAGGTCTGGTGATGTTTGTCGTGATGTATCCGCATGGTTGCCGCGTCGATGTAGGGTTCGAGTGCGTCGTAAGCGAAAGGCAATGGCGCCAGGGCAAACGGATAGGTAAGCGATTTATTGGTTTCGATGTTCATAGGGAATCACTCCTGACAAATAGCCAGGGCATGTAGAGGCTCCCTGAGGAAAACGTGCGCAAAAGTGTCCAGGACTTGCGGATGCCAAGCTGACAGGAATTTCAGTCTTTCAAACCCTCGAGCAGTGACGCCAGATCGTCGGCATGCTCTTCTTCGCTGGCGAGAATTTCTTCGAGCATACGGCGAGTGGTTGGATCCTTTTCGGCGATATAGGCGACCATCTCGCGATAACTCTCAATGGCGACGCGTTCGGCGACCAGGTCTTCCTTGATCATCTCCTTGAGTGAGTCGCCTTCGACATATTCGGCATGGCTGCGCAGCGACAGGCCGTCCGGGGAAAAATTCGGTTCGCCACGAAGCTGCACGATGCGCTCGGCGATACGGTCGGCGTGCAGCATTTCCTCGTTGGCGTGTTCGAGAAACTCGGTCGCCACGGGATCGGCATGGATCCCGGCGGCCATGAAATAGTGTCTTTTATAGCGCAGCACACAGACGATCTCGGTTGCCAGCGCCTCGTTCAGCAGTTTGATCACAGTCTTGCGGTCTGCCGCGTAACCCGACGTGACAGCACCACCTTCGATATGCTGACGCGCACGCTTGCGCAAGGTCTGGATATCGGACAGCAAAGGTTGGTCCTTCGATAAGTTTTTCAGCGAGGATGTCTCCATGAGTCACTCCTTCATATTGTGATGGGTGGGGGTCTATTGATACCCATGGCCCAGACCTCGCCGTCGCACGGGCCGATCGGAATGCGCGAGAGGGTATCCTTCCTTATCTGGCCGTGGAAACGGGAGGTAAGGCGTCTCTGCCAATCGTTACTTCTTGGATTTGCTGGTCTCGTGTCCCACGATACCGCCAACTGCTGCGCCGCCGATCGTTCCGGCGGCACTGCCGCCTGTAAGCACATTGCCCGCAGCGCCACCGACGGCGGCGCCGATCGCCGTATCCTTCTCTTGCGGCGTCATGGTGCTGCAACCGCCGAGCATTAACGTGGCGACAACCGCACCGACAGAAAATACATGTATCGTTTTCACTGGGAATACCTCATTGTCATACAACTGGTTCACGGAAAATTTCACCTGTGGCGGGGCGGATCCGGCGCGGCGGCATGCCACCCCGATCCCACCGTCTGCAGAGTTCCGTAGGCAGGTTTTACCCTTCACAGATTCCATCTGGCGTCTGACAGTCTGTCTGGCGCCAGATGGATTGCGTGCTTACTTCTGGCCGTAGTTCAGTTTCGCCTCGTTCATGCAGCTGTCCTTGGCGCCACCGGCGAGGGCGTCACATTTTTCCTTCGCTACCGAATAATTGGCGTCGCTTTTATCGCTGGCAGCATCGTGGCGCGCGTCGGCGGAGGTTTCCCGCGCATCCTTGCGCACTTCGGCAGATTCGTCGTTGGCCTTCTTGTTCGCCTTCGAGATTTTCATCTGCGACTTGGCATCGGCCTTGGCGGCGATCTCTGCGGCCTTCGCTTCCTTCAGGCAGACGTCCTTGACGTTCCCGGCCTGGTCATCGCACTTTTCCTTGGCGACTGCGTAATCGGCATCAGCTTTGGCGATGAGTGCATCATAGCGAGCTTCGTTGGTGTTCTTGTTACGGGCTTCGAGATCGGCCTTGGCGACCTTTTCCTTGCCTTTGATCTCGGCCATGCATATGTCGTTGGCATTGCCGGACAACGCTTCGCAGCTGACTTTGTTTGATTTGTATTCGGCCGCAATGCTGTCCATGCCGGCCTTGTAATCGTCCTTGGACATGGTTTGCGCCATGGCACCGACGCTAAACGTGAAGCCGATGGCAACTGCTATCGCTGTAACGGTAAATTTTCTCATGATTGTTCCTTTAAGTGGGCGTTGGATGAAGTGTATGTGACTGTCGATTACAGACCTTACGTTGAATACTCAGCGTCGTATGTACGGTGGCGCACGAGAATAGCCTTGCGAAAGGAAGAGACGCGGGCGTGGTGAAGGCCGGGAACAGTGATTTCCGCCAGCGCACGCCATTGTTGCTATGCGCTGGCGGAAGATCGGATGCGGATGCTCGCGGATTATTTGGTGCCGGATTTATTTTTTGGCACGGCGTGCCAGCCCCATGAGTCCCACGAGACCGGAGCTGAATAACCAGATGGCCGCGGGCACCGGCACTGCAGCAAGATTTCCGTCAGTGCCGCCTGAACCAGGGCCAAAAGAACCATTTTCCAAAGAACCGCCGAAAAAGGCGTTCGATGGTCCAAGGCGGCTATCCAGGCCAGCGACTTTTACCGCAAAATAAGATTCAAAGTCATCGATGCCCACACCATTAATCGTAAAGCTCAAGACATCGGTGCGGGTGTGTGCATTGCCCAGGAGACCCGTATCGAATTTCCCGAAGCCATTCATGCCCCGGTCTCCTTTGACCTTCCAGCCATCCGGCAGACCCGAGACGTCCGCCATGGTTCCATCATCGAAACTGAAAGCAAACTTTTGAATGCCAAAATCACGGATGCCAAGGTCGTTGAGCGGGTCCAAAGTCCGGGCCAGGACGTCCACTCCTCCCGCCAGGTTTTCAGTGAGATTGACTGATACGTAGTTGATGCCGTCGGGAAGACGATTCGACTCATTCAGGAAAAAAGACACCGTTGCCGCATGGCTCGACGCCGCCATTGTTATTAAGCATAGGAATAAACTGTATCGAATTGATCGTGACATTCTTGTTTTCAGGGTGGGTGTATCCATTGCATGCTCTCCTGCGCGCTATGTTTCCATTTAATTTCCCAGTGATGCACCTATTGACGCAGCCACGTGCGGAAACGACCACTCGGCCGCAACGCCAAAATCTAATCAGGATGAGCGATATATCTCGGTGCGCTGGCGAACGCAGCACGAATTATTTAAGAACTGAAAGTGTTCAGGAAAGCCGGGGAAACGCCGAGGTATTGCTTTATCCCGCGTCATTTCTCGTGATGCAGTGCAGGCAGACGTTCACCGGCTGGCCGCGTATGTGCGAAACCGTACAGACCGACAAAGAGCAGAACAGGAATAGTGTCGATGTTCTGGATAGTCCAGGCTTGTGTAGCTGGATTGGCTCTATGCGGGAGGGATATTAAGATTAATAATGATGAAGGTTAACCAAAAAATTATTTCGTTAAACGTTCTTCTCTTGTTTGCCGCAACGTTCATGGTTGCCGGTTGCGATAAGCGAGAGGAGGCCACGACCGCTACCGCTCCTGGTACGGGCGTCGAGACAGCGCTGGATGACGACATCATTACCACGAAAATCAGATCGGGGCTCCTCGCGGACCCGGTAGTCAAGGGGCTGGACCCCAAGGTCGAGACCCACCAAGGCATCGTGCGGTTGAGTGGTTTCGTCGAGAGCCAGGCGCAGATGGAACGCATCGTTGAAATTGCGCACGGTGTCGCCGGCGTCAAAAATGTTGAAAATAAAATGAACATCAGGAATTAAGCGGCAATCAAGTCAAACCAGGCAATTGTTTTAACAAGCAGAATGTTCATGAAAAAGGCACGTTTTGCCGCTGGCTACGGCGGAGAATGGGCATGTTGTGATTGAGATTACGAGTACACGTACCACCCCAATGACCCCCCTTAGGCCCTGCGATGCAGGGCTTTTTTTGCAATAGGCAATTTCCGTTTTCAGGGAAATTTATCGTCGTATGTTCGATATCGCACAGAAGATGACGCGACGATCGTGAATAATTTTTTCCATGGTGGCGGCCCTCGATGAGGAGGATTCGATGCTGCGGATGTCTGCGTAGTGATCGTTGCGCGGACGCAAGGCACAGTGTGGATATTTTTTGAGGAGTGACACCAATGAGCGTATACAAGGGTGATTCCATGAAGCTGTCATTTGCGGCATTCATGTTGCTTTTTTTTATGACCGGATGCGGCGGCGGTGGCGGTGGTGGCGGAGATAGTGGCAGCGGTGCAAATGGGGGAAGTTCCGCTCCTCCCGATAGTACCGCACCAAGCGTCACGGCCATGAGCCCGGGTGAAGATACAGGAGGCAGTTCGGGAGTCCCGGGAATCGGGACCAATAGCAAACTCACGGCCACGCTTAGTGAGGCAATGATTCCGGCTGACGTTAACACAGACTACTTCAGGCTGACCGATGGAAGGGTAGAAGCTGATGGAGTTACTCTTATTTATCTCCCTGGAACGGTGAGCTATGACGCCACCAATCACATCGCCGTGTTCACGCCCTCCGGCGGCCTCGCGCCTAATACAAGATATACGGCTACGGTCGTCACCGGCATCAAGGATCTGGGCAACAATCCGCTCATGAATGACTTTGCGTGGTGCTTTACCGCGGACGCCGTGGCGGACAACGCTGCACCCGGCGTGGCCTCTACCATCCCCACCGGCAATGACACGGGTGTGGCTGTCAATCACAAGATCAGCGCCACCTTCAGCGAAGAAATGAATTCATCGATGCTGACGGCCACAAGCTTTACGGTGAAAGGCCCTGGCACCACGACGGTTCCGGGTACCGTGACTTATATTAATAGAACAGCGAGCTTTACTCCCTCAAACAATCTTGCATCGAACACGCCGTATACCGCCACGATCACCGCCGATGCGACGGACCTGGCGGGTAATGCGTCACGGTCCATGGCATGGAGTTTTACCACCGGCGCAAATCCGGATGTCGCCGCACCCGTGATAAATTCAACCAGCCCCACGGATGGCGCGACAGGTGTCGCGATCGGCACAACATTCAACGTCAGTTTTAATGAACCGATGGATCCGGCCAGCATCACCACCGCAAACTTTCTGGTGACCGGACCCGGCACTGACCCCGTGACAGGAACTGTGGCTTTTGACGCGAGCAGCAACACCGCGATCTTCACGCGCATAAACCATCTCACCACACCCGTCGATTCCCATCCCACGCCTGTGAGCAATCTTGAGCCCGGAACCATTTATACCGCCCGCTTGACTACCGGGGCTAAGGATATGGCAGGCAATGCGCTGGCAAACGACAAGGTCTGGAGCTTTACCACGGCGCCATAAATCCTGGTGAAGCTTCTTTGTGCCGCCATGTTGTGATTGAGGTTGTGAGTACGCGCACCACCCCCATGGCCTCAAGCTGATGACCCCTCTTAAGCCCTGCATCGCAGGTTTTTTGTGGTGAAAAATTTCCGCATATATATACGTACGAATGTGCGCCGTGCCCGGAGCGACTTAAGGAATATTGTTTCGGCGTGCAGGCTTGGTGTTCAGCCAACGTAATTCGTCATATGTGTGCCATCGTACAGTCCATAGACGGCGGAAGGAGTACACCAAGCTTGGTGATGGATGGCCTTGCAGTCCATTGACGAAATTCTTATCAAGGAAAATTGGACTGCCATTCACCCGATTACATCTCGATGCCAATTCCGGTATCGAGCAAGCAGGAGCAGAATATGAGCAGATTCACAAATTATCCCAAATCACGGATGTGGTTGCTGGGGTTGGCGGTGGCCGCTTTAACGGCCGGATGCAGTAACAATGACGGTGGAAGCAGCGTGTCTGCCCCAAGCGCAGCCGAAGGACCGATAGGGGCAGTCAGTACGGCGGCGGGCAGCGTCTCCCTGGGGGCAGCCGGCCATTATGCGATTCTGGCAAAAGCGGGTGTTTCAACCGTTCCAAATTCCGTAGTCACCGGGAATGTCGGATTGAGTCCGACCGCCAGGGTTGGCTTGACGGGCTGGTCCGAAACAGCGGCGGCCGACAACTCGGATCTCTATTCGACATCCGCTCAGGTGGCTGCACCCGGAAAATTATATGCAGCCGACTATGCGGAACCTACACCTACTAATCTCAGTACGGCCGTACTCAATATGCAAGCCGCATACACCGATGCCGCCGGACGGACAGCGACATCTGCTGCGACGACCAACCTGGGTGCCGGAACGCTCACCAGTCAAACCCTCACCGCTGGCGTCTACGAATGGGGGAGCGCTGTTACCATACCGACGGATCTCACTTTCAGCGGCAGCGCGACAGATGTCTGGATTCTCAAGGTGGCGGGAACGCTCGACATGGCTGCTGCCAAGAACGTTATCCTGAGCGGCGGTGCATTGCCCCAGAACATCTTCTGGCAGGTATCCGGTGCCGTGACCATGGGAGCGGGCACGCACTTTGAGGGAGTCATACTGGGCCAGACCGGGATCACATTTGGAAGTCTCGCATCGATCAACGGCAGGCTGCTGTCTCAGACCGCAGTTGTTCTTGATACGACGACGGTTACCGTTCCGTAAAACGGAAGATCATGCCCTGGTGAACCCCTAAAGCATGAGCCGTAAAAGCAGGACAAAAGACCGTCGCAAGACGGTCTTTTTCTGTGGTCTGAATAAGAATAAATGCCTGAAAGGATGGTGGGCGATGCAGGACTCGAACTTGCGACAGTCAATTCCTGCCGACTCCCGCTCAGCATATGCCGGCTTAATTAAGGATTTGTCACTGTTCCATCGTGGCGTTGGTGGTGTGCTCAAAATGAGCAGAGTAATTGTAGACATGTCTGGGGAATAATCTGTAGAGGCTGGGGCCGGGTGATCAGAGCGGAGCAGGGTTAAATCATTCTGTGACGTTCTGACTCCGCGGATTCAGGAAAGTGTTCTGGTGACCGTGGGAGAATCCTTTCCGATAAACGGGTATTTCGCTAACTTCGAAAGTTGCACGTTGGCCATTTCCATGGCGGATTGAACTTGCAATGCATGTCTGCTCTTCCTCGCGGAATCCAAGTGATGCAGGTGCTCCAGCAGGTCTCGATAAAACCTGGTATTTTCTGCAAGCACTTGTTTCTCGGCCATTTCGACGAATTCAGAAATCTTGATGGCAGGGAGCTTTGGGTCAAGCTGATAAATGATGAAGCCAAGCACCCGACGCAGTGCATGTGGGGCAGTATCCTGTGGAATCAGCAGATAGCCGACGTCCGCCACTCCCGCATCACGATTTATGAAAAATTGAGGCAAAAATACGCCAAGATCGGCGATTTGTGGAGGCAGATTCTTGTGACCCATCTGGCCGGTTGAGGTATAAACTTTCATTGTCCCGAGGCCGGGCAAACTGATTTCCATCGGAATAGAACGGATAAAAAATGTATTGCTTTCTATGTAACCATAATTCAAAAGCAGATCGTATGCATCATAATAACCGTAGCGGACGAAGCACTCGGTTGTTTGGGGTAACGCACAGAATTTCTTAATCGCCAATTGATTTTTTTCATTCTGACTGAACAAATAGGTGTAAGGCGGCGCCAACGGGTGGTGGTTCAGTAACTCGATAATGGGCATAAGCATTTGCGTACGTTCGGATGACGAAATATTGGAAGCGAGCCCTGATGTCCTGGTCATCAAAAACCCCTTGATCAATAACCGTTCATGTTGATCTTTCGAGTAAAGGCTGTCTTCCAGCTTCGCATAGAATTGCGTGTTGCGGCCTGCTGCGAGGCGCCTGAAAAGGTCGGGATCGCTTTCACTGATGCCCCAAAAGGCCGTTTTCTTTTGCGCAGCGATTTTTCCGGTCTGATTCCATAGTTCAAGCATAATCTCCAGCAAATCCAGGCGCCCCCCCGAGAACTCGGAAGTATGGGACTCGACACGGATATCATCACCGGCCAGGCTTAGTTGAAATTGATCAGTCGGTAAAAGACAGGCAGGTGGCAACTTGATAATCCAATTACTGTTCGCGCCGTTGGTCTTCGAGTGCACGGAAAAACCACCACGTTCATATCGGATGATCAGCCGTTCATCCAGCCACCCGCCATTCTTCTGCACCAAAGTCACCAGTTTTCGCAGGCTATGTTTCAGCTCGCTACGATCACTGATAATCTGCACCATATGATTCTCCTGAGACAATTTCAGGGACAGTATACGTAATTGGCCAGACCCAAACAGTTGGGCGCGCGCATGATTCCCGATCACACCGGTTCAGGTTGTTTACCACGGGGACGCATGAATCTCACCAAGTCTATGGCGTGAAAATCAAGGTTGACGCTCAAAATCTCAATTACAACGCCGGGAGGGTGGGTAACTTCTGTTCACCAAGCGCCTGAAAAGATGGTGGGCGATGCAGGGTTTGAACCTGCGACCCCTGCCGTGTGAAGGCAGTGCTCTACCGCTGAGCTAATCGCCCGAAGGGATGCAAAGTTTACGTGCTGGGCCGGTGCCGGTCAATTTGGCCCGGCTTGGCTTCCGCCGTCGGACCCGCCTGATTCAGTTTCATTTCAGCTTGCCCGTCTAAGATCGCCCGTAAGTCATTTATGGAGACTCTCCCATGTCACGGACGGGGGAAACCAATGCGGGCCGGGTGAAGGTGTGGGATCTGCCCACGCGCCTGTTCCACTGGTTGTTCGCGGGCTCGTTCGCGGTCGCTTGGCTTACGCACGAACACGACCGTTATCTCGATGTACATGTATTTTTCGGCTACCTGTTTTTCGGGCTGCTGCTATTCCGGCTCGTGTGGGGTCTCGCCGGCGGCCGTTATGCCCGATTCCCGGCTTTCCGCTACAGCTGGCGCGCCGCGAGGGATTATCTGCTGGCCACCTGGCGTGGCATTGCGCCGCGTCATGTGGGTCATAACCCCGCCGGCGCCTGGGCGATTTTCCTCCTGCTGGTGCTCGGATTGGCCATCTCCGTTTCCGGTTTGCTGGTGCTCGGCGGCGAAGAACGGCATGGTCCTCTGGCGGGGTGGGTGAGTTTTTCTGTCGCCGCCGTTTTCCGTGAGGCGCATGAAATAACCGCGTTTGCCATGCTCGTGCTTGTGGCCGTGCATATTGTGGGCGTGGCCTTCGAGAGTTGGCGGCACCGCGAGAATCTCGCGGCCGCCATGATCACCGGCTATAAACGCGGCCGTGGCATTTCAACGCGCACGTATTCCCGTGTCGGCGCCGTGATGGTTGTTGCCGTGCTGGCGGCCGCCGGGATTCAGTTCGCCGGTTATGCGCGCGCCACGCCCGGGAAACCCTACCTGCCGTTTACCGGTCCGTCGCTTCCCGCCAATGCCGCGTGGGACAGCGAATGCGGCAGCTGTCATCTGGCGTTTCATCCGACGTTGTTGCCGGCGCGGTCATGGCAGGCGCTGCTCGACGGCCAGGCCAGCCATTTTGGCGACGATCTGGCGCTCGATCCGGCAACAGTGGCTGAGCTGCGTGAGTTTGCCCGGCGTAACGCCGCGGAATCGGCACTGACCGAGGCAGCATGGAAGATCAACCGTTCCATTCCGCCGCAGGAAACACCGCTTCGTATCACCGAAACCGGATACTGGAAACGCAAGCACCGCGACATCGAAGACAAACTGTGGCAGGCGCCGGCCGTGCGTACCCAGGCCAATTGTGCTGCCTGCCATCTCGATGCCGAACGCGGCACCTTCGAGGATGCCGCCATGCGCCTGCCCGCGTCCGCCGATCAAGCCAAATCCAACGTGAGGTAATTGTATGAAGATATCAGTGCATTCGATGTTGATCGCCCTTTTGTGCGCCAGTGCCGCGGCCGGCGCCGACGTGGTCGACGAACGACTCGCTGCCTACAAGGCGCAGGGAGCGAACGGCTTCAGTGCTGCGGCCGGCGAAGTGTTATGGAACAGGAGTTTCAAGAACGCCAAGACCGGCGAATCGCGCAATTGCGCTGCCTGCCACACCGCCAACCTGCGCAATGCCGGCAAGCACGCCGAAACCGGCAAGGTGATCGAGCCGATGAAACCGGCGGTCAATCCCAAACGCCTGACCGACGTCAAACAGGTCGAGAAATGGTTCCTGCGCAACTGCAAATGGACTTACGGACGCGAATGTACGCCGCAAGAGAAGGGCGATTTCCTGCTGTTTATCCGCAATTAATGATACAGACGTGAGGTGGATGATGAAAATACGTTATGGAACGGGTTTGTTGCTGGGCGGAATGCTCGCCCTGTCAAATGTCGTGATGGCTGACGGCGATTCGTATTCACGCCGCGGCAAGAGCGCCGACGTGGCGCCGGTCAACAACACGCGTTATGCCAAGGAATGCGGCAGCTGTCATTTCGCCTATCAGCCGGGATTGCTGCCAGCGCGCTCCTGGCGGAAGCTGATGGGCAATCTGGCCGATCACTTCGGCGACAACGCCGAGCTGCCGCAGGAGGACGCCGCGGCCATTGCGGACTATCTGGTCAAGAATGCCGCCGACCGCTCGAACCACCGGCGCTCGGTGAAAATCAGCGATTCACTTTCTCCGGGGCAAACGCCGATACGCATCAGCCAAGTGCCGTATATCGTTTCCAAACACGACGAAATCCCGGCGCGGCTCATTACGGGTAACCCCAAGGTCAAGAGCCTCACCCAATGCCAGGCCTGCCACAGCAGGGCGGAGGCGGGTTTGTTCAGCGAGCACGAGATAAACATCCCTGGTCATGGTCCCTGGGAGGACGACTGATCTCAGGATGCACGGCGGCCGGAATTTCATTAACATAGGCAGTCTTTCCCGGCGACATGTCCTGAAATGACCATCCGCACCCGATTTGCCCCCAGCCCCACCGGCTATCTGCACGTGGGCGGTGCGCGCACCGCGCTGTTTTCCTGGCTGTACGCGCGCAAGCATGGCGGCACCTTCATCCTGCGCATCGAGGACACCGATCTTGAACGCTCCACCGCCGAGTCGGTGGACGCCATCCTGCAGGGCATGACTTGGCTCGGGCTGGAATACGACGAGGGGCCGTTTTTCCAGACCCATCGATTCCCGCGTTACAAGGAAGTCATCCGGCAGATGCTCAAGGAGGGGCAGGCCTATCATTGTTATTGCTCGAAGGAGCGCCTGGAACAGCTACGCGCCGAGCAGATGGCGCGCAAGGAAAAGCCGCGTTACGACGGCAAATGCCGTCATGGCGTGTCCAATCCGCCAACGGATGCGTCGCCGGTGGTGCGATTCAAGAACCCGCTCGACGGGGTCGTGGTGGTCGAGGACCTGGTGCGCGGACGCGTGATATTCCAGAACAGCGAGCTGGATGACCTGATCATCGCGCGCGGCGACGGCTCGCCGACCTACAATTTCACCGTGGTGGTGGACGACATGGACATGAAAATCACCCATGTCATCCGCGGCGACGACCATTTGAACAACACCCCGCGCCAGATGAACATGCTGAAGGCGCTGAATTACGCGCCACCGGTCTACGCGCATGTGCCCATGATCCTGGGCCCGGACGGGGCGCGCCTGTCCAAGCGCCACGGCGCTGTGAGCGTCATGCAGTATCGCGATGACGGTTATCTGCCCGAGGCTTTGCTCAATTATCTCGCGCGCCTCGGCTGGTCGCACGGCGACCAGGAAGTATTTTCCATCGACGAAATGATCAAGCTGTTCGACGTCACCAACGTCCACAGCTCGGCGGCGGCGTTCAACCCCGAGAAGCTGATGTGGCTCAACCAGCACTATATTAAGAGCAGCGATCCCCGGCATGTGGCGCATCATCTGAGCCATCATCTGGGCAAGCTCGGCATCGATCCCGCGACCGGTCCGGATCCGGTCGAGGTCGTCACGGCGCAGCGCGAACGGGCCAAAACGCTGGCGGAAATGGCGCAAAACAGCCTGTTCTTCTATCGCGATTTCGAGCAATACGAGGCCAAGGATGCGGCCGCACATCTGAAGCCGGAGGCGGGCAAGCCGCTGACCGAGCTGCGTGCGCGGCTGGCGGCGCTGCCGCAGTGGGAGGCGGCGGCAATTCACGCGGCGGTCGCCGGCGTGGCCGAGGCCGAAGGCCTGAAGCTCGGCAAGATCGCGCAGCCCCTGCGCGTGGCCGTCGCCGGCCGCGCCGTCTCGCCGCCGATCGACGTGACGCTCACGCTCCTCGGACGCGAGAAAACCCTTGAACGCCTCGATGCGGCGCTGGAACACATCAGGAAACAAGCGGTTACGGCTTGACCCGCCGGTGGGCGGGCATGTAAAGTACCGCGCCTCTGAAGGGGCTATAGCTCAGCTGGGAGAGCGCTTGCATGGCATGCAAGAGGTCGCCGGTTCGATCCCGGCTAGCTCCACCATTTCACACAAGGGGTTGCGTGCGGACAACCCTTTTGTTTTTTTCAGTCGCACATCCGTCCCCATCGTCTAGAGGCCTAGGACACTGCCCTTTCACGGCGGCGACAGGAGTTCGAATCTCCTTGGGGACGCCAGAATCAAAAAGGGGACCCGCGATTTTTGCGGGCCCCCTTTTTTTTGTTTCTGATGTTATCAATGTCGATTCGAACCCTGAATATACTCGAGCGTCTGTTTTAATTGCGTGTTTCTCGAATATGCCTAAAGACCACCTGGTACCGGCTATTTTGGTTCTGCTGCTGTTCACGGCATCCAGCACTTACGCTGATGATTCGCTTGAATTCAAGGGATTAAAGATTGGTTCGACAGCGGAAGAGCTGAGGATGAAGTACCCGGAATTTATTTGTAGCGATCCGAGGCAGGAGGCAACGAGGCCGCTTAATGAAACGTTAAAAAAGTTCTGGGAGCGCAAACAGACGGAAGCAGATCTGTTTTGCGAGACGACCATTATCGATCGCGCTCCACGCACTGCGCTTTCAGGGGTCGCCGGCCGTCACATCAAGGTCATCGATTTCCACTTCATTGCCAACCGGCTGATGTATGCATATGCGTTACTCGACTCATTAGCCTTTGACGACTTGATTGCTGGCCTGACGACCAAGTATGGCCCGCCAACTCGGAAAGACACTGGCGCCAAGTCCACAAAGATGACTTTTTACTGGAAACGCGCTGGCGCGACCATCCGAGTGTCGAAGTATGCCGAAAGCCTGGACACGGCTTCTTATAGTCTAAGCGCGGATGATTACTGGCCTGAAGTCGCGAGACGCCGCGCTGCGCGGGCGAAGGCTATTGGCAAGGGTCGATAGCCGTGCCTTCGATAATACTGGTACGCCTCACTCCGCTCCCTTTTACAAATCTACGCTGGCCCGAAGGGTAAGCGCCATGAATGGCGCAAGCTATCCCCTTGGGGACGCCAAACAAAAAAAGCCGGCTTTAACCCGGCTTTTTTGTTTGGATGCCGCTGTCCTAATGGTATTTCGAAGACGGTCGCTTATGCCTTGTTGAAAGCCTCTGCAGCGGCTGTGTTTTGACAACCCAGGGCATGAGCGGGGCAGGACCAGGTCGGCCGATGTGATAGCCCTGGGCATAGTCGACGCCCAGCGCACGCAGGATCTCCAGAATCTCGGCGCTTTCAACGAATTCGGCCACGACCTGCTTGCCGAGGCTGTGCGCCACTTCCGTCATGGCCTTCACCAGCGACTGGTTTTCCGGGTTCGAGGCGAGATCGCGCACGAAACTGCCGTCAATCTTGACGGTATCCACCGGCAGGCTGCGCAGATGGGTAAAAGAGGTAAAGCCGACGCCGAAATCGTCAAGCGCGAAGCGGCAACCCAGGGCGCGCAGCGGTTCCATGAACGCCTTGGCGCGCGCAATGTTATGCACGGCGGTGGTTTCCGTGATTTCAAAGATCAGTCGCGCCGGCAATGCCGTATCCTCGGCAAACACGTTTTCGAGCCAGCGGAACAGGGCGTCGTCGCCGAGATGGGCCGCGCTGATGTTGACGGCAAGCTTGATATTCAAACCCTGGGCATCGAGCGCGGCCAGCTGGGAGAACGCCATTTCCATGGCCATGTAGTCAACTCGCGCGATGAGACCGGTGCGTTCCGCGATCGGGATGAACTCGCCCGGCGGAATCAGTTCACCGTTAGTCTGCGTCATGCGGATCAACCCTTCGTAATGTGAAAGCTCGCCCGAGGCGACCTCTATCACCGGCTGGTAATGCAGCACAAAATCATGCTGTTCCAGGGCGACATGCAGGCGCTGGAGCCATTGTTCGGCCCGTGTTTCCTGATGATGCATTTCCTGGCTGTACACGCTGATCAGGCCGACCCGTTGTTCCTGCGCGCTCAACAAAGCGCTCTCGACATGCGCAATGAGCTCCTCCGCGGTTGTCCCATGTTCGGGGAACACAACGATGCCGGCTTTCGCGTCTACGCGCAGCCGCTCGTGCCCCGCCTTGACTTCCAGGCGCGCGAGTCCGGTCAGTACGGTTTCAGCCAGTGCCCTTGCCTTGGCC